>NZ_PSYC01000029.1:0-239472 GCF_002931515.1 Pseudoclavibacter sp. RFBG4 | reverse complement strand
GTTGTGGCGAAGTGCGCCCAGCCCCGCCCCGGCGCAGAGTTGTGGGTTGGTGCGGTCGGGAGCGGGTCTGGTCGCACTTCGCCACAACTCTGCGCCGGGGCGGGTGGAGGAGGAGGAGGAGGAGGAGCGGGGGAGTGAGCCTCAGCCACAATGCTCATGTTCTTGACCTTGCTCTGCCCAGCTGTCCACAGCTTTCGCCGATGATCGTCGTGGCGCTCGCGACGCGTCTACGTTCGAGCAATGGGACAAGGTGGCGGCGCGGATGACGCTGACCCGCAGGGAATCTCGCGAGCGGACAGTGCGGGCCGAGCGGACAGTGCAGGCCGTGCGGGCCGAGCGGACAGTGCGGGCCGCGCGGACAGTGCAGGCCGTGCGGGCAGGCGGGAGCCGCGCATCCAGTTGCCGTTCGACCTGCGGTTCGCGGCATTCGGCGTGGCCGAGGCCCGAGCAGCAGGTCTCTCGAAGTCCCGGCTGCGCAACAGCGCTGAGGCGCGGCCATTCCGCGGAGTGCGGGTGCCGCAGCCGATGCCGGAATCGCAGACTGCCGAGGCCTCCACCGGAGTGCGCGGGGCGAGCGACGAGTTCGCTGCCCTGGCCGCCCGCATGCAGGAACTCGACCGCAGCTACTGGCCGGTCATGTCTCCGAACCAGGCGTTCGGTGGTGTCTCCGCCGCCCGGCTCTATGGACTGCCCCTTCCGTTGAAACTCCTGGCCGACGCGTTGGTCCATGTCATCGTGCCCAAGGGGAGGAACCCGCCCCGCGCGAAGGGCGTGACAGCGAGGTCCATCCCGCCGCGCTTCTGGAGTATCGGCCGTCTTGGGGGCCTCCCAGTGGCCTCACCGGAGCTCACCTATTGTCTCCTCGCCCGTCACCTGGACGAGCTCGAGCTCGTGCAGGTCGGCGACGCCCTCATCTCTGACGCGGACAACTATCCAGGGCGCACTTGGCCTCAAGCGCTGACGACGCGGGATCGTCTGGCATCCGCTGTTGAGGCCTGGACGGGATGCGCGGGCGCCGCCGTGCTGCGGTCTGCCACGCTGCGCATTCGCGAGCGGGTCGAGTCGCCTTGGGAGTCGACGACGCGGATCGCCTTGGTGGATTCCGGCTATCCGGAACCAGACATCAACGTCCCGCTCATGTCGGGAGCGCGCCAGGTGGCCCGAATCGACCTCGTCGATCGCGAAGCTCGCATCGGATACGACTACGAGGGCGACGGGCATCGCACGAGTCAGCGCCAGTGGCGCCTGGACATCACGCGCAGCAGGGAGATCGAGAGCGTGGGGATGCGGCACGTGCGTCTCACCGTCGCTGACCTCGTGCCTGCCGGTGGCCTGCAGGCCTTCACCGACTACGCGAAGCGGCTTCGCGCCGAACGTCTCGGGCGGGGCTGAAGGTTCCGGGAACGCGCTGTTTGCTGCGTTCGCGGCGACAGAGTTGTGGCGTGGTGTGGCTGGCGAGCGGTTGTGGAGCACCGGGCCACAACTTTGAGTGCGGGTGCGGGTGCGGGTGCGGGCGAGGGGCCTTGACGCGGGCGCGAGCGCGAGGACGGTGCGGGGCGCGGGTGCTGGGCGTGGGCGTGGTGCGGAGCGTGAGTCAGGTGGGCAGCGCTGGCTGGCAGCTGGGGCACCAGGCCGCGACGCGCTCGCGGCCTTGGACGCCGCGCTGGATGCGCGTCCCACAGCGCAGACACGGTTTGCCGTATCGGCCGTAGACGTAGGTTCGCCTGCCGGGCCGCAGGTCACCGGTCGTCGTGCGCTCCACCCGGTCGCGGTTCGCGACGATGAGCTTGTGGCCAAGCTCGACCAGCCGGTCGAGGTCGCCGGCGGCGGACACCGGGGTATGCGGATGCAGGCCGCGCAGGAAGAGCAGCTCCGTCACGTAGACGTTCCCGAGGCCCGCGAGGTTGCGCTGCTCGAGGAGGGCTCCGGCGAGTTCGGCGTCTGGGTCTCGGCGCAGGTTCGCGACGGCGAGCTGGGCGTCCCAGTCGTCACCGAGGAGGTCGGGACCGAGATGCCCAACGGCATCGGCTTCGTCTTCGCTCGCGAGCATCTCCACGACGGCGAGCTCGAAGCCGATGGCGCTGCCCGCGGCCGTGCCGAGCACCGCCCTCGCCAGATACGCGGGACGCGGCCACTTCCCGCCTGCGGTCACGAGCTGCCAGCTGCCGTCCATCCCGAGATGGGTGTGCAGGGTGTGTGGGCCGATGCGAGTCAGGAGGTGCTTGCCGCGCGGAACGACCTCGTCGACGGTGAGGCCAGCGAGGTCGAGAGCCGCGTACTTCGGAACACGCAGCTCGAAGCGTGTCAGCTCGCGGCCAGCGAGGGCGCGGTTCAGCCGGGTGGCCGCCCGGTAGACGGTGTCACCTTCCGGCATCACGCACCTCGATGCCGAGGTGGGCCGCGAGGTGGGGTGCGAGTGCCTCGAGCTGCGACGGCGAGACGGTGACGCCGCGCAGCCCCTCGAGGCCCGTGATGGTCGAGAACTCGAGCCCGCGCAGGTCGACGTGCTCGAGGCGGGCGCCCGTGACGTCGAGGATGCCCGTGCGGCTCTCCGTGAACGCCACGCGTCGTGCGGTCGCACCCCCGAGGTCGATCTCGTCGAACGCGCAGTCGGCGAAGCGGACATCGGTGAGGGTTGCGCCACGCAGGTTGACGTAGCCGAGCCGGTCATCGCGGAACTCGACGTTCTGGAAGTCCGACTCGTGCAGGTCTGCGGAGCCGAGTCGGGATGCCGTCCAGCTCACGGACCTGAACGATTGGCGCTGCCCTTCGACGACCGGCACTTCGATTCGCTCGAGCACGCACTCGCTCACCCGGCCCGAGTGCAGGAGGAGCCTGCGGGCCGTCAGGCCTTCGATGCGGCATTCGGAGAACGTCACGCCGGCGGCGTCGAGCTCCTCGCCGCGCACCTCGGTGAAGTGCTGCAGCTCGTGCACCCGCGCCGTCGCGAAGTCCGCGGCGCTGGCATCGTCGAGTTCCGGCAGGTATGGCGCCTCGATTCTCGGCTCGGTGCCGCCTGCCCTGTTTCCTCGTCGTCCGCGTGCTGTCGCCACTGTGCCGCCTCTGCTGTCGGTTCTGCTTCTGGTCTGGTTTGGTTTGCTCTGGTCTTGCTCTCGGTGCGCGTCGTGGCGTGGCTCACTGGCCAGGCCGCATGCGCAGGCCGCGGGTGGTGAGCGAGAACCCGCCCTCCTGCAGCATGCTCGCGAGGGGCGTCTCGAGCACGAACGTGCCGTCGACCCGTTCGATCACGAGGTTCGGGATGCGGGCCCGCCGGACCGTGTCGGCAAGGGACCTCGCTGCCGCCCGCAGGACGTCGTCGGAGTCGCTGAAGGTGAGGAGCGTCTTGCCGCCGCGTTCGACGTAGAGCGCGAGGTCGCCGTCGACCATCGTCACGAGCCCACCGGCCTTCCTGCCGGGCCGGTGCTTGGTCTGCGAGTCCTCGTCGCTCGGCCACGCGAGCGCGGCCCCGTAGGGATTGGCGGGGTCGGTGGCGGCGAGCGTGAGCGTCTCGAACTGCTTCTCGGCGTCGAGCTCCTGCGTGAACCCGCGAAGGCGGTCGACGGCGCCCACGGTCGAGAACTGGGCGGCGCCGAGCTTCTCGATGAAGTAGCCGCGTCTGGCCTTCCCGGACTCCTCGAAGCGGGCGAGAACCCGGTAGACGAGCGCGAACCCGCCGAGGACCTCCTCGGCCATGACGCTGCCGCGCGTCACGATGCCGTAGCGGTCGAGCAGCAGGTCGCCGATGGCGAGGCCACGCTCGGTGGCGTCGCTCACGCCCTGCAGGCCGAGGGTCCAGCGGCCGCTCGTGTGGGGCTGCGAGGGCGCTGGCCGCTGGGAGGCGAAGGCGGAGGCGGTTGGGCTTCCGGCGGAGTCGCTCGGCGCCATGGCGACGCGGCCACGGTAGAGCCTGCCGCGTGCGGCTCGGCTGGGAGCCCGATGCGCTGAGGTGCTCGCCGAGCCGGGGCCGCCGGAGATCAGCGCTCGGAGCGGCGAGAGGGTGTCGTTGGTCACACGTCCCTGCCAGACGAGCGCCCAGAGGGCGTCGGAGAGTTCTCGGTCGCTGGTCGACTCGGGTTCGAGCATGAGCCGCACGTGCCGCGACAGTTGGGGGAAGAAGCCCGGGCCGGACCCGGCAAGCGCGTCGAGGATGTGCCTGCCGCGCGCATCCGGTTCGCCCTCTGGCTGGTCGGGGAGCGTGAGGTGCGCCGTGTCGGCGAGGTGCAGGCTGATCCAGCCGTCGCTCGAACCGATCGCACCATGCCCGCGCCAGAGGACCTCGCCGGCCGTGGTGAGCTCATCGAGCATGCTCGGGTGGTAGTCGCGCACCCTGGCGGGGAGGATGAGGCTCTCGAGCGCCGAGGCGGGGACGGGCACGCCCGCGAGCTGGTCGATGACGGTGATCAGGCCGTCGATTCCGCGCAGCTCGCCGCCGACGTGCTGCCAAGCTGGCAGGAACCGGGCGAACGCGGAATGCTCGACGGGCTCTATCTCGCTGCGGAGCGCGGCGAGGGAACGGGCGCGGAGGCGCTTGAGCACGGTCTCGTCGACCCATTCCGAGCCTTCGCGGTCTGGCCGGAACTCGCCCTCGACCACACGACGGGCGAGCTCGAGTCTCGTGAGCGCCTCGCGCACGACCGCCTGGCCCGTGCCGTAGCGCTCGGCGACCTCGGCGACCGAGAAGGGGCCGTGCGAGCGAGCGTAGCGGGAGACGAGGTCGCCGACCGGGTCGTCCACCGGGTCGATGAAGGCGACGGGGACGCCGATGGGGAGCGCGACGCCCAGGGCATCACGCAGGCGGCTGGCATCCTCGATCGCGGCGATGCGGTCGACCCCCGCGATGCGAACACGCAGCGCGCGCTTCGCCCTCACGAGCGCCGAGACGTGCTCTTCGGCGACGGCGGCGGTGGCCGTGGGCACATGCTCTTCGGCGGGCTCGTCGCCGTCAGCGGCGTTCTCGCCGTCAGCGTGACCATCGGTGCTGGCGTTCTCGCCGCGCAGGCGCTCCGCGATCTCGCCCACGCTGAGCGGGCCGAGCACGCGCAGGAGGTCGGCCACCCCTTCGGCGTCGCGCCCGAGGCGGTCGGGGGCCGTGCGCTGCAGCTCGGCCTCGAGCCTCGCGATGACCTTCGCGTCGAGCAGCTCCCGCAGCTCCACCCTGCCGAGGAGGTCGGCCAGGAGGCTCGTGTCGAGCGCGAGTGCGGCAGCTCGGCGTTCGGCGAGCGGGCTGTCGCCTTCGTACATGAACGCGCCGACGTAGCCGAAGAGCAGCGTCCGCGCGAAGGGCGACGCCTGCTCGGTGGTCACGTCGACGAGGCGCACCTCGCGGCCGGCGACGCGCTTCGCGAGGTCGACGAGCGCGTCGAGATCGTAGACGTCGTGCAGGACTTCGCGCACGGCCTCCAGGATGATCGGGAAGGTCGGATACTGCTTGGCGACGTCGAGCAGCTGGGCGGCTTTCTGCCGCTGCTGCCAGAGCGGCGAGCGCTTCCCGGGGTTGAGGCGCGGAAGGAGCAGGGCACGGGCCGCCGCCTCGCGGAAGCGCGACGCGAACAGGGCCGAGCCGCCCACCTCGCGAGCCACGATCTGCTCGATCTCGTCGGCCTCCAGGGCGAACAGCTCAGCACCGGGCGGTTCGGCGTCGCCTTCCGGAATTCGCACGATGATGCCGTCGTCGCTTGCGACGACGCCGCCATCGAGGCCGTAGCGGTCGCGGATGCGCGCCGCCACGATGAGGCCCCACGGGGAGTGCACGGGGGAGCCGTACGGGGAGTGCAGGATGATACGCCAGTCGCCGAGCTCGTCGCGCGTTCGCTCGACGATGAGCGTGTGGTCGCTCGGTACCTGGCCGGTCGCTTCCTGCTGCTCGCGCACGTAGGCGACGGCGTTCTGCACGGCGTTGTCGTCCATGAGGGCGGCGAGTGCCTCGGGCACCTGCCCCTTCGCGGCGATCTCCCTGGTGATGGCGCCGATGGCCTGGCCGAGCTCGGAGGGTCGCCCGAGCGCGTCGCCGACCCAGAAGGGCAGTCGTCCTGGCTGGCCGTAGGCCGGGGTCACGAGCACTCGGTCGAAGGTGATCTCGGCGATGCGCCAGCTCGTCGCCCCGAGCGCGAAGATGTCGCCGACGCGCGATTCGTAGACCATCTCCTCGTCGAGCTCGCCGACGCGACGCGGCCCTCGCTGCGCGTCGGCGTCTTCGGAACCGGCGAGGAACACCCCGAAGAGGCCTCGGTCGGGGATGGTTCCTCCGGAGGTGACGGCGAGCCTCGCCGCACCGGGTCTTCCGGTGAGGGTGCCCTGGTCGCGGTCCCAGACGAGGCGTGGCCGCAGCTCGGAGAACTGGTCGGATGGGTACTTGCCGGACAGCAGGTCGAGGGTCGCCTCGAAGAGGGGTCGCGACAGGGACGCGAACGGCGCCGAGCGCCGGACCAGGTCGAACCACTCCTCGACGTCGAGGTCTTCGATGGCCGCTGCGGCGATCGTCTGCTGGGCGAGCACGTCGAGGGGGTTGGCGAGCACCCGCATCCGCTCGATCTGCCCGGTGACCATGCGCGATGCGAGCACGGAGGAGTGCAGGACGTCGGCGCGGTGCTTGGGGAAGATCGTGCCCTCGGAGGTCTCGCCGACCTGGTGGCCGGCTCGGCCAACGCGCTGGAGTCCGCTCGCGACCGAGGGTGGCGACTCGACCTGGACGACGAGGTCGACGTCTCCCATGTCGATGCCGAGTTCCAGGCTGGAGGTGGCGACGACGCAGCGGAGGGTGCCGCTCTTGAGGGCGTTCTCGACCTCGGCGCGAGACTCCTTCGACACGGAGCCGTGGTGGGCGCGTGCGAAGGAGAGCGGGGCGCCGGAGGATTGGCCCGCCTGCCCCATGGAAACTGCGGGTGGTCGCTGCGGCGCTGCCTTCGGGCTCGCGCTGTGGTCGCCGGAGGACCAGCGCACGCCGGGGGCTGCGGCGCTGTAGGGGTCTGCTGCTTTCGTCGTCTCGGCCGTCGGAGCATCGGCCGAAGCGCGCTCGTCGGCGATCTCGTTGAGTCGCGCCGTGAGTCGTTCGGCGAGGCGTCTCGAGTTGACGAACACGATCGTGGAGCGGTGCGACTCGACGAGGTCGGCGATGGCCTCCTCGATGTGCGGCCACACCGAGCCGGACGCCTCTGCATCGGCTGCGGGGTCGCGCAGCGAGCCGGCCGCCGCCCCAGCCTCGAAGTCCGCGAACGGGTCTGCATCTGCGATGGCTCCGGATGCGTCGGCGGAGGTCGGAGTCGCAGCCCCGGCACGGGTCATGCCGATGTCGCTGAGGTCTTCGACAGGAACTCGCACCTCGAGCTTGAACGTCTTCGTGCTCGGCGGGGCGACGACCTTGACCGGTGCGTTCCCGGCCAGGAAGCGGGACATCTCGTCGAGGGGCCGCACCGTCGCGGACAGGCCGATGCGCTGCGCGGGCTTGTCGAGGAGCGCGTCGAGGCGCTCCAGTGTGAGGGCCATGTGCGCGCCGCGCTTGCTGGAGGCGACGGCGTGCACCTCGTCGATGATGACCGTCGTCACACCGGTGAGCGTCTTCCGCGCTTGAGACGTGAGCATGAGATAGAGCGACTCGGGCGTCGTGATGAGGATGTCGGGAGGGTTGCGGAGCTGCTGTCTGCGCTCGGTGGGGCTCGTGTCTCCTGAGCGCACCCCGACGCGGATATCCGGTGCCACCGAGCCGAGCCGCCTGGCGGTCTGGGTGATGCCGACGAGCGGCGAGTGCAGGTTGCGCTCGACGTCGACGCCGAGCGCCTTCAGCGGGGAGAGGTAGACGACGCGCGTGCGCCGCTCGGCCTTCGCCTCCTTGCTCTCGGCGCCGCGCTCGGCCGCGAGCTGGTCGATCGCCCAGAGGAACGCGCTCAGCGTCTTGCCGGAGCCGGTCGGCGCCACGACCAGGGTGTGGTGCCCGTCGGCGATCTCGCGCCAGGACGCTTCCTGCACCGCTGTCGGGCTCACAAATGCGCCGCGGAACCACTCCCGTGTCGCGGGGGAGAACGCGTCGAGTGCGGTCGTCTCAGGCATGACGACAACAGAACCACACACCACCGACATCAGCCTCCAGGAGGACCGGATCAACCTCCCGGGGGACGATCATCCAGGCGGCATGCGCGAAGCTGGACGCACCACGTTCTGAAGGAGTGATCTCACATGAAGCGTCTTGTTCGCCCTCGTAGCGGCCGCGTCATCGCCGGAGTCTGCGCGGGCATCGCGCAGCGATTCGGCTGGTCGCCGTTTGTCGTCCGCCTGCTGACCGTCCTGTCGGTCCTCATCCCGGGCCCCCAGGTCATCATCTACCTGGCGCTCTGGCTGCTCATCCCGAACGACTAGCGCAGCGGGGAGCTACCCGAGCAGGCGCTCGAGGAACCCCGCCATCCGCACGAGCTCCTTCTCGGAGACCGCGTGACCGAGGCCCGCCTCGACGTAGACCTCTGCGTCGGCGTGGGCCTCGAGCCATGCTGCCGTGTGCTCGACCGCGAGCGAGGGGATGACCGTGTCGGCGTCACCCCGCCCCCAGAAGACGGGCGGCCGGGATTCTGCGAGCTCCGCGTCCCCCGGCACGGTGCCGACGGCGACGAGACCGGAGAGCAGCAGGGCTCCCCGGAATGCCGCGGGACGCTGGCGGAGCGCCTGCGTGGCGACGATGCCGCCCTGCGAGTAGCCGAGCAGCGCGAGTGGCGCGCCCGAGTCGAGGACGCCGAGCGTGTCCAGGAGTGCGATGACGGCTGCCGCAGCGTCGTTCGCGCCCTGCTCGAGAGCGATCTGGGCGTCGGCGTCGACCGCGACCTCGCCCGTCGTCGGGTCGGCGAAGCGCAGCGGGAACCACTCGCGGCCACCATCCGACTGCGGGTGCGGTGCGGGCACGGAGACGTACCTGAAGCCATCGGGCATCTGCCCGGTGAGGCTGAGGATGTCCGTTCCGTCTGCGCCGTAGCCGTGCAGTCCGACGACGAGCGGGAGCGTGCTCGTTGCCGCCGTCTCGGTGTCGCCGCCCCGCCAGAGGAGCGTCGTGGGATCGATACCTGTGGATGCTGTGCTCACCCGGGAAACATACATGGTCCACAATGGGGTCATGACGGTGCGCACTCCTGATCCTGAGTCCGGCTGGATGAACGACGACGAGCTCGCGCTCGTGCGGCGTCGCGTGCCGATGCTGTATGTCGAGGCCATCCCGGTGCGTGTCGACGCCTCGGGCAAGGTCGAGCACCTCGGCGTGCTGCTTCGGGCCGACAACCAGGGCGTCATGACGCGCTCGTTCGTGTCCGGGCGCGTGCAGTACGGCGAGTCGATTCGGGGCGCCCTCCTTCGGCACCTGGAGAAGGATCTCGGCACGATGGCCTTCCCGGCTCTGCCGCAGGCGCTCGCCCCCTTCACCGTGGCGGAGTTCTCGCCGATGCCCGGTTCCGGGCTTTTCGACTCGCGCCAGCATGCGGTCGCGCTCGAGTTCATCGTTCCGGTCGCCGGGGAATGCAACCCTCGCCAGGACGCGCTCGAGATCACATGGCTGACTCCGCAGCAGGCACTCGACCCCGACCTCCTCGAGGAGCTCGAGGGTGGCCGCGGCCAGGTGCTTCGCACGGCGATCGGCCACCTCGGCCTCTGGCCGTAGGGGCGCCAGAGCCTCCAGTCCTTCGACCATCTGACCGTGGCCATCCGCTACTGGCTTGTCGTGCAGCCCTTCGATCGCGCCCTCGCGATGGTGGAGGGCGGTTTCGTGCAGGCGCCGTGGGGTGCGCTCGAGGGGGTCGAGCAGATGCGCGTGTCCGATGGTGTGACTCTCTACTGTCCGCGCGAGGTGAACCCGGATGGCGAGCCGCTTCGCAGCGTCGTGCAGGCGGGCTACGTGCTCGACGACGAGCCGTACCGTGCCGGCGGGAGGGGGTCGTCGCCGTGGCGCAGGGAGGTGCAGTGGATGCGCGAGGCGCGTCCTGCGCTCATCCGGCCGCTGCGGGATCTGCTGGATCTGACGCGGAACGACAAGTACTGGGGGGAGCGGCTGCGCGCCGGCTGGCTGGAGCTGTCGCGTCGGGACTTCGAGATCTTCGAGGACGCCGTTCGGCGGCCGTCTCCGGAGCCGAGTGCGCTCGGGATGGGGCTCATCCGCGAGACCGGCCTCACGCAATCGGAACCCTCCGGGGATCAGCGCGATCGCGACCAAGGCGAGGATCCCTACTCGATCCGCTTCTGAGCATCCGCGGCCAGATGTTCGGCGAAGCCCGTGCTTTGCTGGCGCATGTGACACATTATTGAGTGGACGTAATGAACACCCCTGAGGTGTGCTTACGCTTTCCTGCCAGAGCGAGCCTTACGAACGGGGTGCCCATGATCGACGCGTTGGACTTCAGGCCAGCCGCGCAGCAGTCGAACCTGCGCGCCACCATCGAGGATTCCGTCGCCGCGGCGATCGTCTCTGGAGGGCTCGCGGCGGGTGAACTCGTCTCCGTTCCAGCGCTCGCGGCTCGCTTCGAGGTGTCGGCGACGCCTGTTCGGGAGGCGATGCTGAACCTCGAGAAGCTGGGGTTCGTGGAGCCCGTTCGCAACAAGGGATTCCGCGTGACGCACGTCTCCGTCGAGGAGCTGCGCCAGATCGTCGAGGTGCGCCAGATGCTCGAGGTGCCGATCGTGCGCGAGCTCGCCGTCGAGTTCCCGGAGGCCCCTCGCGCCGAGCTGCGCGAGCTCGCGACCCAGATCGACGCGGCGTCCGCGGCGGGGGATCTTCCCCTGTACCTGGCGGTCGACATCGAGTTCCACGCGAAGCTCCTCGGGTTGTCCGGCAATGAGCGTCTCGTGTCCATCGTGACGGCGCTGCGCAGGCAGACGAGGCTCACGGGCCTGACCGAGATGCTCGGTTCCCAGGAGCTCACCGCGTCGTCTCGTGAGCACGCGGATCTGCTGGTCCTGCTCGAGGCGGGCAAGGCGGATGAGGCTGCCGAGCTCATGCACCGGCACATCGGCCACGTCGTGGGCTGGTGGGCAGGACTACCCGAAGAGGCTTAACAAACCCTCCACACAGCGAAACACTTTGTAACAACTCTGTTTCAAGGCTGAGGAAGGGCCTTCTGCGGACTTCTACCGAACAGTAATGTGTGACATCCCATCACCGGAGATGGTCCGGCGATTCTGACGTCTGTTCGGAAGGAACTCACCATGACTGCACGTCGTTCCACCAGCCCTCGGGGTGCTGGCATCTGGAAGAGAGTGCTCCTCCCCGGAGCTCTGCTCGCCACGGCCGCACTCGCCCTCACCGGATGCTCCGGGGGTGTCGCCGGAGGCGGGGACGCCGCATCCGAAGACGGACCCATCAAGTTGGGACTCGCGGCACCCTTCTCTGGTTCGGAATCGGCCTTCGGCCCGTACATGGAGAACGGCGCCCAGATGGCCGTCGACGAGCTCAACGAAGCAGGCGGAGTGCTCGGGCGCCAGCTGGAGCTGGTCACCGCCGACGACGCGTGCGACGCGACAAGCGCGACCGCCGCCGCGAACAAGCTCGTCACCGATGGTGTCGTCGCCTCGGTCGGCGGCTACTGCTCAGGAGCCACGCTTCCGACGCTGCCGATCTTCAACACGGCAGAGATCCCCATGGTGATCCCGGCCGCCAACTCGAACCAGCTCGTCGCAGCCGGCCTCGACAACGTGTTCCTCATCAACGGCACGGGGACGCAGCAGGCCCAGGCGATGCTGAAGTACGCCGAGAAGCAGGGCGTGAAGACGCTGGCGCTCGTCGACGACAACACGGACTACTCGACGGACCTCGCGAAGTCCGCCTCCGAGCAGGCGAAGGAGCTCGGCATCGAGGTCGTGCTCGAGGAGTCGGTCAACGCCGGCGAGTCCGACTACGCGGCCAACGTCAACAAGGTCGTCTCGGCGAACCCCGACATGATGTATTGGACCGGCTACTACCAGGAGGGTGGCCTGATCACCCAGCAGCTGCGATCGGCCGGCTACACGGGCAAGATCATGGTCGCGGATGGCTCGGTCGACGCGAAGTTCGCTGAGATCGCCGGCAGCTCCTCCGAGGGTGTGCTCGGCACGTTCACGCAGACCCCCGACATGCTCGAGGGTGCAACCGAGTGGATCGACGCCTACACCGAGAAGTTCGGCGCAGCGCCGGGACCCTACTCGACGCAGAGCTACGACGCCGTCCGCGTCGTCTCCCAGGCGATCGAGGACGCCGGCACCACCGAGGGCCCCGCGGTCATCGAGGCGCTCGGTGCCCTGGACGGCTTCGACATCTTCTCCGGCCCCCTCACCTTCACGGATGAGGGAACGCTGAGCGAGGGCGGCTTCGCCATCGTCACCGTCGGACCCGACGGCACCTTCATCCTCGAGGATGACCTGAAGAGCTAGTCAGCCACGGCGGGCGGGGAGGGAACTCCCCGCCCGCTTCTGCAGTCAGGAACCACTGTGATTCAACTCATCATCGACGGGCTCTTCGTCGGATCCTTCTACGCGCTCGTCGCACTCGGCTACAGCATGGTGTACGGCATCATCAAGCTGCTCAACTTCGCGCACGGCGACGTCTACATGGTCGGGGCGTTCGCCGGCCTCACCATCTTCTCGGCGTTCTCGGGCCTCGCGGGTGGCGGCATCCTGTCGATCCTGCTGGTCATGCTCCTCGCGATGATCTTCACGGGCATCCTCGGCGTGACCATCGAGCGGGTCGCCTACCGGCCGCTGCGTTCGAGCCCCAGGCTCGCGGTGCTCATCACCGCGGTCGGCATGTCCTTCATCCTCGAGTACGGAGTGCGCCAGATCTTCGGCCCGGACCCCAAGGTCTACCCGACGCGTCTCGAAGGGGAGACGCTCGACCTGCTCGGCGGCCGTATCACGATGCCGCAGATCGTCATGATGCTCGTCGCGGCGGCGCTCATGTTCGCGCTCAACACGTACATCATGCGCTCCCGAGACGGCCGCGCCATGCGGGCCATCGCGCTCGACCCCACGGCAGCGCAGCTCATGGGCGTCAACGTCAACAAGGTCATCTCGCGCACCTTCTTCATCGGCTCGGCCCTCGCGGGTGCGGCGGGCGTCATGGCTGGCGCCTACTACGGCACCATCGACTTCCTCGCCGGCTTCGTCATCGGGTTGAAGGCGTTCACGGCGGCCGTCATCGGCGGCATCGGCAGCCTCTACGGCGCCATGCTCGGCGGCCTCGTGCTCGGTCTGCTCGAGGCGTTCGGCACCCATTGGCTCGGCGGGGAGTGGCGTGACGTCTTCTCGTTCGCGTGCCTGATCCTCTTCCTGTCCTTCAGACCGACCGGCATCCTCGGTGCACGCGTCGTGGAACGGATGTGAACCCATGACCGACATCAGACTCCAGGCGCCTGCGCCCACCGTCGAGCGGCCCACGCCACGCAAGGGCATCCTGAACCCGAAGACGTTCATGAACCTGGTCGGCCTCGTGCTGTTCCTCTTCGCGTTCCTGCTGCCCTTCATCAACGCGACGCCGTACGTCATCTCCATCGGCACCTCCGCGATGATCTACATCATGCTCGCGATGGGCCTCAACATCGTCGTCGGCTACGCCGGTCTCCTCGACCTCGGCTACTACGCCTTCTTCGCCGTCGGTGCGTACACGGCCGGCGTCCTCAACACGCTGCTCGACATGCCGCTCATCGCGACGGTCCCGTTCGTGATCGTCGCGTGCATCCTCGCCGGTCTCATCATCGGCGGGCCGACGCTGCGACTGCGCAGCGACTATCTCGCGATCGTGACCCTCGGGTTCGGTGAGATCATCCGTCTCACCGCCAACAATCTCGAGGTCACGGGTGGCCCGTCCGGCATCTCCGGCATCGACACGTTCGAGTTCTTCGGCTGGTCGTTCGCGGATGGTCTCACGATCGGCGGCATCGAGTTCAACGGCAAGATCCTGCTCTACTTCCTCTGCGTCATCATCGCCGGTGGTGCCGCGATCATCGCCGCCTCGAGACTGGGCAAGGGCAAGATGGGTCGCGCCTGGCGCGCCATCAAGGATGACGAGGATGCGGCCGAGGCCATGGGTGTCAACACGTACACCACGAAGCTCGGCGCGTACGTGCTCGGCGCCGTCTTCGGCGGACTCGCGGGTGTGCTGATGGCAGCGCACCAGACGGCGATCAGTCCGACCTCGTTCGTGTTCCTCAACTCGGCCCTGCTGCTCATGGCGGTCGTGCTCGGCGGCATGGGCTCCATCCCGGGTGTCATCGTCGGCGCGCTGCTCGTGTCGCTGCTGCCCGAGATCCTGCGCGAGTTCTCCGACTGGCGCTTCCTGGTGTTCGGCGTGCTGCTGGTGATCATGATGATCTTCCGGCCGCAGGGCATCTGGCCGGCGACGGCGATCCTGCCGTTCCTCAAGTCGCGAGCCAAGGGCGAGGCGCCGTCTCCGAAGGACGGCTTCTCGGCCCATGAGGCGCCCGACGCCAACATCGACCTCTCGAAGGAGCAGGCATGAGCCAGGTTTCAGGCACGGGTGACGTGTACGGCACGGCGCCCATCGACGTGCCGAAGACGGAGTCGGTGACCGCGGTCGCCGAGGAGTTCAGGCGGGCGCATCAGGGTGAGCCGTTGCTCTCGGTCCGTGATTTGCGGCTGCAGTTCGGCGGTGTGAAGGCGGTCGACGGGACGTCGTTCGATGCGTACGCGGGTGAGATCATCTCGGTGATCGGGCCGAACGGGGCGGGCAAGACGAGTGCGTTCAACTGCATCACCGGCTTCTATCGGCCGACGTCGGGCTCGATCACCTTCGACGGCGAGAGCATCATGCGCAAGCAGCCGTCGACGATCACGCGCCTCGGGTTGAGCCGCACCTTCCAGAACGTCCGCATGTTCCGGGACATGTCGGTCATCGACAACGTGAAGACGGCCATGCACGCGCGCATCCGTCAGAACGTGTTCCAGACGATGCTGCACACGTTCGGCTACAAGAAGGTCGAGGCCCAGGCGCTCGAGGATGCGCGCGGCTGGCTCGACTTCGTCGGCTACTCGCTCGACGATGAGCTGCTCGCGTCGCAGCTGCCGTATGGCGAGCAGCGCCGCGTGGAGATCGCGCGGGCGCTCGCCACGCAGCCCAAGCTGCTGCTGCTCGATGAGCCTGCTGCTGGCCTCAACCACAACGAGAAGCAGGAGCTCATCGCGCTGATCCGCAAGATCAGGGATCTCGGCGTCGGAATCGTGCTCATCGAGCACGACATGGGTCTCGTGATGGAGATCTCGGAGCGCGTGATCGTGCTCAACTTCGGCCGAGAGATCGCCGATGGTCTGCCCGCGGACGTCAAGAACGACCCTCGGGTCATCGAGGCGTACCTCGGTGTCGAGGATCCCGAGGAGGATCCCGAGGACGAGCACGAGGGCGAGCCGGACGGCGGGCCCGAGAACCAGCGAGTGGACGAGGGGGACCGGTCATGAGCGTCGAGCTCGAGATCAAGGATGTGGATCTCTTCTACGGGCGCGTGCAAGCGCTTCGTGGTCTGTCGATCGAGGTCAACGAGGGCGAGGTCGTCTCGCTGCTCGGCAACAACGGTGCGGGCAAGACGAGCACGCTCACGATGCTCTCTGGACTGGCCAGGGCGAAGCGCGGAACGATCATGTGGCGCGGCAAGGACATCGCGAATGCGAAGCCGTGGGACCTCGTGCGCGACGGGCTCATCCACGTGCCTGAGGGCAGGCGCATCTTCTCGACGATGTCGGTGCACGAGAACCTCCTGCTCGGTGGCTACCAGGTGAAGGACCAGAAGGTCGTCGCTGAGCGTGTCGAGGAGTGCTACGAGCTCATGCCGCGGCTCCTCGAGCGACGCACTCAGCAGGGCGGCACCCTGTCGGGCGGTGAGCAGCAGATGGTGGCGATCGCGCGAGCGTATGTCGGCGGCCCGAAGCTGATGCTGCTCGACGAGCCGTCGATGGGGCTCGCCCCGCTGGTCGTGAAGCAGGTCATGGAGCTCATCGGGCGCATCAATGAGCGCGGTGCGACGGTGCTGCTCGTCGAGCAGAACGCCCGTGCCGCGCTCAAGGTGGCGCATCGTGCCTATGTCATCGAGCATGGCCGCGTGACGCTCTCGGGCCTCGCTGCCGACTTGGCGAAGGACAAGGCGGTCATCGAGGCGTACCTGGGCTGAGCGCGCTCGCGGGGCGGGTCGGCCCCGCTGGCCGGTCGTGGTTCTGCTGGCCGGTCGCGGATGGACGCCCCGCTGGCCCGTCCCGATTGCGGGGCGGGCCAGGCTTGCACCAGTTGATGGTGTGTGACATATTACTGACAGGAGGTGCGAGATGGGCAGGTACGACGTCGTGATCATCGGCGGTGGCATCATCGGAGCGGCCTGCGCTGCCGAGCTCGCCGGCCGTGGTCGGCGAGTCGCGCTCGTCGAACGCGGTCGCGTCGCGAGCGGCACAAGCGCTCACTGCGAAGGCAACCTGCTCGTCTCCGACAAGGGGCCAGGCGCCGAGCTCGAGCTCTCGAAGCTCGCCAACGCAGCCTGGTCGACGCTCGCCGGAACCTTCCGCGACGAGCTCGGCCACGATTTTCCCGACATCGAGTTCGAAGCCAAGGGCGGCCTCGTCGTCGCGACGACCGACGGGGGAGCGGCTGCCCTTCTGGACTTCGCGTCCACGCAGCGCGACGCGCAGGTCGCGGCGGAGCCCCTCACGCACGCCGAGGCTCGAGAGCTCGAGCCGTGGATCACCGAGCGGATGACCGCAGCCGTCTGGTATCCGGGCGACAGTCAGGTGCAGCCGACGATCGCGACCGAAGCGCTCGTCGCCCTCGCGAGGGCGCGCGGGGCGAGCATCCTCGAGCATCACGATGTGGTGGGCGCGATCCGTGAGAGGGACCGCCTCGTCGGCGTCCGCACCTCGGCCGGCGACGTCCGCGGCGCTGAGATCGTCGTGGCCGCCGGCCCGTGGTCCGGCGAGGTCTCCGCGACCCTCGGCGTGCCACTCCCCGTTCGTCCGCGCCGCGGAGTCGTCCTCGTCACGGCGAAGATGCCCCAGCGCGTCTTCCACAAGGTGTACGACGCGGACTACGTCGGTGCCGTCGGGTCCGGCGACGCGGGGCTCATGACCTCGAGCGTCGTCGAGTCGACTCCCGGTGGCACGGTGCTCATCGGCTCGAGTCGCGAGCAGGTCGGCTTCGACGATGCGTTCCGCGCGAACGTGCTCGGCCAGCTCGCCGTGAAGGCGATCTCGATCTTCCCCTTCCTCGCCCAGACGGCCGTCATCCGCAGCTACTCGGGCTTCCGCCCCTTCATGCCGGACCACCTGCCGCTCATCGGCCAGGATGCGCGCCTGCCTGGCCTCTGGCACGCCACCGGCCACGAGGGGGCCGGCATCGGCCTCTCACTGCCCACGGCGTCGCTGATCGGGGATCTCATGGACGGCAGATCGACGCAGATCGATGCAGCCCTGTTCTCACCGACCCGCGCGACGCTCGCCGGAGAACTGGAGGCGGTCGCATGAGCGAGCGCGCCGACAAGCCCGTGCGCATCACCGTCGACGGTGAGACAGTGGAAGGTCTCGAGGGGCAGAGCATCGCCGGCGTCCTGCTCGGCTCCGGTCGGGTCTCCTGGCGCGAGACCGCCGTCGCGGGAAAGCCGCGCGGCCTGTTCTGCGGCATCGGCGTGTGCTTCGACTGCCTCGTCACGGTGGACGGCGTGCCGGACGTCCGAGCGTGCCAGAGGCGCGCCTGCGAGGGGGATGAGGTGAGTTCTCAATGAGCTCGAGGCAGCCCAAGGAGTCGACGGAGCGCCACGTCGCCGTCGTCGGCGGGGGTCCCGCAGGTCTCGCGGCCGCACTGGCCGCAGCGGAGGCCGGGGCCCGCGTGACGCTCATCGAGTCGAGTCGGGAGCTCGGCGGCCAGTACTGGCGTCACCTGCCGAAGGAGCGCGATGGCGAGGGGCAGGCTGCGATGCACCACGGCTGGACGGCGTTCCTGGATCTCGACCGACGTGTCCGCTCGCACGCCCGGATCACCCTGCTCAGCGAGACGAGCGTGTGGGCCGTCGGGCTGCCCGCGCTGGAGCTGCTCACCGGCACGTCCGATGCGGCCGACCGCGTGCGCTCGACCCTCGAGCCCGATGCGGTTGTGGTCGCGACAGGTGCCCACGACCGCACCCTCCCGTTTCCCGGCTGGGACCTCCCCGGCGTCTACACCGGGGGTGCCGCTCAGGCCTTCGCGAAGAGCGAGCGCATCGCGGTCGGCGACACCGTCGTGGTCGCCGGCGCGGGTCCGTTCCTTCTCCCCGTCGCGGCCTCACTCGCCCAGGTCGGCTCCAAGGTCGTGGAGGTCGTCGAGGCCAACCGCATCCCCCGTCTCGCTTCGGGCTGGCTGCCCAAGCCGTGGCAGCTCGCGGGTGCCCCTGGCAAGGTGCAGGAGCTCTTCGGCTACGTCGCCGGTCAGCTGCGGCACCGCATTCCGTACCGAGTCGGCGAAGCTGTCGTCGAGGCGCACGGGGAGGGGCGCGTCGAGCGCGTCACGATCATGAGCGTCGACGCTCAGTGGCGGCCCATCGCCGGCAGTGAGCGAGAGGTCGCGTGCGACGCCGTCTGCGTGACGCACGGCTTCACCCCGCGGCTCGAGGTGGCGATCGCGGCTGGCTGCGCGCTCGACGACAGCCGGTTCGTGATCATCGACGAGTCCTGCGCCACGAGCACCTCCGACGTGTACGCGGCGGGCGAGGTGACGGGCATCGGCGGTGTCGACCTCTCCCTCGCCGAGGGGCGCGTGGCCGGGCACTGCGCGGCGGGTGGTGCGTCCAGCGACCCTCAGATCAGCGCAGCCCAGCGCAAGCGCGCCATCTTCGGGTCGTTCGCGGCGCGCATCGAGGCGGCGCACGGCGTGCGGCCGGGCTGGCAGGAGTGGCTGCGCGAGGACACCATCGTGTGCCGCTGCGAAGAGGTGACCGCCGGTCAGCTGCGGCGGAAGGCCGCCGCCACGCACTCGCACAGTCTGCGCTCCCAGAAGCTCTCCACTCGAGCCGGTCTCGGCATCTGCCAGGCCCGCATCTGCGGCCGCAGTGCCGAGGAGCTCATCGAGACGGTGATCGGGCGTGGTCTCGACGAGGGCATCGTCGACCGTCGACCCATCCAGACCCCCATCCGGCTCGCTGAGCTGGCAGGAACCTCAGAAGAACAGCATCCCCTGACAGGAAGGCAACACCCATGACCCAAGCAGCCTCAACCCACCTCGACCTCGGCGGAGTCGTCGTCGCGACGGCCCTTCCCTACAAGGAGGACGCCTCTGCTCCCGCCGGCCTGGCCGTCGACTTCGAGGCATACGCCGAGCACTGCAACTGGCTCATCGAGAACGGCTGCCGGGGTGTCGGCCCCAACGGCTCGCTCGGCGAGTACTCGTCCCTCACCGACGAGGAGCGCCGCAAGGTCGTGCAGGTCGCCGTCGAGGCTGTGGGCGACCGCGGCATCGTCGTCGCGGGCGTGCACGGTCCAGGGTGGCACCAGGCCCAGCACTGGGCTCAGCTCGCCAAGGAAGACGGCGCCCACGGCGTGCTCTGCCTCCCACCCACCATGTACCGGTCTGCGGACGCGGATGTCATCGAGCACTTCGCGAAGGTCGCCGAAGTGGGACTGCCCGTCATGATCTACAACAACCCGCTCGACACGAAGGTCGACCTCCGCCCGGAGCTCGTCGCGGAGATCGCGAAGATCGACGGCATCGTCGCCGTCAAGGAGTTCTCCGGCGACGTGCGGCGCGCGTTCGAGATCCAGGAGGCCTGCGAGGCGGCCGGTTCGACGATCGACGTCATCGCGGGCAGCGATGACGTGCTCTTCGAGCTCATGATCGACGGTGCCACCGGCTGGTTCGCCGGCTACCCGAACGTCTTCCCCGCCGAGGCCGTGGCGATCTACGACCACATGGCCGCGGGCCGCTACGTCGAGGCACGTGAGATCTACAAGAGCCTCATCGCTGCGTTCCGCTGGGACTCCCGCGTCGAGTTCGTGCAGGCCATCAAGCTCGGCATGGACATGGTGGGCCGCAACGGCGGGCCGTGCCGCCCGCCGCGCGCTGCGCTGACGCCGGAGATGGAGGCGCGCGTGCGAGCCGACACGCAGCGCGCCCTCGACGCGCTCGCCACCCTCAAGTAGGGTCGCAGCAGACACGGGGGTCGCTTTCCTGGCCTCTCTGCCGTCTGCTTGCGGGGGCTCTTCCCGCACCAATGCGACGCAATCCGGCAATAGCGCTGGTTGCGTCTGGCCCGCGGGGCGATCCCCCCTCATCTCGCTGGGCCGGCCGCCCGGGGCGTCCCCCCGCCCTGGGCGGCCCCTCACTTCCGATCACGAGGTCTTTTCTCATGCGAGCATCACGAGTCATCTCCGCCGTCGATTCCCACACCGAGGGCATGCCGACCAGGGTCGTCACGGGTGGGGTCGGGGTCATCCCCGGTGCCACGATGAACGAGAAGCGGCTGTACGTGCAGGAGCATCGCGACGACCTGCGGACGTTCCTGATGCGGGAGCCGCGCGGGCACTCGGCGATGAGCGGCAGCATCCTCCAGCCGTCCACGCGCCCGGATGCCGACTTCGGCGTCCTGTACATCGAGGTCTCCGGACTGCTGCCCATGTGCGGCCACGGGACGATCGGCACGGCGACGGTGCTGGTCGAGACGGGCATGGTGGAGGTCCACGAGCCGGAGACCGTCATCCGGCTCGATACCCCGGCGGGTCTCGTGATCGCGCGCGTCGAAGTGAGCGAGGGACGCGCTGTTAGCGTTACCATCGAGAATGTGCCCAGCTTCTGCGAACGCCTCGACGCCGTCGTCCCGGTGCCGGAACTCGGCATCGACGCGCTCCGCTACTCGCTCGCGTTCGGCGGCAACTACTACGCCATGGTCGACCTCGACGACGTCGATCTGCCCTTCGACCGAGCCCGGAAAGACGACATCATGCGCGCCGGTCTCGCGATCATGGACGCCATCAACACCCACGACGCGCCCAAGCATCCGACCATCGAGGGGGTCGACCACGTGCACCACGTCGAGTTCATCGCACCAGGCTCTACCGCCGCCCACTCGCGTCACGCGATGGCGATCTACCCTGGCTGGTTCGACCGCTCACCCTGCGGCACCGGCACCTCCGCCCGCATGGCGGAGCTGCACGCAAGAGGCGAGCTGCCGCTGCACACCGACTTCGTCAACGAGTCGTTCATCGGCACGAGTTTCACCGGGCAGCTCATCGACGAGGCCCAGGTCGGTGACCGGCCGGCCGTGATCCCGACCATCACCGGCCGCGCGTGGATCACCGGCATGGGCCAGTACATGCTCGACCCGACAGACCCCTTCCCGGCAGGATTCGAATTCTAGATTGGACTCATCGATGAGCACACCCACCCCGCATACCAGCGACGTCGAGCTCGAGCAGATCCTCGCGGCAGCCGCCGTGGCCGCCCCCCTCTGGGCAGCGACCCCACCGACCCAGCGCGCCACCGCCCTCATCGCGGTCGCCGACGCGCTCGACGCCGCGGCGGGGGAGCTCATCCCCATCGGCATGCGCGAGACCGGCCTCGCTCAGGCCCGCCTCACGGGCGAGCTGAAGCGCACGACCGTGCAGCTCCGCCTCTTCGCCGACGTCATCCGCGACGGCTCGTACCTCGACGTCCGACTCGATGAGGCCGACCCGGACTTCGTGCTCGGCCCGCGGCCCGACGTGCGGCGGATGCTCGTGCCGGTGGGAGTCGCCGTCAACTTCTCCGCGTCGAACTTCCCCTTCGCCTTCTCCGTGGCCGGTGGCGACTCCGCCGCCGCGCTCGCCGCGGGATGCGCGCTCATCGTGAAGGGCCACTCGGGGCACCCGGAGCTGTCCGTGGCCACGGCCCGCGTCGTCGAGGGCGCCCTCCGCGAGTCCGGAGCCCCCGATGGCGTCTTCGCGCTCGTGATCGGCCAGCAGGCCGGGGTCACCGTGCTCGAGGACAACCGCGTCGACGTCGGGACCTTCACCGGGTCGATCCGCGTTGGCCGCCTGCTCGCCGACAAGGCCGCGGCCCGCCCCCGCCCCATCCAGTTCTACGGCGAGCTCGGCAGCGTCAACCCCGTCTTCGTGACCGGTGCTGCGCTCGCGGAGCGCGGCGAGGAGATCGCTGCGGGCTACGCGGCCTCAGTCGCCGGTTCGGCAGGTCAGCTGTGCACGAAGCCCGGCTTCCTCTGGGTCCCCGCGACGGATGCGGCGGCCGAGCTGCAGCTGCACGTCTCGCAGGCGGCCGAGCAGGCCCCCGAGCACCGGCTCCTCAACCCGAGCATCGGCCGCGCGTACCTCGAACGTCGGGCGGCCGTGCTCGACGCGGACGGTGTGCGGGTCGTCGCCGAGGGCGCTGTGCGCAGCGATGACGACGGCAACGTGTGGGCGACGCCGACGATCGTGGCAGTGCCGGCGAGCAAGCTCGCCGCGGGTGACGAGACGCTGCTCGACGAGGTGTTCGGGCCGTTCTCGGTCATCGTCGAGTACGACGACGAGACGTCGCTGGCGCCGAGCCTCGAGGAGCTATATGTCGGCAACCTCACGGGCACGGTGCACGCCGCCGCCGGTGAGCAGTCGCCAGCGCTCTCCGCGCTCGTCGCGGGGCTCGCGAGGAAGACGGGACGAGTGCTCTTCGGCGGCTGGCCGACCGGCGTCGCCGTCACGCCCGCCATGCAGCACGGCGGGCCGTACCCGGCGACGTCGAACGACACCTCCACGTCGGTCGGCACCGCATCCATCTCCCGCTTCCTGCGCGGTGTCGCCTATCAGGGTGCGCCGCAGGAGGCTCTCCCGGAGCCGCTGCAGGACGCCAACCCGTGGGGTGTGCCGCAGCAGCGGGCCGCCGCGGGGCAGTCGGCCAGCTGGGGTTCTCAGGGCTGAGCCCTCGGGGGTGGCTGAGCTCTCGGGGTGTCCTTGGCGGCCAGGCGCGAACGCAGCGTCGGCGCCGAGGGCGCTGCGGCAGGTTCGCTGAGGCGGCCGCGCCTGCGCAGCTCGGGAACCACGTGCTCGACGAAGTCCTCGAGCGAGCCGGGTAGGAGGGCCGGGGTCACGACGAAGCCGTCAGCCGCCCCGGCATCCTGCCACTCGCACAGTTCGTCGGCGATGTCGGCGCCGCTGCCGAGCGGGGACGGCGTGAGCTGGTCGAACGACTGGCGCAGGGCGAGATCGCGGACGGTGAGGCCCTCCCTGGCGGAGACGGCCGCGAGCATGTCCTCGAAGCCATCGCTTCCCGTCGCGCCCCGGTGAGCGGCAAGGAAGCCCTCGGCGTCCCCGTCGAGTCGCAGCGTCGCGGCGTCCGCGTGCATGAGCCGCGCGAGCGAGCGCACTGCAGAGCCCTCGTCGATGTGCGCGAGGAGCGAGCTGCGGACGCCGACTGCATCGATACGCGTCGATCCAGCGATCGGCTGGATCGCAGCGCACACACGGAGCTCGTCCGGATCGCGTCCCGCGAGTCTGGCCCGCTCGCGAAGCTCGGTGCGCACCGCACGGTTGCCATCGATGCCGTCGGCCGCGACGAAGACCAGCTCCGCCCACCTCGCGGCGAACTGCATGCCGCGCGGCGAGGCTCCCGCCTGCATGAGCACCGGATGTCCCTGGGGGCTCCTCGGGAGGCTCAGCGGGCCGGGTGCCGCCGCACGTTCTCGCGGCGCCGGAGTGCGCGACACGAGGCTCGGATCGGCGAACACGCCGCTCCGGGCGTCCTGCACGAGCGCAGCCGGATCCCACGTGCCCATGAGCTCGAGCACCTGCGCCACGACACGGTCGGCGCGGTCGTAGCGCTGCACCTTCGGGGGGATGCGGTCGAGGCCGAGGTTGCGCGCCTCGGCATCCGTCGTCGAGGTCACGATGTTCCAGGCCACGCGCCCCGCGGAGAGGTGGTCGAGGCTCGAGAGCGTCCGCGCTATGGCGTACGGCGGCAGGAACGTGGTCGACACGGTCGCCCCGAGTCCGATGCTCCGAGTCGCCCCGATGACGGCGCTCAGCACAGTGATGGGGTCGAGCGTCACGGCCCCCTTGCCGCCGCTGGCGAGGGTCGTCGCCACGTCGCCCAGGGCGTCTTCCGGGATCGCGAGCGCGTCTGGCAGGAACATTAGGTCGAAGCCGCCGCCTTCGAGGAGTCGCGCGATGTCGATGTACGAGCTGGCGCTCAGCCAGTCGCCGTTCGAGTCCGGGTGTTGCCAGGCGGCGGCGTAGCGCTGGGTCGGCGGGTTGACCATCCCGACGAGCGTGAGCCGACGCGTGCTTGTCTCAGACAAGCGATAGCCCCGTTCCCGCGGCGATGCCGAGCGTGGCCGCGAGTGCGAACGCGCAGAGCACGACGATGGCGAGTGCCGCGTCGCGGGCGTCGAGCGCGACCGGGCGCCAGACGGTGCGGGGACCCGCTCCGAGGCCTCGCGACTCGAGAGCCTGGGCTATGCGCTCACCGGAGCGGATCGAGACGACGAGCAGTGAGAACGCGGCAGCGCCGAACGCGGTGACCCCGGTGCGCGGCGTGCCGTCTCGTCCGAGCGGCGCCCGGACGGCCTGCGCGGCGCGGATGCTCTGCCACTCGCTCGGCAGCAGCTGCAGGAGGCGGAATCCGGCGAGCAGGGCGTACGCGAAGCGGGGGCTGAGCCTGGCGTGCTGCGTGAGGCTCGTCATGAGGTCACGGGGCGGAGTGCTGGCGATGAATGCGATCGACAGCATGCCGATGACCGTCGTGCGCAGCGCCAGCGCGAACCCGATGGCGAGGCCCTCGCCGGTCACCCGAACCGGCAGGCCTTCGAGGATCTCGCTTCCTGGACGGCTGAGCGCGTTGACCAGGACCAGGCCGATCCCGAACGCGACGAAGGGGACGGACGCGGCGAGCAGTCTTCCCGGGGTGAGTCTCGTCGTGGTCAGCACGGCGATGATCGCGAGCACGGTCAGCACGCCAAGGGTGAGCGGATTCAGGATGAACAGCGTCGCGAGCGAGCAGGCGAACAGCACCGCGAGCTTGACGGTGGGGTTGCGGCGCTCGAGGGAGGGGCTCATGCCGCGACCTGTGTCGGGGCGCCGTCGAGTTCGCGCAGGATCGCGCGCGCCAGCTCGGCGGGGAAGCGACGCGCCTGGAGCCAGCTCAGCAGCGGCGTTCGCTCGAGGCCCGCTGCGGCGAGGAGGCTCGCGTCCTGGAGGAGCTGGAACGGCGTCGTCTCGGCGATGAGCCCGCCCTCGGCGAGGACCAGCACGCGGTCGGCGTACGTGCAGACGGCGCGCAGCTCGTGGCTGGAGAAGAGCACGCCGCAGCCGCTGCGCGCGGTGCGCTCGAGGGCGTGCATCGCGGCGATGCTCGAACGGCGGTCCAGGCCGAAGCTGGGCTCGTCGGCGAGGAGGAACGGCCGGTCGTGCGCGAGCATGGCGGCGATGCTCACCCGCCGCTGCTGCCCGCCCGAGAGGCGGAATGGGCTGTGGTCGAGGTGCGCCGAGAGGTCGAAGCGGGTGATCAGCTCGGCGACGCGCTCGGCGTCATCCGCTCCGAGGCCGTGCTCGATCTCGCGCCGCACGGTCGGCTGGGAGAACTGGTGCTCCGGGTTCTGGAAGATGAGGCCGGGGCGGGGGCCGTGCACCTGGCCCGAGCGGGGCCGCGCGAGACCCGCGAGCGTTCGCAGCAGGCTCGACTTCCCGCATCCGTTGCGGCCGAGGAGCGCCACGACCTCACCCGCTCTGAGCTGGAAGTTCAGGCCTCGGAGGACCGCTTCCGAGGTGTTCTTCGTGCGAGGGCGCTTCGGTGCCCCGCCAGCGACGACGTCGAGGTTATCGACGCTCAGGGCTTCCGCCTCGCGGGTCGGCCTCACGGGCGTCGCTCCGGCTGCGCCGGCTGCGGCGCGGGCGCCGAGCGCGGCGACCCGGTCTGCGACCTCGTCGTTCGCGAGTCCGCCCTCGAGGCCGGTGAGTGCGGCGAGTTCCGCGTCGAGCGGCAGCCAGCACCCCGCCTCCTGCAATGCCGCTGCGTGCTCGACCAGCACGCGCGCCGTCGGGCCGTCGTGGGCGACGACACCACCGCGCGCGACCACGATTGTTCGTCCCGGGAGGCCCGCGATGCCGCGCGCTCCCGCGTACTCGTCGAGCCGGTGCTCGACGAGCACGATCGTGGATGCTCGTGCAGAGGCCGCGTCGACCGCCTGTCGGACCGACGCGATTCCCGCAGGGTCGAGCATCGATGTGGGCTCGTCGAGCACCAGGACACGGGGCTCCGTGACGATGGCCGCGGCGAGGGCCACGCGCTGGGTCTCGCCGCCCGAGAGCGTCGCCGTGCGACGGTCGGCGAGCTTCCCCGCGCCGACGAGGTCGAGGGCCGCGCGCACTGCTGGCCCCATCGCCTCTGGCACCCAGGCGTGGTTCTCGAGCGGGAACGCGACCTCGTCGGCGACGTCGGGGAGGCACACCGAGGAGCTCGGGTTCTGCGCGACGACGGAGAGGTGCCGGGAGAGGCGCGGCACGTCCGACTCCTGCGTATCCACCCCGCAGATGCGGATGCGCCCGCTGACCTGGGCGGGGACGGTGTGGGGGATGACCCCGCTGAGCGCCTGCAGCAGCGTCGACTTCCCCGCCCCTGACGGCCCGATGACAAGCACGTGCTCGCCAGGTGCCACGCGCAGATCCACTGGCCCGAGACCATCTCCAGACGAGTGGATCGCCTCGAATCCGACCGCCTCGATGTCGGCGCTTGAGATATCGGTGCTCGAGATGTCGGCGCTCGAGCTGTCAGGCCGCACGGCGAGCGGCGAGCGGCTTCGAGTCCTGCACGATCGCGAAGTTGTCGAGAACTCCGGTGCGCACAAGCGAATCGACGATGAGCTTCGCGAGGAGGCCGCCGAGGATGATGCCAGAGGCGAGCTGGATGCCGAAGCGCAGGAACAGGATCTCCTGGCCGTACCAGCCTGAGCGGAACGCCGAGTAGAAGAACACGAGGCCAGCGCCGAGCGCGCCGGAGATCGCGTACCGCAGCCAGCCGTACTTCCGGTACCGGCCGAGCGCGAACGGCAGCTCGCTGCCGATGCCCTGGATGGCGGCGGCGACGAAGAGCAGGGGGCCGACGGCGGAGCCGAGGAACACGACCTCGATGACGGAGGCGAGCACCTCCGCGATGACGCCGACGAACGGCCGGCGGATGATGGCGATCGCGATGGGGGCGACGAGCAGCCAGCCGCCGAAGAGGAAGTGCTGGGCGAGGTCGCCAGCTGGCCCCATCGCGATGGAGAGCGCAGTCCACGCCTGCACGAGAGCCCAGTACAGGAAGCCGAAGACCGTGCCGAGCACGACCATGAGCACGATGTCTCGCAGCTTGAGGCTCATGCGCGGGCCTCGGCTGCCGAGTCGATTGCCGCTTCTGCCTGGCCGCTTGCGTGGCTGGGGCTGTTCAGCGAGATCGTGAGGTGACTCGTCACATGCTGCACGTGCGCCCCGACCCCCGCCCAAGCGACCGCGACCGTCTCGAGCACGCGCCCGAGGTCGCCGCTGAGCTTCGTCACGAAATGCTCGGAGGCCACGAACGTGCCGCTCGCCTTCGCCGTCTCGATGGCCGCGTAGATCTCGCGCATGTGGTCGGGCGTCCGCTCTGCCGAGCCCGCATCCTCGAGGGGGTAGAGCGCCCACTCCGCGCTCGCGAAGCTGCCAGACCTCCGCCCGCGGGGCGCATCCACTCGCCTGGGGCCGGCGCCTCCCGGCAGATCGCACACGGCCTCGCCGGGGCAGCCGCGAGACAGCAGCACCTGGATGGAGGCGTGCAGCCCCGTCGCCGCGATGTGCTGCGAGAGGTCGGTGAGCCAGCGCAGCAGCGACTGCTCGTCGCCGCCCGCGTAGGTGCTCACGTCGCCCGTCTCGAGCACGAGGCCGGAAGAGTCGGCGGCGTCGAGTGCGGCGAGGATCACGTCGACGTATCGGTCGGACATGACCGAGACGGTGACTCGTGCGCCCACCCCGAATGCGAGCGGGTCCTGGGTGATGGTTTCCATGTGCGTGCCTTCCGTCGGAGCGTGACGGCACGGGTGAGTTGACTCCCTTCGCTGGCATTACCCAGATCAGGTTCAACGGTCGGAGTTCGAGTACTCCCTCTCAGCCCGACTCATCGGGCTCCCGTGCACGGGCACACTGTAGCCCCGGCGCTTTCCGCGCCTAGCTCCCTGCGCTCGTGAAGACCACGTGATTGCCTTCCGGGTCGAGCACCTGGAGGATCTGGAAGTGAGTGGCGTCTTCGATTCCGCCGTGCTCGATCTTGGCCGCTTCGAGCCGTTCGGCGACACCGGCGAGGTCGTCCTCGGTGAACACCACCGTGGATCTGCCCGAGCGGCTCGAGTCAGCCCAGAGCTGCAGGCCGGCCTCGCTTGTGAAGTGCCACTCCAGAAGGCCCGGCATCGGATTCTCGTCGGGTCCGCGTCCGAAGAGCCTGCCGTAATATTCCGTAGCCTGAGCCAGGTCGGACACGGTGATCTGCGCAAGTACGCCCTTGATAGCCATGCCACGATGATGCTCGACTCCGGTGCGAGGAGCCTCCACGAACATGTCCCCACGTTGCGACGCGTAACGGGGCGCGTCAGGCGCCGTGGCCCCGCCATGAGGCGCCACCTAGCGTCAGACCATGACGAACCCACACCGAATCCACCTCGGCGTCGCACTCGATGGCGCCGGCATCCACCCGGCCGCCTGGCGGGAGCCGAGCGCCCGTCCGGACGAGCTCTTCACGCCCGACTACTGGGTGGGGCTCGTCCAGCTCGCCGAGCAGGGGCTCCTCGACTTCGCGACCATCGAGGACTCGTTGGCGCTGCAGTCGTCCGAGCGGCTGCACGACGACGACCGCACCGACGAGGTTTGGGGTCGACTGGATGCGCTGCTCATCGCCTCGCGGGTAGCTCCCGTGACCCACAGCATCGGTCTCATCCCGACGGTCACGACCACGCACACCGAGCCCTTCCACGTCTCCAAGGCTGTCGCGACGCTCGACTACACGAGCGAGGGCCGCGCCGGCTGGCAGGCTCGCCTCTCGATCGGGTCGGACCACACGCACTTCGGTCGCCGCGACCCGGCGGAGTTCCTCGAGACCCTCGAGCGTGCTTCGACCGCGGACATCGGGGACCTCTTCGCCGAGGCCAACGACTTCGTCGAGGTCGTGCGCAGGCTCTGGGACAGCTGGGAGGACGACGCGGAGATCCGCGACGCCTCCACGGACCGCTTCCTCGACGCAGCGAAGGTGCACCGCGTCGAGTTCGAGGGCAGATGGTTCAGCGTGCGAGGCCCGTCGATCACGCCGCGGCCGCCGCAGGGGCAGCCAGTGGTCGCCTCGCTCGGGCACGCCCAGGTGCCGTACGAGTTCGCCGCCGCGAGCTCCGATCTGCTCTTCGTCACCCCGTCGGATGTCGCCTCGGCCGTGAGCATCCTGTCGGAGGTGCGGGCCGCCGAGCAGAAGGTGGGACGTGCCGGCGAGCCGCTCTCCGTCTACGTCGACGTGGCGGTGTTCCTCGACGGGCCCGAGGAGACCGGGGCCGCTCGTCTCGCTCGCCTCGACGCGAAGGGCCGCACGCTCGGGCAGCCGCCCGCGGTGTTCGCCGGTTCGGCCTCCGAGCTCGTCGAGCACTTCGAGACGCTCTCGGCGCTCGGCTACGACGGCTTCCGCCTGCACCCGGGAGTCGTGACGGACGACCTGCCTCGCATCGTCGCCGACGTCGTTCCCCTCCTCCAGCAGAAGGGGCTCTTCCGGGAGCGCTACGAAGCGCGTTCCCTGCGCGGCCTCCTCGGCCTGCCGACCACCGTCCCGAACCGCTACGCCGCCGTCTAGGCCCGACTCGATCAGGAGATCATCGTGACCAAGAAGCAGATCATCCTCGCCGCCTACGTCGGCGGAGTCAACGAGCACACCCTCTGGGAGCACCCTGACGCCGGGAGCCAGATCGAGTTCTCGACGTTCAAGCACGCCGCCCAGAAGGCGGAGGCCGGGAAGTTCGACTACTTCTTCCTCGCCGAGGGTCTCGCGCTGCGCTCGCGGCGCGGCGAGATCTTCGACCACGACATCGCGGGTCGCCCCGATACCATTCCCGTGCTTGCCGCCATCGCCGCGGTCACCGAGCACATCGGGCTCGTGGGCACGATCAACGCCACCTTCAACGAGCCGTTCGAGCTCGCGCGCCAGTTCGCCAGCCTCGATCATCTGTCCGGCGGGCGTGCCGGCTGGAACGTGGTCACATCGTTCGACGCGTTCACCGGTGCCAACTTCCGACGCGGTGGCTTCCTCCCGCACGCCGAGCGCTACGAGCGGGCAGAGCAGACGGTCAACACGGTCCGGGAGCTGTGGGACTCCTGGTCGGCGGATGCGATCGTCGCGGACAAGGAGTCTGGCCAGTTCCTGGACTCCGCAGACGAGGGACGCTTCGACGTCTCGACCAGCCAGTTCGACATCAGCGGTCGTTTCACGGTTCCTCGCAGTCCGCAGGGGAGGCCCATCATCGTGCAGGCGGGCATCTCGCCGCAGGGTCGCGACTTCGCGGCCGCCAACGCCGACGTCATCTTCTCCCCGTACTCGCGCCTCGAGGAGGCACGAGACTTCTACGCCGACATCAAGGGTCGGGTCGAGGGCTTCGGCCGCAACCGGGACGACCTCAAGATCCTCCCGCAGTCGAGCTTCGTGCTCGGCGAGACCCGCGAGGAAGCGCAGGAGAAGGCGCGCTGGGTGACGGAGCAGCAGCTCAGCCCGCGCACCATCCAGGTGCGACTCGAGCAGGTCTGGAACCGGGACTTCTCGGAGATCGACTTCGATGGTCCGCTGCCCGACTTCGACCCGGATGGCGAGAGCGCGCCGATCATCGAGGGGCGCGCCTTCACCTATGGCGACCGCCTCGCGACCGTGCGCAGGTGGCGCGAGAAGGCGAGGGAGAACGGCTGGAGCATCCGCGAGTTCGCGCGCCAAGAGCTCGGCGGTGTGCGGTACGTCGGGACGGCGTCCCAGGTTGCCGAGGAGATCGACGACTTCGTGCAGTACGAGGGCTCGGACGGCCTGGTCATCGGCTCGCACCTCACCCCGGGCGGCATCGACGAGTTCGTGGATCACGTCGTGCCGATCCTCCAGGAGCGTGGATCGCTTCGCGAGGAGTACACGGGGGCGACGCTGCGGGACAACCTCGGCATCCCCGTGCCCGAGCGAGGAACGCGCGCGCCTTCGGCCTTCGCTCACTGACCCGGAACCGGGCGACCCGGAACTGGGCCGAGGCGCTGCGTTCGACTACGAGTTCGGGTAGGTCTCCCGGAGGATGCGCCCGAGGAGGGCGGCGATCGCGCCCGGCCCGGATCCCTCGGCGACGCGCTCGACGTCGGCGTTGTAGTTGGTGTTCGTGTTGATGTCGTACACCACCTGACGGCCGTCCTCGGTCTCGATGAACTCGATGCCGGCGATCTCGAGGCCGATGTCCTTCGTGAACGCGACGAGGCGCTCGACGAGCTCGTCGTGGCCCCCCTGTCGGAGCGAGAAGATCGAGGTGCCGGGCTCCGGCGCGAGCTCGGCACCTGGGGGCACGACCGGGCGCCCAGTGTCCGGGTCGATCGCGCAGGCATCCGCCGGGCAGAGCTGGAAACCGCCGTGAATGGTGTCTGCCGCGATCGAGTAGATGTGCTCGCCGCCGACGATCTCGACGCGGGTGATGAACCCGCCTGCCGGTCGCAGGTACTCCTGCAGGAGGGTGATGCCGTCGAGCGGCTCCTCGAACTCGGGGGAGTCGAGGTAGCTCTCGAAGTCGGCGAAGGCGTCGAAGCGGCGCACGCCGAGGCCCTTGCCGCCCTGGTTGTGCTTCGTGATGAAGGGCGTCGGGAACTCCCTCGCCGCGTCCCGCAGCCCCTGCTTGCCGATGACGGCGACCGTGCGGGGCGTGTCGATGCCGGCGCGGCGCAGCAGCGTCAGCTGGTCGACCTTGCTGACCTCGAGCTCGATGGCCCGCCGGCCGTTGACGGTGCGTCGGCCGGCAGCCTCCACCCAGTTGAGGACGGAGCGTGCGTAGTCCTTGGAGAGTGCATGGTCGCGGGTGTGCGACGAGGCGCTGATGCGCGACCAGAAGATGCCATCTGGCGGGAGCGCGTCGATGTCGAGCACGCCCTCGACGAGCCGCCACTCGACGACCGGGACACCGGCCGCCTCGAAGGCGGCCTGGAACGGCGGCCACCATTCGGGGTTCTCGTGCAGGGCGTAGACGACGGGGCCCGCGGCTGTTGGCTGGGAGGAGGGAAATGCGCTCATGAGAAGAACCCTTCGACATCGAGTGCGCCGCCGGCCGCGTCGAAGTCGGCGCGTGCGGCGGTACGGAGGTTGGAGTCGGCGAGGAAATCGGCGGCCACGAGGGCGAGGCCGGCGCTCGCATCGGCGATGGCCGTGCTCGCGGCGTCGCTGGTCGCGTATTCGGCGAACTCGCGCGTGTGCAGGCTCACATCCGGTGGGCTGATGGCGATGACGGGGTGGATGCCCGGCACGCGAACGCTCACGTTGCCGAAGTCGGTGGATGCTGCGAGGTGCGATGGCACGGACGCCTTCGTGAGGACGCGCCGGCCCTGCGCCTCCTGGTGCACCGCCCACCGCTCGGAGAGGGGCGTGTTGTAGCGCAGGGGCATCGTGAACGGCTGGGGGTCCCACTCGACCTCGACGCCAGTGCCGGTCGCGAGGGCGATGCCGTTGGCGATGTCCTCGAGGCGCAGGCTCAGCTCCTTCAGGGTCTCTGCCGCGTTCGAGCGGACGTAGTACTCGAGCTCCGCGAACTCCGGTACCACGTTGGGGCGCTGCCCGCCGTCGAGGATGACGCCGTGGATGCGGTCACCGGGGTAGAGATGCTGTCGGACCAGGCCCGTGGCCTGGTAGTTGAGGTTGGCGGCATCGAGCGCGTTCCGGCCCTGGAACGGCGAGGCTGAGGCGTGCGCCGGGACGCCGTAGTAGCGCACGCGCAGGATGCGTCGCCCGATGAATGGCTGGTCGGTGACGTCGTAGCCGAACGGGTGGATCATGATGGCGGCGTCGACGTCGTCGAATGCGCCGGCCCGCGCCATGATCTCCTTCCCGTTGCCGCCTTCTTCCGCGGGCGTGCCGTAGAGCACGATCCGGCCGGCGGGGAGCTCGCGGCGGCGGTTCGCCTCGACGAGCGAGAGGAAGGCGCCGACTGCGGAGGCGGCGATGATGTTGTGCCCGCAGCCATGCCCGACTCCTGGCAGGGCGTCGTACTCGGCGAGGATCGCGACCGTCGGCACATCCGACGAATCTGGCTTCGCTTCGCCCACAATGAGTTCCGCGACAAGCGCCGTGTCGAGCCCGAAGGCTCCGAGCTGTGCCGAGATGCCGTGCTCGGCGAGCAGCTCGGCGATGTCGGCGACGCTCCGCGTCTCCTCGAAGCCCTCCTCGGCGTACTCGAAGATGCGGTGGGAGAGCTCGACCAGCTCGGGCTGCAGGGAATCAGCGGCCGTGCGGATGGCCGACGCGTCCTCGGCGGCGGCTCCGTCGTGCGATGAGGTGATGCGCGGCGCGGCGGCCGCGGCGATGGCGGTCTCTGCGGCCACGAGGTCGAGGTAGGTGCTGCTGGGCGTCGTGGGGGATGCGCCCACCCGGATTCCGCGGGTTGCCCCTGTTGCTCGGGGTGCGCTGGTCGGGTCTGCTGCTTCGCTCACGTGGTGTGCTCCTTGCCGCCGGCGACCCCGGGTGGGCCGTCCGCTTCCATCGTGCCTCGATTCTCCGGGAGCGGGGTTGGCCGTGTCGGGGTCGCCGTCGTGGGCCGTAACGTGAATCTGGATTACAGTGGCAGTGTGATGTTCATCCTCGGTGCCGTGCTGCTCGGGCTCAGCCTCGCGCTCACGACCTGGGCGCACTTCCTCGTCGGCCGGGCGGGTGCCGGGCGCAGGCTGCCGATCTTCAAGGACCCGCCGGGGACGCCGAAGTTCGCGAGCTGGCTGCGCATGGGCGGGGCCCTCCTGGCCGTCGTCGCCGCCGGTCAGCTGTGGCACGTCATCGGGCTCTTCGCGATGCTTCCCGTCATTCTCGTTCTGTTCGTCCCGGGGCTCGTCATGCACACGCGGCACGAGCGCGCGCTTCGCCGCTGAGGTCCACGATCATCTTGCCCGTGTTGGCGCCGCGCATCATGTCGAGGAACGCCTGCACGGTGTTGCCCAGGCCGTCGACGACCGTCTCGTCGTAGGCGATCTCGCCCGCGCGGATCCACTCGACCATCCGCGGCTGGAACTCCCCGGCGAGGTGGCCGTGGCCTCCCACGGTGAAGCCCTCGAGTCGCAGGGCTCGCTTGATGAGGTTGGCCATGTTGTCCGGGCCCGCTGGCTTCTCGCGCTCGTTGTAGCTCGAGATGGCGCCGCAAAGCGCGGCGCGGCCGCCCCGGTTGAAGACGTCGAGGGCCGCCTCCAGGTGGTCGCCCCCCACGTTGTCGAAGTACACGTCGATACCGTCTGGCGCGGCCTCCGCGAGCTGCTCGCGCACGGGCCGCTCCTTGTAGTTGAAGGCGGCGTCGAAGCCGTACTTCTCCGTGAGGAGGGCTACCTTCTCGGCTGAGCCCGCGGAGCCGATGATGCGGCCGGCACCGAGCTTGCGGGCGATCTGTCCGACGGCGGTGCCGACGGCTCCGGCCGCGCCCGACACGAAGACCGTCTCGCCCTCCTTGAGCCCTGCGATGGCGGTCAGGCCGACGTAGGCGGTGAGGCCGGTCATGCCGAGCATGGAGAGGTAGAGCGACAGCGGGACACCGGGAATCTCGTCGACGACGCGGAACGATGTCGCGTCCTCCTGGACGATGTCGCGCCACCCGAAGGCGTGCAGCACGTGGGCCCCGACCGGCGCGTCGTCGCTGGTCGACTCGACCACGACTCCGACCGCGCCACCGGTGAGGGTCTCGCCCAGGGCGTAGGGGGCGACGTAGCTCGGCGCGTCGGTCATGCGACCGCGCATGTACGGATCGACCGATAGGAAGAGGTTCTCGACGCGCACCTGACCCGGTTGCAGGTCGCCGTACTCGACGGTGACCGTGCGGAAGTCCGTTTCCCTTGGCCACCCCTCCGGGCGGGAGACGAGCTGGATCTGCGTGCTGATGGCGGTAGAGGTCATCACGCCAGACAATCACAGCCTCCTGACCATGGGAGCCGGTTACTACGCTCGTAGTGGATGCACTACGCCCGTAGTTTCTGTGTCGAGATCTCTGCGTCTAGAGTTCGGGGGTGCCCTCCACGCGTGACCGTTCGCTGACCGCCGCCCTCGAGCTCCTCGCATCGGGTGGCATGCGGGCGCTCACGCACGCGCGGGTCGACGCGAAGGCGGGGCTCCCGCGGGGGTCGACCTCGAACCACTTCAGGACCCGTCAGGCGCTCATCGAGGGCGTCATCGGTCGCTTGGAGCGCAGTGACTACGCCGAGTGGCTGCTGAGCTACGAGTGGGGCGAGCCGAGCGTGGAGCGCTTCTGCGCGGCGATCGGCGCGGGGGTCGACGACATGACCGGCGCCGGCCGCACGCAGGCGCTCGCCAGGTACGCCCTGGTGCTCGAGGGGACGCACAACGCGGTGGTCGCCGAGGCGATCCGGGTGGGCCGCGATCGCCTACGGGGCTGGGCGGCGGGTGCCATCGCGGGCCTCGGCGTCGACGATGCCGAGGCCCGTGCGTCTGCGCTGTTCGCGTTCATCGATGGGGTCGTCCTGCATCGGCTCTCCCTGCCAGGGGAGGACCTCCCCGACGCGTCCGTCGACGTGCAGCCGACCGTGCGACGGATGCTCACTCAGCTTGACGTGGTGCCTTCCGCCTAGGGCTGGAGCTCTGCCGCCCAGGCTGAGGTCGCCGCGGCGATCTGCTGGCGCCCGTCCTCGTCGGGGATCGTCGCTGTTCCGTCGCCGGACTGCGGGCCGTAGTTGCCGAACATCGCGTGATTCGCACCCTCGATCTCCAGGGTCTCGGCGTCGGCGGGGAGCAGGCCGCGTGCGTCCGCTGCCTTCTGCGGGGTGCTGAGCCCGTCGGCGCTACCTGTGATGCTGAGGACGTCGAGCGACTCGTCGGCCGAGAGATCGTTGGCGCAGTAGCTGCCGAACAGCAGCAGGCCGGCGACCTCCGGAGATTCGGCGAGCTGGCAGGCGCGGACCCCGCCGAGGGAGTGCCCGCCGACGGACCAGGTGGTGACCTCGGGGGCGGCGGTCGCGTAGTCGTCGAGCGTGCGGGTGTCGAAGAAGGCGAGGTTGAGGAGCGGCTGCGGTATGACGACGGTCATGTTTTCGGCGGTGACCAGGCTCGAGAGCTTCGCGGCGTAGGCCGACGGCTCGACCTTGGCTCCGGGGATGAACACGAGTCCAGTGTCGCTTGGCTCCTCGCTCGGGGTCAGCACGAGGGAACCATCGACCTCGGTGACCGAGATGGCTGGGTCGTCGGTGACGGATGCGAGGGGTTCCGGTTCGGCTGCCATGACCCCGACGTTCGCCCAGATCAGGAATGCCGCGATGGCGATGACGAAGACCGCGGCGATGATGGAGAACGTCCAGATCAGCGCGCGTCGCAGCCGGCTGCGTCTGCGTCGCGGGGGCTGCTGGTTCGGGGGAGTTGCTGGCACCCGCCGAGGATATCGCTCAGCTGTGGGAGGGGTGCCCGATGAGGGCGGTGCGGCCGACGGGTTTCTCGAACGCGAAGACGGGGAGGTCGAACTCCGGGATGCGCCGTTCGCCACCTTCGAAGCCCGACGCCCGGTACAGGGCGACTGCTTCGGGCTGCCGGGAGCCGGTGGTGAGGAAGATGCGGGTGTAGCCGAGGTCGCCGGCTGCTGCGTCGAGTTCTCGCAGGACCTGCTGGGCGAGTCCGCGGCGTCGGTGCGTGTCGCGTGTCCACATGCGCTTGACCTCAGCGGTGGTGGAGTCGTATCGGCGGATGGCGCCGGCGGCGACGAGGAGGTCACCCTCGAGGATGCCGATGAAGGCGCCGTCGGGGGACGTGAAGTCGGTGACGGGGTACGCGGTGATGTCGTCTTTGTAGAACTCCCGGTACCTGGTTCGGTACTCCGCGTCGAGGATGTCGAGCACTTCCGAGACCTCGGCGGAGGCGATGTCGAGGTGGCGGACGGTGAGCGCGTTTGTCATGCGCACATGTTGCTCCGCCTCCGGGCGTCTCGCTCCTCGTCCGGCCCCCAGGTGACGCCGTGTTTCGCCCTGCGAAGCGAGGTGTCGCCTCGTGTGCCCGTCTTGCGCAGGTTGCTGTTCCTCCGGATCGGGGATTCCTACGCTGACGGGACGACCTATCCAACCGGTGCCGCACGAGAGGGCAGATCATGAGCATCACGCTCCGCATGACGCACGGCCGCTTGACCGACAAGCGCACGACGGGCGGACGCACGACCGACGTGCATGCGACCGATGGAGATGCGGCCGGCGGTGCCTTGTTCGTTGTTCGTCTGCAAGAGGTGCTCTCGCGGGTCTTCCTCTCGGAGCGCGCAGGGGTTGGGGAGCAGAGGCTTCTGCTCCGCGGCGTCGGTATCGAAGAGGTCTAGCTCGGGCGGCGAAGAGGTCTAGCTCGGCGAGGCCTCAGAACGGCGGAGGGTCGGTGCCCGCGTCGCGTTCTCGCCGGGCGCTGCTGCCCCGCTCGACGTCCGGCCCTGTGTCTGTGTCTGTGTCTGTGTCTGTGTCTGTGTCTGTGTCTGGTCCTGGTCCTGGTCCTGGTCCTGGTCCTGCCTCTGTCTCTGGCTCAGGCCCGGGCTCAGGTCCTGACCGTGCATCCGCCTCACTCGTTGCCTTCGGCGGGCTGGTGTTTCCGGCATCCGCCGACGGCACGAAGCGAACGCCTTGCTTGTCGGGTCTGTCTGTCAGGACTTTTCCGCTTGGTGTCGTCCACTGGAGGACCCCGCCTTCGAGCTGCAGAACCGACCACGGTGTTGCGTGCCTCATGACGTGGTGGAACACGCAGAGGTGCTCCAAGTTGTTCGTGCAGGTTGCACCGCCGTGCTGCCACTCATGGGTGTGGTCGATGTGGCACCCGCGTGCTGGGAGCCGGCAGCCTGGAAACCGGCAGTGCACGTCGCGCGCCGCGAGGAATCGCCGCATCGCCGCTGTTGGCTTGTAGGTGTCGACGGCCTGGACGGTGCCCGTGATCGGGTGGGTGAGAATTCTCGTGAACATGGGGGCGTTGGCCGCCAGGCGCTTGGCTTCGTCGAGTGGTACCGGTGTGAGGCCGTCGAGGAGGGCCGGAGGGTGTCCGGGGTCGCGTTCGTCGGCGAGCAGCGTGGTCGTGGGGATAACCAGATGCACCTTCGCCTGGACGCCGGATGCCAAGGGGGCGGAGGTCGGTTCGCTCGTGAGGAGCTGGTCGCAGATGAGGTCGGCGCTGACCTCGCCGAGGGTGCGATCGTCGCTGGCACCGTGCGGCAGTTCTTCCGTTGCTTGAGTCTTCTGTGCCCGTGATCGAGCTCGTAGGACAAGCGTCGCCTGCTTTCGGACTCTGTCCCGAACGGCGGTGAGGAGCAGGAGGGAACCGCCGACGTGGAGTACTCCGTGTCCGTCACCGGTGTCGGTCACGGACACGAAGCCCTTCATGCGTGTCACTCTGCGTCGCTCGGCGAGCGGAACCTGCGTGAGTTCCTCCGCGATGCGGGCGGTCAGCCGCTTCAGTGCCGCGTCCGTGAGGATCTGGGTGCTCACCTCGCGGAGTGCGAGGTCGACGTAGCGGGCACGCAGGGTGGTCTGCTCGGCTTCGACCTCGTGGGTGACGAGGAGCCCCGAGTTGACGATGGCATCGAGATGGCGACCGGAGATGCGCCCGTCGGCCACGGCGTCTACTGCGGCCGGAAATTCACGCACGGCGTTCCACGACCCGGCGAGCTGCCTCATGACGAAGCCATGCTTCGCCCGCACCTCGATCGAGATCTCTGCCGAGATCGACCGCACGTGCATGCCCATCTCGGGATGTCCTTCGGCGAGGTCGAGGAGGTAGCCGAAGTTGTACGCACGCGCTTCGAGCAGGATCTGCTCGGCGTCGATCGCACGTTTGGCGGATTCGATGCGGGAGGTCTCGGACAGGATGGCGGCGCGTTCAGCGGCGACCGAGGTCGGATCGTTGACATCGAAATGCCACCGCTCCTCGAACTCCGCTGCCACTAGGTACATGGCTCGATCGTAGCATTACTCGAATCTAGATTCGAGGAATTGTGGATAACATGCGAGACACGATCGCTGCGATCGACGCGTCCTCAGGCCTGCCTCAGGGCAGCTGCCTCGCGACGAAGCCGAGCGCGGCGGCCGTGTCGACGATCTCGGTGACGGATTCGCGGGGTACGACGACCAGCGGGTGGGCGTCGCTGTCCTCCTCGAGGAACACGAGTGCGAGCCCCGCGGGCGCGAGGAGCGCATCAGCCGTGGCGGCTGCCGTCGGCACGTCGCCGTCCACGTCGCCGACCTCGTCGGTGTCGAGGCCGAGGCGGACGATTCGCGGCACCCCGGCGAGGGCGTCTGCCAGCTCCATGCCCGTGTCCTCGGCGTGGAGGTAGGCCAGCGCTCCACAGTCGTCGAGCGCGTCGATGAGCGCGCCCCAGGCCTCATCTGCGCCGTCGTCCTCCTCGACGCCGCTCTCGTCTCGGTCGTCGCCGGACTGGTCCTTGCCCTTGTCGATGTCCTCGTCCTCGTCTCGAGAGTCACCCTCGAGAGCCTGCTGGACGCTCGGCCAGATCTCGGGGTCGTCGTCGATGAGCGTGCAGAGGCGTTCCCAGGCGGTGTAGTCAGTCACGGCCCCGAGGGTACCCGCCCGCCCAGGGCCGCGCGGCTGGCCTACGCTCCGGCGACTGCCGCGATGAGGGCATCCACGTCGTGCTCGGTGGTGTCCCAGGAGCAGAGGAAGCGGACGAGGCCGCGAGACGCGTCCCAGGTGTGGAATGCGTAGCTCTCGCTGACGCGCTCGGCGACCTCGCCGGGGAGGACGGCGAAGACGCCGTTCGCCTGGCGGGGCAGTGGCACGGAGCAGCCGTCGACGCCCTCGATGCCGGCGGCGAGGCGCGCGGCCATGGCGTTGGCGTGCTCCGCGTTCTCGCGCCACAGCTCGTCGCCGAACAGCGCGAGGAGCTGGGCGGAGATGAAGCGCATCTTCGACGACAGCTGCAGGTCGATCTTGCGGGCCTCTTCGGCGCCGTAGACGGCTTTCGGGTTGACGACGACAACCGCTTCGGCGGCAAGAGCGCCGTTCTTGGTGCCGCCCAGGCTGATGACGTCGGCCCCGGCCGCGCTGGAGACCTCGGCCAGCGTGCAGCCGAAGTGGGCGGCGGCGTTCGAGAGGCGTGCGCCGTCGACGTGCAGCCACATGCCGCTCGCGTGGGCGACGTCGGCGAGCGCCCTGACCTCATCTGGCGAGTAGGCGGTGCCGACCTCGGTCGCCTGGCTGATGCTCACGGCGAGGGGCGCGGCCCGGTGCACGTCGCGGCGCACGGCAGCGGCCCGCTCGATGTCCGCCGGAACGAGCTTGCCGTCCGCCGTCTCGACGGTGAGGAGCTTCACCCCGCCGACGCGTTCCGGGGCGGCATTCTCGTCGGTGTTGATGTGCGCGGACGCCGGGCACACGACGCCGCCCCAGCGCGGCACCATCGACTGCAGCGCGACGACGTTGGCACCTGAGCCGTTGAAGACCGGCAGGCCGATCGCCTCCGCGCCGAAGAGGTCCCTGCACAGCGCCTGGAACGCCGCCGAGTAGGGGTCGCCCCCGTAGGCGCCGACGTGCCCGCCGTTGGCGGTGACGAGTGCATCCAGCACCTGCGGGTGAGCGCCCGCGGCGTTGTCGCTCGTGAAGGTGCGGAGGTGGGGGTCGTGCAGCTGCGTGATCACCGATCCATTCTTCCGCACGCGCCACATCGATGAGAACTCATGGGTTCGCGTCTACGCTCTGAGCTATGAGCAACGCGGAGGCCAACCCCATCGAGGCACAGCTGCAGGCCGCCTACGAGACCGGGCAGGTGGTCGCCGGCATCGAGCTGCTCCTGCCGCGTGAGGTGCCGCTCGGAGGCCCGCGCGCGCTGCCTGTCCTGCGTTCGGTGCCCAACAAGTTTCGCCACTTCATCGGCGCCTGGTGCTTCATCGACCACTACGGCCCCGTGGACGTGCCGTCGGGTGTCGGCATGGATGTGCCCCCGCATCCGCACACCGGACTGCAGACCGTCAGCTGGCTGTTCTCCGGCGAGGTCGTGCACCGGGACTCCATCGGCAGTTTCCATGAGGTCGAGCCCGGCGGCGTCAACGTCATGACCGCCGGGAGTGGCATCGCCCACTCGGAGGTGTCCGCTGATCACCCTGATCGGGCCCCCGTGCTGCATGGCGTGCAGCTCTGGGTGGCCCTGCCGGCAGCGCAGCGGGACATCGCGCCCGCCTTCGTCGGCCTGGACCGGTGCCCATCGCTGCGACTGCCGTCTCCCACGACGGCAGGGGCTCCCGTCGAGGCGACCGTCTTCATGGGGGAGTTCGCGGGCCTCCGCTCGCCGGCCCCCAGCTTCTCGCCGCTTGTCGGCGTCGAGCTCGCCTTCTCCGGCTGCGCGGAGGCGCAGCTCGACCTCGAGCCGAGCTACGAGCACGGCATCCTCGCGTGCTCGCCCGGCATCACCGTCGACGACGTCGAGCTTCCCGTCGGGGCCGTCGGCTACCTGCCCGCCGGCACCGACCGTGCGATCGTGGGCGCGCGTGACGGCGGACGCGCGCTGCTGCTCGGTGGCACGCCATTCGAGGAGAAGATCGTCATGTTCTGGAACTTCGTCGGTTCCTCCCACGACGACGTCGCGGCAGCTCGCGACGAGTGGCAGCGGAGCAGGTCCAGCGCCGGCACCGATGCCCGCTTCGGCCGCGTCGACAGCCACGACGGCAGGACGCTCGCCGCCCCGGCGCTCCCGAACGTCCGGCTCAGTCCGCGCGGACGAACCCGCGAGGACTGAGCCGCCCCGGAGCGGCCCGCTACCGCTCGCGGTCCCCGGGGTCGATGATGGGGATGGCGTTCGTGAACACCGACGCCCGCTCCTGCGCCTGGACGCTGCCGGTGAAGAGCCCGGACCCACTGGCGCTGTCGTCGTCGCTCCTGGTGTCCTCCGCCTGCGAGGCGCGCGATGCGGCATCGCCCGGACCCTCCGACTCGGTGATGAGCACACGCTGCACGGGCAACGCCGACGGCATGGTGCGCTGCATCCACGTCACCATGGCCTCGCGCACGAAGCAGCGCAGGTCGAAGAGGGTGGGTGCATCCACGGCGGTGACGAGAATGCGGATGCGGACGAGCCCGCCGGTCGCCTCGGTCACCTGGAGGACCTGCGCCCGCCCATCCCAGAGGTCCGTCTGCGTGAGCACCTCGGCGAGGCGCTCTCGCATGAGCGCCGGGGAGACGCGCCAGTCGACGTCGAGCTCCACGGAGCCGAGGAGCTCGCTGCCCTGCCTGGTCCAGTTCTGGAAGGGCTGGGTCGTGAAGTAGGTGCACGGCAGCACGAGGCGGCGGTCGTCCCACAGGTCGACGACGACATAGCTCAGCGTGATCTCTCCGATGCGCCCCCACTCGTCTTCGACCACGACGACGTCGTCCACGCGCAGCGCCTCGCTGAACACGAGCTGGAGGCCCGCGAAGATGTTCGCGAGGACCGACTGGGCGGCGAGGCCGGCGACCACGGAGGCGATACCAGCTGAGGCGAGGAGGCTCGCCCCGACGGTCCGCACCGCAGGGAACGTGAGGAGTATCGCGCCCAGCGCGATGACGATGATCACCGCGACTGCGAGCCGCCGGAGGATGAGGGTCTGCGTGCGGATGCGCCGGGCCACGCGGTTGTCCGCCACGTCGATGCGGTTGCGTCCCAGCGTGATGTCCGTCGAGAAGGCGACGAGTCCCGCCATGAGCCAGGCGCCAGCGGCGATGATGAAGATCGTGAGCGCGTGGTAGATGAGGTCGCGCCAGGACCCGTCACCGTCGGACGGGAAGGCGACGGCGACTGCGGCCCAGAGCGCGATGATGAGCACGACGACGCGGAAGGGGCGCCGCGTGTGTCGCACGAGCGGCTCCGGCCAGCGAAGGCGCTTCGCGACGAGGCGGATGATGAGCGCGACGAGCGCGGTGAGCGTGACGGCCGCGACGACGGCGACGGCGATCGAGAGGGCGAAGTTCCACCAGGGATCGAGCACGTTCCTCCTCGGGAAGTGGAGGGCCCCTCCGTGCGGGAGCGGAGGGCTGGGGAAGCAACGCTAGTGAGCGAGCCTCCGTGCTGCCTGGCCTGCCCGCCAGTGCGCGCATCGCCGCACCGGGGTTCAGTCCCGCGATTTAGCCCCGTCGCTCGGCCTCCGAGCGCTCCCGCCACTGGATGAGGTACCGCCGGTCGAAGGAAGGCGCGCACCGGAGGCAGGAGACGAGCCTGCCGCGCGTCGGGCGGCGGAACCTCATGACCTCGTGACCATTCGGGCAGATCCCGACCCACTTCGCGAACTCGGTCGCCACCTCACCGTCGTGCGTGCGACCGCCGACGTAGCCGAGCTCGTCGGCGATGCGCTTCCATTCGGGGCCGTGCCCCGCCTTGTGCCCGGCAACGGCGTGGGCGACCTCGTGCAGCAGCGTCTGGTGCACCGTGTCGTCGTCGTAGCGGGCCGAGAGGTAGCGCGAGACGGTGATGCGCTTGTCTCGGAAGTTGCAGGCACCCGCGCGCTTCTTCGCGTGATCGAAGCCGAAGCTCCAGCTCTCGTCGAGGTGCATGCGGATGAGCGCTTCTGCCCAGACTCGCACCTTGGCCAGGTCGGCCACGGGCCCCGCCCCTAGGAGTCGATCGAGGTGATCGGCTCGCTCAGCTCCGAGGAGGGCTCCTCGTCGCCCTCGAGGATCGCGCGGGTGACGCGGATCGCGAACTTCGAGGACTGCAGCTGGTCGGCGGCGACGCCCCTGGCGAGGCGCAGCTCGTGCGCGCGCTCGAAGTCGACGAGCGCGTCGGTGTACTCGCGCTGCTCGAAGCGCACCTTGCCTCGATGCTGCAGGGCGAAGGCGGCGAGCTCGTCCCATTCATGGGTGAGGGCCTCGTCGACGCAGTTGTTCAGATCCTGCAGCGCGACGTCGTGCTTGCCCTGGAACTGCTGGACCTGCGCCTTGCGGATGCGAGCGGCGAGGGCGTCCTCGCGGGCGCCCGTGAACCGGGACTGCCGGTACGCGGTCTGCGCGGTGTCGAACGCCTCGTCGAGCCGGCCGAGCATGCGCAGCAGCGCGACCTTCTCGTTGAGCGCGGAGAGGGACCGAAGTACGGCGATCTCCGCCAGGCGAGCCTCCGCGGCGTCGATGTCGATGCGCTCGCGGAGGGTCTCCGGGTCGTAGCCGAGGATGATGGGAGCGTCTGACACCCCAGCAGGTTAGCCGCAGCCGCGACGGAATGGGTGCATCCCTCGCCGCGTTGTGGAGAGCCTGTCGGTCGGCTCCTGCTCTCGACTACCAGCCGCCCTGCCTGCGCTCGCGGAAGACGCTCTTCCCGGGCAGCGGAGACGCCGTCGCGGAGGCATCGCGCGCGGCTTCCGTGCCGCGCACGAATTCGCGAACCGCCTTCCCGCGCACCACGACGGCTGGCGGGAAGCCCGACGCGACGCGCCTCTCGAGGCCGGGCAGCGAGAGCGCTTCCGGCGAGCGGGAGGCGACCGCGGCGATGTTCCCGAAGCGGCGCCCCTTCAGCATGGCGGGGTCGCCGACGAGCGCGACCTCGCCGAATACCTCTATCAGGGTCGCGACCTCGGCCCGCGCGAAGGCGAGATCGTGGCCGTCGGCGATGTTGACGAGCACGATGCCGTCCGGGCGCAGGAACGGCTCGAGTTCGGCGAAGAACTCGACGCTCGTCACATGCGCCGGCGTCTGCGCGCCGGAGAAGATGTCGACGACGATCGCATCGACCGAGCCGAGGAGCCCTCGGGGGAGTCTGCCCAGCTGCTCTCGCGCATCCCCGTAGCGGATGCGGATGCTCGCGCCGGCGGGGAGCGGAACGACCTCGCGCACGAAGTCGACCAGGGACCGCTCGAGCTCGACGACCTGCTGCCTCGAGCGCGGCCGCGTGGCGTCGACGTAGCGCGGGATCGTGAGTGCTCCGGCACCGAGGTGGAGGGCGGTGATCGCCTCCGCTTCGGGGAAGGCGAGGTCGAGGACGTAGCCCATGTGCCTGATGTAGCCGAACGAGAGCTCCCTGGGGTCGAGCGGGTTGACCGCGGACTGCGGGGTGCCGTCGACGATGAGGGTCCACTCCTCCCCGTCACGCGAGAATCGGGCCTGAGCTCCGGAGTCGAGCGTCACGCTCGTCGCGGGGATTGCACTGCTTGGGGTCTTGCTGCTGGCTGGCGACACCTGGCAAGTCAAGCAGAGACACGCGGATTTCGAGCAAGGGTGACCTTGTTTGGAATCATTCAAAAGAACGGCCACGATGGTCTCATGACCACCAGCATCGAGCACGCGAGCAGAGAGCGACGGGACTCTGCGTTCTGGCAGTCCTCGCTGCGCCGGGCCGGTCTTCGCGTCACCCGTCAGCGGGTCGCGGTGCTCGAACTGCTCGACGCCAGCCCGCACTCGTCCGCGGAGCGGATCTTCGCCGCGGCGACTCCGCAGCGCGCCGAGCTCGGCTCGCTGACCCTGCAGGCCGTCTACGGAATCCTCGACGACCTCGGCCGCACCGGCCTCGTGCGCCGGTTCGACGCGCCGCGCACCGCGGCCCGGTTCGAGACCCGTATCGGCGACAACCACCATCACGCCGTCTGCGACGAGTGCGGCCGCATCGAGGACATCGACTGCGCCGTCGGCGAGGCGCCGTGCCTCGTTCCCGCTTCGCCGAGCGGCTTCGCGGTGCACACGGCGGAAGTCGTGTATCGGGGTGTCTGCGCCGACTGCGCGACGTCCTGACCTCAGATCCCCTTCCCAGTCCACAGCCCAGAGGAATCCGACAAGGAGCGTTTATGACTGAGTACATCGACCCGACAGTCCCATCGACCGAGACCAACGGCTCGCCCACCGAGAGCGACCGCAACTCCCTCAGCGCCGGGGCAGACGGCCCCCTGATGCTCCACGACGTGCGCCTCGTCGAGACGCTTGCGAGCTTCAACCGCGAGCGCACGCCGGAGCGCAACCCGCACGCCAAGGGCGCCGGCGCGTTCGGCACGTTCACGGCGACGGAGGACGTGTCGCAGTACACGCGCGCCGCCGTCTTCCAGCAGGGCGCCGAGAGCGAGACGCTCCTCCGCTTCTCGACCGTCGCCGGCGAGCAGGGCTCCCCTGACACGTGGCGAGACGTGCGTGGCTTCTCGCTTCGCTTCTACACGAGCGAGGGCAACCTCGACATCGTCGGTAACAACACGCCGGTCTTCTTCCTCCGCGACCCCATGAAGTTCCCGCACTTCATCCGCTCGCAGAAGCGCCTCCCAGATTCCGGACTGCGCGACAACAGCATGCAGTGGGACTTCTGGACCCTCAACCCGGAGACCGCCCACCAGGTGACCTACCTCATGGGCGACCGCGGACTCCCGCAGTCGTGGCGGCACATGAACGGCTACGGCTCGCACACCTACGCGTGGATCAACGCTGCAGGTGAGCGCTTCTGGGTGAAGTACCACTTCATCTCCGAGCAGGGCGTCGAGGTGCTGTCGAACGATGAGGCCGAGAAGCTCGCCGGCTCGGACGCCGAGTTCCACCGCCGTGACCTCTTCGACGCGATCGGCCGCAAGGACTTCCCACGCTGGAAGCTGAGCGTGCAGGTCATGCCCTTCGAGGACGCGAAGACGTACCGCATCAACCCGTTCGATCTCACGAAGGTGTGGCCGCACGCCGACTACCCGCTCATCCCGGTTGGAACGCTCGAGTTGAACCGCAACCCGGAGAACTTCTTCGCGCAGATCGAGCAGGCCGCGTTCTCCCCGTCGAACCAGGTGCCCGGAACCGGCATCTCGCCAGACAAGATGCTCCTCGGTCGCGTCTTCGCGTACCCGGACGCCCAGCGTGCGCGCATCGGCACCAACTACCAGCAGCTCGACGTCAACCGGCCGAAGAACTCGACGAATTCGTACACGTTCGACGGCAACATGACGGTGTCGCACTCCGGTGGGGCTCCCGTCTACGCGCCGAACTCGTTCGGGCGCCCCTACGCGGACCAGACGGGCCCGGTCGAGAACTCGTGGGAGACCGACGGCGACCTCGTCCGCAGCGCTTACACGCTCCGCCAGGACGACGACGATTTCTCGCAGGCCGGCACGCTCATCCGCGAGGTCTACTCGCCGGAGCAGCGCGACCGCCTCGTGGAGACCGTGGCAGGGGCCCTCGAGACGGTTGTCGAGCCCGTTCGCTCGAACGCCTTCCAGTACTGGACGAACATCGACGCGGAGACGGGTGCGCGCATCCGCGCCGCCGTCGAGGCGAACGCCGTGGACACCGACCCGGCACCCGTTGGCGTCGGCCACTAGGCGCCGACCTGCACCGAAAGGCGTGCCCCCTCGAGAGAGCATCTCGAGGGGGCACGCCTTTCTGGTGGGTCAGGGGCTCAGGAAGCTCGCCAGTATCCGCAGTTGCGGGACTCGAAGGTGCCGTCGGTCGCGGCGATCGTGACGACGATCTCGGTCTGCACCTTGTCGTAGGAGGACTCGATCCAGTCGCCCTTGTCGTCGTAGCGGAACCAGCGGCAGTTGTCGCTGGGCGACTCCGGCTTGTAGGTGCCCGGCTTGATCTCCTCGCCGACCTGCCAGACGCCGTCGTTGAAGCGCGTGCCGTCGTTGCCGGCAGTGACGTTGGCGTCGTAGGTGTTGAGCGAGGTCCTCGCGGCGTCGGCGTCTGGGTGCTCAGGGCAGAGGATGAGGGCGGATTCGAGCTGCGAGGCCTGCTCGTCGGTGGAGATGCCCGGTGAGATCGCGAAATAGAAGCCAGGGGTGGCGCACAGCGCGTACACGTCGGCGAGGCGCACGTCGTCTGGGGCGGCCTCCTTGTCGTCGTCCGTGGCCGCCTGCCCGAGGGCGTCGAGCGCCTTCTGCTCGGTCTCCGAGTAGGTGGTGCCGCCGTTCGACTTGCCGGTGCAGCGTGTGACATCGTCTCCGAGCGCCCAGATCTCGGAGAGGTCTGAGGGGGCCTCTGCGAAGTTGCGGGTGTCGGCCATGCGGCACGAGTAGGTGACGGCGAAGGCGCCGGTGTCGCCCGTTCCCGCCGGTTCTGTCTCCGTCGGCGCAGCCGTCGTAGTCCCGCTGGTGGCGCTCGAGGTCGTCTCGACTTCCGGAGCCTCGTCGCCGGACATCTGGTCGACGAGCGCGCATCCGGAGAGCAGGAACAGGACGGTGAGCGCGAGCGCCGACGAGCGCATGAGCTTCTTCACGGGGGTCTCCTTCGATGCGGGGCCTGGCATGTCCGAGCTCAGCCGGGGCGCTTCCTCGCGACCAGACGGAGTCGATCTGCTGGAAGACACGCTAACGGAACAGGGCCATGCGGCGTGCATGCGGGGGAGCACTCCCCGGATGCACGGCCGGTGTCTGCGCGTGTGCGTGCCTGGCGAGAAGCGCGGCGAGAGCACTTGGGGGCAGCGGCACGAATGCCTCTGCCCCCAGTGCGTCGAACGCGGTGCTCGCCGAACCGGTGCCGCTACGCGTCGCGGCGGCGGGCGAGCATCACGCCTCCGAGAGCGAGTGCTGCGATGGCGGTCAGCGTGATGACCACGAGGTGCTCTGCACCCGTCGTCGCGAGCGTCGTGCCCGTGCCGCCTGCCTCGCCGTCCGCGTCGCTTCCGCCGCTCGACGCGCCACCGGAGCCCGCGGTCGCGCCAGGCGCCGTCGTCGCGCTCGGGGCCGTCGTCGCGCTCGGAGCCTCCGTGCCGACAGGCGTCTCCGTGGATCCGGGCGTCTCCGTGGGGCCGGCAGTCTCGGTGGGGTCGGGCGTCGAGAGCGGGGCGCACGCGAGGGTGCCCTGCTTGAGGGCGTCCGACTTCACGCCGTCCTCGAGCCAGTACGCAGCGCGAGTGCCGTCGACGCAGGTCTCGTTCGCCGCGATCGCGAAGCCCTCGTTGTTGGCGTCCGGGAGGCCAGCAGGGCGTGCGACGTGCGTCACGGAGTAGCCGGCGGCGCCGTCTGCCGCGCCGAACTGGAAGAGCGCGCTCGTTCCGCCGCATCCGTTGTCGCACATGCCCCACAGGGTCTGCGTCGACTCGTCGTAGTCGAGGGCCATGACGCCGCCGAGGCCCGACTCCAGCGTCGCGATGCGCGCGGCGGTGCCGTCATCGGAGAGCGCGTAGGCGTACACGCCAGCGGTCTCCTCGACGGCGACGAAGAACAGTCCGTCGGCGCCCGGGGAGTTCGCGGAGTCGTACGGCGCCCCCGTCCGCTCATCGAGGAGGCGACCCTCGAGCTCGCTGTCCGCCACCCACTCGATGGCCTCGATGCCGGTGTTGGCTCCGACCTGGGGCAGGCTCGCGGTGAGGTCCCACTCGGCTGCCGCGACGATGGCGGGGCCGCTCGCGTCGCCGAGGTCGACCTTGAGGATCGTGTTCTTGTTCGTCGACTTGTCCGAGTTGTCGCGCTCCGAGCCGATGTAGACCGACTCGGGCTGCTCGGCCGAGACCGTCACGCCCTCGGCGTCCGGACCGGCAGCGGCCGGGTTGTCCGCATCCGCCTGGAAGCGAACCCGCTTGGGCTCATCCCAGCCGGCCGCCGGGGTGACGCTGCCGTCGAGCGCGACGTCGAAGCGGTACAGGCCGCCCGTGCCGTTGTCGACAGCCCAGAGCGTGCTGCCGTCTGCGGAGTACTGGTAGTCGAGGCCGGACATGTCCTCGCCGAGCGTGATGTCGCTCGCGATGGGGGTCACCTCGGGGGAGCCGGTCCAGGGCTCGGGCGCGGGAGCCGTGGGCCCGGGCGTCTCGACGGGCGCGTCGGAGCACGCGTTCAGCGCCCCCTTGGTCGAAGCCGTCGTCGCGCGGAAGTCGCCGTCGCCGTCGGCGCAGCGAGCCCAGCTCACCTCGGCGTGGTCGATCCAGGTGGTCGTGTCGACGATCGTTCCGGTGGGGTCGGCGAGCGTGGCGCTGTCCCCGCTGCCGAGCCCGAAGCCGAGGCGGCTCTCCTCGTAGACGTAGAACTCGCCGGGTGCGAGCACGGTGGATGCGGGAGCGGGCGAAGGCGTGTGGCCTGCGTTGTCGTCCACGATCGTCCAGCCGGAGATGTCCACCGTCTCCGTGCTGCGGTTGTAGACCTCGACCCAGTCTCCGGGGGTGCCGCCGTTCGACTCGACCTCGTTGATGACCACGGGGGAGGTGGGGGCGACGCCGGCGAAGAGGTTCTCGGCTCCCTTGGTGGGCTCCGAGGTCTCCGTGAAGGCGCCGGTGCCGTTCGGGGAGCGGCCGTAGCTGCTCGCCGCGTGCTGGGTCCAGGCGTGCTCGTCCACGAGCGTGGTCCCGTCCGGCGCGAAGAGCATGGCGCTGTCTCCGCCGCCCAGGCCGAAGGCGAAGTCGGCCTCCTCGATGACGAGGTAGTCGCCGGGCTGCAGGGTCGTGCCCTCCGCCAGCCCGTAGCGGTGCGTGGTGTCCTCCGGCGAGTTGTCGGTGAAGACGTAGCCGCTCAGATCGATGGCGCCGATGCCCGGGTTGAAGAGCTCGACCCAATCGCCCGGCTCACCGCCGGAGGATTCGACCTCGTTGATGACGACGCCGGTCGGGTGAGGTGCGGGGGAGGTGACCGCGTTCGCCGACATGGGAACTGCCAGGGCCGCACCTCCGCCGATGATGGCGGCGCCGAAGGCCGCCAGGGTGATTCGTTGTGCTTGCACGCACGCGCTCCTCTGCGCTCGGGAATGAGGCGAAGCGCGCTCGGGGCGAGCGCCTGCGCCTCGCCCATCGAAGCGGGAGCGGGTGCCGTAGCGGTAGCTGGTACCTGAACGGCAGGAGAACGCCGAAGCGCCGGCCTCCTTGCGGAGGTCGGCGCTTCGAGGCGGGGTGAGGCGCGGTCAGGCGGCTTCGTAGGTGAGGCAGTCAGCGGCATCGCTGCCCTGCGCGCCAACGCGGATCGCGGGAGCGGTGCACGTGAGGTCCTTGTTGAAGCGGCAGTCGGTTGACTGGCAGGCGCCGACGCCGGCGATGACCTTGTCGAGGCCGCCCTTGCGGTCGAGCGGGATGAACGTGGCGCAGCCCTCGTGGCCGTCGATGGTCACCGCGGGAGCGTGGCAGCCGTCGTGGTTGAACGAGCAGCCGGCAACTGAACAGGTGCTGACGTTGGGAAGATCGAGCAGTGTCATGGTGTGCCTCCGATGTTGGGTTGCTCCCACGGTAGGAGCCGGAGAGGCCGGTATTCAAGCCGACACTGGACTCCGTGGCACCTTTCTGATAAGGCCAGGGTCCCCTTGCTGAGCGGAGCCTTGCCTGCCTCGACCGGGTGAGTCGGGAGGCGAACGGACGTCGTCGAACAGCGCGTTATACCTGAGAATCCAGATTGAGGCAAGGTCGGGGTAGACATACCACCAAACGGCGCATACACTCGATGTTTGCGCTTCGTCTCACCATGCCTTCATATTGCGGTCGGCCTGGCAGTGCTTCTCTCACCGACTTCTTCGCGGGTCTTCCTCGACCGCGTCCGTTGGCGATGGGCACGCCTTGTACATCGTGAAACGTGGCGGAACCTCACCGACGACACTACTGGCATCTCGCGGAATCCGCGGGATCGTGGAGGGAACTTCCTTGGCTGCTGCGCGCAACGCATCTCCGACGCCTACGACCGGTCGGAATGCACGCCGACTCTCATTCGCGAAGATCAGCGACACACTCGATGTCCCAGATCTTCTCGCCCTGCAAACCGAATCCTTCGACTGGCTCGTCGGCAACGACGCCTGGAAGCAGCGCCTCGCTAAGGCGCAGGCTGAAGGCCGCACCGACGTCGCTCTCCGCTCAGGCCTCGACGAGATCTTCGAAGAGATCTCTCCCATCGAGGACCTCGGCGAGACGATGCAGCTGAGCTTCACCAACCCGTACCTCGAGCCCGAGAAGTACTCCCTCGAGGAGTGCAAGGAGCGCGGCAAGACGTACTCCGCGCCTCTCTACGTCGAGGCCGAGTTCATGAACCACCAGACGCTCGAGATCAAGACCCAGACGGTCTTCATGGGCGACTTCCCGCTCATGACGAGCAAGGGAACGTTCATCATCAACGGCACCGAGCGTGTCGTCGTCTCGCAGCTCGTCCGCAGCCCGGGCGTCTACTTCGAGCGCACCCCCGAGAAGACCAGCGACAAGGACGTCTTCTCGGCCCGCATCATCCCGAGCCGCGGAGCCTGGCTCGAGTTCGAGATCGACAAGCGCGACCAGGTCGCCGTTCGCATCGACCGCAAGCGCAAGCAGTCGGTCACCGTCTTCATGAAGGCCCTCGGCCTCACGACGGAAGAGATCCGCGAGCAGTTCGCCGGATACGAGTCCATCGAGCTCACGCTCGAGAAGGACGACATCCGCACCAAGGAAGATGCCCTCAAGGACATCTACCGCAAGCTGCGTCCGGGCGAGCAGGTCGCGACGGAAGCCGCGCGTGCGCTTCTCGACAACTTCTACTTCAACTCGAAGCGCTACGACCTCGCGAAGGTCGGTCGCTACAAGATCAACCGCAAGCTCGGCATCGAGTCCGCGATCAGCGAGTCGGTCCTGACCGTCGAGGACATCGTCTCGACGATCAAGTACCTCGTCGCGCTGCACGCCGGTGACGAGAAGTTCGATGGCAAGCGCGGCGGCGAGCCGGCAGACATCCGCCTCGACGTCGACGACATCGACCACTTCGGCAACCGTCGCATCCGCGCCGTCGGCGAGCTCATCCAGTCGCAGGTCCGCACGGGCCTCAGCCGCATGGAGCGCGTCGTCCGCGAGCGCATGACCACGCAGGAGATCGAGGCGATCACGCCGCAGACCCTGATCAACGTGCGCCCCGTCGTCGCCGCGATCAAGGAGTTCTTCGGAACGTCCCAGCTCTCGCAGTTCATGGACCAGAACAACCCGCTCGCGGGTCTCACGCACAAGCGTCGCCTCTCGGCCCTCGGGCCCGGCGGTCTGTCGCGTGAGCGTGCCGGTGTCGAGGTCCGTGACGTCCACCCGTCCCACTACGGACGCATGTGCCCCATCGAGACGCCTGAAGGCCCGAACATCGGCCTCATCGGCTCGCTCGCGACGTTCGCGCGCATCAACGCGTTCGGCTTCATCGAGACGCCGTACCGCCGTGTCGTCGAGACCAAGGTCACGGAGCAGGTCGACTACCTGACCGCATCCGAGGAAGACGAGTACGTCGTCGCGCAGGCCAACGCTCCCATCGGGGCAGACGGCCACTTCGTCGAGGACGAGGTCCTCGTCCGACGCAAGGGCGGAGAGGTCGAGCTCGTCCCAGCCGGCGAGGTCAACTACATGGACGTCTCGCCGCGCCAGATGGTGTCGGTCGCGACGAGCCTCATCCCGTTCCTCGAGCACGACGACGCGAACCGCGCGCTCATGGGCGCCAACATGCAGCGTCAGGCTGTCCCGCTCGTTCGCAGCGAGAGCCCTGTCGTCGGAACCGGTATGGAGGGCTTCGCGGCCATCGACGCCGGTGACGTCATCACGGCGAACCGCGCAGGTGTCGTGCAGTCGGTCTCGGCCGACCACGTCGTCCTGCAGCTCGACGAGGGTGGAACCGAGTCCTACTTCCTCCGCAAGTTCGACCGCTCGAACCACGGCACCTGCTACAACCACCGTGTTGTCGTCTCGGCCGGCGAGCGCGTCGAAGAGGGAATGGTCATCGCGGATGGACCCGCGACGGAGAACGGCGAGCTCGCGCTCGGCAAGAACCTCCTCGTCGGCTTCATGCCGTGGGAAGGCCACAACTTCGAAGACGCCATGATCCTCAGCCAGAACCTGGTGAAGAACGACACGCTCTCCTCGATCCACATCGAGGAGTACGAGGTCGACGCTCGCGACACCAAGCTCGGCAAGGAAGAGATCACCCGCGATCTGCCCAACGTCTCGCCCGAGCTCCTGAAGGACCTCGACGAGCGCGGCATCATCCGCATCGGTGCAGAGGTCCAGCCCGGTGACATCCTCGTCGGCAAGGTCACGCCGAAGGGCGAGACCGAGCTCAGCGCAGAAGAGCGACTCCTCCGCGCCATCTTCAACGAGAAGAGCCGCGAGGTGCGCGACACCTCGCTCAAGGTTCCTCACGGTGAGGCAGGCACGATCATCCAGGTGAAGGTCTTCGACTCCGAGGAGGGCGACGACGAGCTCGGCTCGGGCGTCAACCAGCGCGTTGTCGTGTACATCGCCCAGGAGCGCAAGATCACCGAGGGCGACAAGCTCGCTGGCCGCCACGGCAACAAGGGCGTCATCGCGAAGATCCTGCCGGAAGAGGACATGCCGTTCCTCGCCGATGGAACTCCGCTCGACATCGTGCTCAACCCGCTCGGCATCCCGAAGCGCATGAACTTCGGTCAGGTGCTCGAGACGCACCTCGGCTGGGTTGCGAAGACCGGCTGGAAGATCGAGGGCGAGCCCGAGTGGGCGAAGAACCTCGTCCCAGAGGCCTACGAGGGAACGCCGGGCGTCAAGCTCGCAACCCCCGTCTTCGACGGTGCGACCGAGGAAGAGCTCACGGGCCTCCTCGACTCGACGCTCAAGACGCGCGACGGCGACCGCCTGATCAACTCGACCGGAAAGACCGTCCTGTTCGACGGCCGCTCCGGAGAGCCCTTCCCAGACCCGATCTCCGTCGGCTACATGTACATCCTGAAGCTGCACCACCTCGTGGATGACAAGATCCACGCGCGTTCAACGGGTCCGTACTCGATGATCACGCAGCAGCCACTCGGTGGTAAGGCGCAGTTCGGTGGACAGCGCTTCGGTGAGATGGAGGTGTGGGCGCTCTACGCATACGGCGCCGCGTACACGCTCCAGGAGCTCCTCACCATCAAGTCCGACGACATCGTCGGACGCGTCAAGGCCTACGAGGCCATCGTCAAGGGCGAGAACATCCAGGAGCCGGGTATCCCCGAGTCCTTCAAGGTTCTCCTCAAGGAGATGCAGTCGCTGTGCCTGAACGTCGAGGTCCTCTCGGCCGACGGAACAGCACTGAGCCTCCGCGACAACGACGACGAGGCCTACCGGGCCGCCGAAGAACTCGGCATCAACATCTCCAGCCGCTTCGAGTCCTCGTCCGTCGACGAGATCTAAGCCTCCCCGACACGACGAAGACTCATTCTTCACAAGGAGACAACAGCATTGTTGGATGCAACCAAGTTTGATGAACTGCGCATCGGCCTAGCCACGGCAGATGACATTCGCAAGTGGTCGTACGGCGAGGTCAAGAAGCCCGAGACCATCAACTACCGCACGCTCAAGCCCGAGAAGGACGGCCTGTTCGGCGAGCAGATCTTCGGACCTTCCCGCGACTGGGAGTGCGCCTGCGGCAAGTACAAGCGCGTGCGCTTCAAGGGCATCGTCTGTGAGCGATGCGGCGTCGAGGTCACGAAGTCGGCTGTGCGCCGCGAGCGCATGGGCCACATCGAGCTCGCAGCGCCCGTCACGCACATCTGGTACTTCAAGGGCGTTCCGAGCCGTCTCGGATACCTCCTCGACATGGCGCCAAAGGACCTCGAGAAGGTCATCTACTTCGCCGCGTACATGGTCATCTCGGTCGACACCGAGGGTCGTCGCGACGACCTCAGCGGTCTCGAGAGCGAGATGCGTCTTGAGCTCAAGAGCCTCAACGACCAGAAGGATGCAGCCATCGCGGCTCGCATGCTTCGCCTCGAGGAGGAGCTCGGTGCTCTCGAGGCAGAGGGCGCCAAGGCGGACCAGCTTCGCAAGACGAAGGACGCCGGCGAGAAGGAGATGGGTCAGCTCCGCAAGGGGTTCGACGAGGACATCACCCGCGTCGAGCGCGTCTTCGAGTCGTTCAAGAACCTGAAGGTCGGTGAGCTCAAGCCCGAGGACACCGACTTCCATGAGCTCGTCGACCGCTACGGCGACTACTTCGAGGCCTTCATGGGCGCGGAGTCGATCCAGAAGCGCCTGCAGAACTTCGACCTCAAGGCCGAAGGCGAGCTCCTGCGCACGCAGATCGCAGAGGGCAAGGGTCAGAAGAAGATCCGCGCTATCAAGCGGCTCAAGGTCGTCTCGTCGTTCCTCGCGACGGGCAACAGCCCCGCCGCGATGGTGCTCGACGTCGTCCCGGTCATCCCGCCGGAGCTCCGCCCCATGGTGCAGCTCGACGGTGGTCGCTTCGCAACGAGCGACCTCAACGACCTCTACCGTCGTGTGATCAACCGCAACAACCGCCTCCGCCGCCTGCTCGACCTCGGTGCTCCCGAGATCATCGTGAACAACGAGAAGCGCATGCTCCAGGAGTCGGTCGACGCGCTGTTCGACAACGGCCGTCGTGGCCGCCCCGTCACAGGCACCGGCAACCGCGCTCTCAAGTCCCTCAGCGACATGCTGAAGGGCAAGCAGGGCCGCTTCCGTCAGAACCTCCTCGGCAAGCGAGTCGACTACTCGGGCCGTTCGGTCATCATCGTGGGCCCGCAGCTGCGCATGCACCAGTGCGGTCTCCCGAAGCAGATGGCGCTCGAGCTGTTCAAGCCGTACGTCATCAAGCGCCTGATCGACCTGCAGCACGCTTCCAACATCAAGGCAGCCAAGCGCGCCGTCGAGCGCGCGAAGCCCGAGGTGTGGGACGTCCTCGAAGAGGTCATCCGCGAGCGTCCCGTGCTGCTCAACCGCGCACCGACGCTGCACCGTCTGGGCATCCAGGCGTTCGAGCCGCTCCTCGTCGAGGGCAAGGCGATCCAGCTGCACCCGCTCGTCTGCGCGGCGTTCAACGCCGACTTCGACGGTGACCAGATGGCAGTCCACCTGCCCCTGTCGGTCGAGGCTCAGGCCGAAGCCCGCGTGCTCATGCTCGCGTCGAACAACATCCTCAAGCCGTCGGATGGCCGCCCCGTCACCCTGCCTTCGCAGGACATGGTCGCGGGTCTCTACCACCTGACGACGCTGCAGGACGATGTCGAGGGCGCTGGGCGAGTCTTCTCGTCCACGGCCGAGGCGATCATGGCGTTCGACCAGGGCTCGCTCGACCTCAACGCGCCCATCAGGCTGCGCCTCACGGGCATCACGTTCGAAGAGGGCAAGGCTCCAGAGGGCTACGTGCAGGGAGAGACCGCGCTCGTCGAGACGACGCTCGGCCGAGCTCGCTTCAACGAGCTGCTTCCTTCCGACTACCCCTACGTCGAGGACACGATGACCAAGGGACGTCTGTCCGGTGTCGTCAACTACCTCGCGGAGCGGTACTCGAAGGACGAGGTCGCAGAGACCCTCGACCGCATCAAGGACTCCGGCTTCTACTGGGCGACCCGCTCGGGCATCTCGATCGCGCTGAGCGACCTCGTGACGCCTGACTCGAAGCGCGAGATCGTCGAGCGCACCGAGGCCGAGGTCGCCGAGCTGCGCAACGAGTGGCAGGTCATGGGCGCGATCTCCGAGCAGGAGTACCGCGAAGAGGTCATCAAGAAGTGGGAAGCTGCAACCGCGCTCGTCGCCGACGAGATGCAGGCGGCCTTCCCGTCGACCAACTCCATCCACCGCATGGTCACGGCAGGTGCAAACGGAAACTGGCTGCAGGTTCGCCAGATCGCCGGTATGCGCGGCCTGGTCGCCAACCCGAAGGGTGAGACCATTCCTCGCCCGATCGTGCACTCGTACCGCGAGGGCCTGACGGTTGCCGAGTACTTCATCTCGACCCACGGTGCCCGCAAGGGTCTGGCCGACACGGCTCTCCGTACGGCCGACTCCGGCTACCTGACGCGTCGACTCGTCGACGTCTCGCAGGACGTCATCATCCGCGAGGACGACTGCGGCACCGCACGTGGTCTCGACATCCAGATCGCCCACATCACCGATGGCGGCGAGATCGTCGTCGACGACAACGTGGAGAACGCGGTCTACGCCCGCAGCATCTCGGTCGACGCAGTCGACGCCGACGGCAACGTCGTCGCAGCTGCGGGCACCGACATGGGCGACGTCGTCATCGACCAGCTCATGGATGCGGGCATCACCGAGGTCAAGATCCGCTCTGTCCTCACGTGCGAGTCCAGCGTCGGCGTCTGCGCGGCGTGCTACGGCCGCTCGCTCGCCACGGGCAACCTCGTCGACATCGGCGAGGCGGTCGGCATCATCGCGGCACAGTCCATCGGCGAGCCGGGCACCCAGCTCACGATGCGTACCTTCCACTCCGGTGGTGTGTCGAGCGCCGGTGACATCACGCAGGGTCTGCCGCGTGTCCAGGAGCTCTTCGAGGCCCGCACCCCGAAGGGCGCATCGCCGCTCGCCGAGGCCGCTGGTCGCATCGAGATCCAGGACACCGACAAGTCGCGCAAGATCGTCCTCATCCCGGACAACGGCGACGAGCCGCACATCTACCCGGTGCTGAAGCGCGCTGAGCTCCTCGTCGAGGATGGCCAGCACGTCGAGCACGGCCAGCAGCTGCACGAGGGTCCCATCGACCCGAAGGACGTGCTGCGCGTCAAGGGCGCTCGCGAGGTGCAGAAGTACCTCGTCAGCGGTGTGCAGGGCGTCTACCGTTCGCAGGGTGTGCCGATTCACGACAAGCACATCGAGGTCATCGTCCGTCAGATGCTCCGGAAGATCACGGTCATCGACCACGGCGAGACCGACATGCTGCCGGGTGAGCTGGCTGATGGACAGCGCTTCGCTTCCATCAACCGCGCAGCCGTCATGTCGGGCCGCAAGCCCGCGACCGGCCGTCAGGAAGTCATGGGAATCACGAAGGCGTCGCTTGCGACCGAGTCGTGGCTCTCGGCAGCTTCGTTCCAGGAGACGACACGCGTGCTCACGCAGGCCGCCATGGAAGCGACGACCGATCCGCTGGTGGGCCTGAAGGAGAACGTCATCATCGGACGCCTCATCCCGGCTGGTACTGGTCTCACCAAGTACCGCGAGATGTCGGTCGAGCCGACCGACGAGGCTCGCGCCGAGCGGTACCCGTTCGGTGCCGACGAGGGCAGCTTCGACGAGAACGACCTCACCTTCGTGGACTTCGAGGCCTTCTCGAGCGACGACTTCGGCGGATCCAACTTCAGCTAGTCACTCGCTCGCGTCCAACCGACGCAGCTCCAACACGAACGCCCCCACCCGTCTCGGGTGGGGGCGTTCGTGCGTCTGCGGCTTGTCACCGACCCGATGTGTGCGGACGGCCCTAACGTTGGCCTCATGAGTGACGACACGCGCGCGCCTCGCCAGCCCTTCGATGACGGCCCGCAGCCGGAGGCCGGCGGAGGGACGGGCGAGCTCCGAGAGCTTCCGGATGCCCAGGACCAGCTGGAGGCCGCGCTCGCGCGCAGTCGCGGCATCGGCGAGGACGGGGACGTGCGCTCTGGCGATGTGCTCGCGGGGGACGACCTCGCGTTCGATGGACGCGCTGAGGCACCGACCGATCCGGCGCTCGCCCCGCAGGACGACGTCGCGGTTGCATTCTCCGACCCGCTGGCAGCCGACGGCTCGCCGGCTGCCGAGGCGCCAGACCCCAACGCCACGGTCGGCCTGGACCGCGAGGAGCTCGCAGCTGTGCTCGGCCACCAGCCGGATCGTGATGCCACCGAGCCACCCGCTGCGGAGTTTCACGCCGTCCCCGAGCAGAGCGACCACGTCGACGTCGCCGTCCCGTCTCAGGATCTCGACCACGACATCTCTGAGTCGTCCGAGGCCGCCGATCCCGGCGAGGCCCGCCTCGACGGCAGCGAGGACCTCGTCGACTCCTACGACTCCGTTCCCGTCGTCGATCGAGTGGGCGCCGAAGAGGATGACGCGGCTGACTTCCCGGTCACGGAGCCCGTGCCCGCGCAGGAGCTCGCCGCCGACGCCATCGGCGCCGAATCCGTCGCCGCGATCACCGTCGACGCTGCCGGATCCGCAACCGCCCCCGACGACGAGCTCGACGCTCCTCGCAGGACCTTGGAGATCGACCGCACCGCAGCTCGTGTCGCAGCGGTGAGCGCCGCTGCGCCTGTCGCCGCGGCAGCGCTCGACGGCGAACGGGCAGTTGAGACGGATGCAGGCGATGCCGCGCAGGCGGAGGTCGTCGTCACGGAGACGGTGACCGAGCAGCTCGCCGATGACGGCGAGACGGTCGAAGCCGTCACCGTCACCGAGCGGGTCGACGTCCTCGAGGGACCCTCGGTCACGGACGCAGCTGTGCCCGCGGTGGCCGCAGAGAGTCCAGGAGGGCCCGCTGAGAGCGCTGGAGCCTCGGAGGCAGAGGTCTCCTCGGTCCACGCGGAGGACGACGCTACGCGCCCATCCGAGCACCTGCCCGACGACGAGCGCGACGACCAGGACGACGAGCGCCCCGCTGGAGCCGTCGCAACGTCGTCCTCGACCGACGATGCGACCTTCGCCCCGCTGCGTCTCTCCGCCCCCACGGACAGTGACGACCTCGCGCCCGTGAAGCCGAAGAAGCGCGGGAACCGGATGTTCGCCGTGTTCGTCGCGCTGGTCGCGGCCGTCGTGTTCGCCGCCCTGTACCTCCTCGCCTTCGCCCTGCTGCGGACGGCGTTCAACGCCGGCCTCGACCCGATCGGCGAGGCTTCCGAGTTCGCTATAACGGCGGCCTTCACGGTGCCGGTGACGGTCTTCGCCGCGTTCGGGGTCATCTGGGCGCTCATCGTGAATCGGGCCGGCTGGTGGGCGTACGTGCTCGGGGGCTTCCTCGCGGCCGCGCTTGTTGTCCTCGGCTACTACTTCGGTGCCGCGTTGCAGCAGCACCTCGCGGATGGGCTCCCGCTCGCGAGCATCCGGATCGACGAGGTGATCGCGAAGTTCGGCGCCTCCGAGCACCTGCTCACGGCTCTCGTCGCCGCGATCGCTGCCCGGGAGGCCTTCACGTGGGTCGGTGGCATCGCGGCGGCACGCGGACGCCGGGTATCCCGTGCGAACCGCAGGGCCAAGCTCAGCTACGAGAAGCGCATGGCAGAGCGCGCGGCCGAGACCGCCGAGGCGAATGGGTCGGCAGAGTGAGCGAAGCGACGCAGCTCCGACGACTGACGTTGCCGAGCGAGGAGTTCCCCGCCTTCCCGAGCGTGTCCCTCGACGTCCCTGCCGGCTGGGAGCCGCTCCAGTGGGCGGGGTCTGTGCTCGGCGCGCGCCATCTCGTGGCGACGAATGGATTCAACCCGAACGTGCTGGTCACGATCGAGCGGTGGCCGGGAACGATCTCGCCAGAGGACGCGCTCACCGTGCTCCGTCAGCGCATCACGCAGGGTGGTGGCAAGGAGCGCTCCGCCGAGACGCTCGACCAGCCTCAGCCCTCCCACTACGTCGAGTCCACGCAGCGCGACCCGAGGCTCGGCGGACTCGAGGTCCGTTCCAGGATGGTCATCCTGCACCGTGGGCCCGTCACCGAGATCGTGACGGCGGTCGGGACGAGCACCGCGGGACAGTCGGCGCACATCGGCAAGGACATCGCTCGCATCGTCCGCGGCCTGCAAGTCGAGGTCACGTCCTGAGGAAGGTGGCTGCGAGCTCATGATCGAACGCTTCGACGCCGAGCTGCCGCCAGATCCCGGCTCCTCATGGGGGAGAGCCGTGACGTGGGGTGCGGTCAGCGGCCTCGTGTTCGCCTCGCTGGTCATCGCCACGTGGGGATTCGTCTCCCTCGGCCTTGACCGAGACGTCATCGAGCTGCCAGGCGTCGGTGTCCTCGTGGCGCCCTTGGCCGTCGCGGCCGCAACGGGCGTGGTCGCCCTCTCCGCGGCGGTTGCGCTCCGGAGGAGGTTCCTCGGCAAGCCACGCTCGCTGTGGGTGTCGCTTCCTGGTGGCCTGCTGGCCTGGCTCGCGTTCGCGATCGTGGCTGGCATCGCCGTATCGAGCTCCCGGCCGGAGCCGGGGGAGTCCGATGCGCTCTCCACACTTCCGAGTCAGGTTGCCGTGGGTCTCTCCACGAGTCCGTTCGGGATCGCGATCGTGCCGCTCGCGATCATCGTGATCGTCGCCGTCCTCCTCTCGACGGCACGTCCGTCTGGACGCGATCGGGGTGTGGCTTGACCCTGCAAAACTGACGGGGTAGGATTTTTCGGTGCGCGCGCCCTGTCGCGCCCAAAACCGTGCGAACGTTGAAACTGCGTAAAACCGCAGCTCGACGCGCAACTGTAAGCAACGCCAGTCGCCTCGACTGCCACCGCTTCACCAACCAGCGATACCAGAGATTTTGTACCGCCGGTCGGTTATCAAGAGGCAAACAGTGCCTCGTAGGCACAGGAATCGTGCTTACCACGATCACGCAGTACAAAACCAAGGAGATTATTCGTGCCAACAATTCAGCAGTTGGTCCGCAAGGGCCGCCGCCCCAAGGCGTCGGCGTCCAAGACGCCAGCCCTGAAGGCCAACCCTCAGCAGCGCGGGGTTTGCACCCGCGTCTACACGACGACGCCTAAGAAGCCGAACTCGGCGCTCCGCAAGGTTGCCCGTGTCAAGCTGTCGAACGGCACCGAGGTGACCGCCTACATCCCAGGTGAGGGCCACAACCTCCAGGAGCACTCGATGGTGCTCGTCCGCGGCGGCCGTGTGAAGGACCTCCCGGGTGTGCGGTACAAGATCGTCCGCGGTGCACTTGACACCCAGGCAGTGAAGAACCGCAAGCAGGCTCGCAGCCGTTACGGCGCGAAGATGGAGAAGAAGTAATGCCACGTAAGGGTCCAGCCCCCAAGCGCCCCGTGGTCGCCGACCCCGTGTACGGCGCCCCCATCGTCAGCCAGCTCGTCAACAAGATTCTTCTTGATGGCAAGAAGGGCCTCGCCGAGCGCATCGTCTACGACGCACTCGAGGGTGTCGCTGCCAAGTCCGAGCTCGACGCGGTCGCGACCCTCAAGAAGGCGCTCGACAACGTGCGCCCCACGCTCGAGGTTCGCTCGCGCCGCGTCGGCGGCTCGACCTACCAGGTCCCGGTCGAGGTCAAGCCTCACCGCGCCAACACGCTCGCTCTCCGCTGGCTCACGAGCTACGCGAAGAACCGTCGCGAGAAGTCGATGACCGAGCGCCTCACGAACGAGATCCTCGACGCATCCAACGGCCTCGGCGCCGCGGTGAAGCGCCGTGAAGACACGCACAAGATGGCCGAGTCGAACAAGGCCTTCGCGCACTACCGCTGGTAATCCAGCAGCTGGTAGCCCTCACCACTCTCGCTTCAATCCTTTCGGAGGACACCCGTGGCACAGGACGTGCTTACTGACCTGAACAAGGTCCGCAACATCGGCATCATGGCGCACATCGATGCTGGCAAGACGACAACCACCGAGCGCATCCTGTTCTACACCGGTGTCAACCACAAGCTCGGCGAGACGCATGACGGCGCCTCGACGACGGACTGGATGGAGCAGGAGCAGGAGCGTGGCATCACGATCACCTCCGCTGCTGTGACGTCGTTCTGGAAGAAGAACCAGATCAACATCATCGACACGCCTGGTCACGTCGACTTCACCGTCGAGGTGGAGCGTTCGCTCCGCGTCCTCGACGGTGCCGTCGCCGTGTTCGATGGCAAGGAGGGCGTCGAGCCCCAGTCGGAGACCGTCTGGCGTCAGGCCGACAAGTACGACGTTCCGCGCATCTGCTTCGTCAACAAGATGGACAAGCTCGGCGCTGACTTCTACTTCACCGTCGACACCATCGTCAACCGCCTCGGCGCGAAGCCGCTCGTCATCCAGCTCCCCATCGGCGCTGAGAACGACTTCATCGGCGTCGTGGACCTGGTCGAGATGAACGCCAAGGTCTGGCCGAGCGACTCCAAGGGTGACACCACCCTTGGTGCTGCGTACGAGACCCAGGAGATCCCGGAAGACCTCAAGGAGCGCGCTGAGGAGTACCGCACGAAGCTGCTCGAGGCCGTCGCCGAGACCGACGACGCGCTCATGGAGCGCTTCTTCGCCGGCGAGGAGATCTCGATTCCTGAGATCAAGGCAGCCATCCGCAAGCTCACCGTCACGAGCGAGATGTACCCGGTGCTCTGCGGCTCCGCGTTCAAGAACCGCGGCGTCCAGCCGATGCTCGATGCGGTCGTCGACTACCTCCCGTCGCCGCTCGACGTTCCTGCCGTTGTCGGCATGAACCCGCGCGACGAGTCGGAGGAGCTCACGCGTCGTCCGAGCGCCGACGAGCCGTTCGCGGCTCTCGCGTTCAAGATCGCCGTGCACCCGTTCTTCGGTCGCCTCATCTACACGCGCGTCTACTCGGGACACGTCCCGTCCGGCGCGCAGGTCGTGAACTCCTCGAAGGGCAAGAAGGAGCGCATCGGGAAGATCTTCCAGATGCACGCCAACAAGGAGAACCCGGTCGAGTCGATGACCGCTGGACACATCTACGCCGTCATCGGCCTCAAGGACACCATGACCGGTGACACCCTGAGCGACCCTGACAAGCAGATCGTCCTCGAGTCGATGACCTTCCCGGACCCCGTCATCGAGGTCGCGATCGAGCCGAAGACCAAGGCCGACCAGGAGAAGCTCGGAACGGCTATCCAGAAGCTGGCCGAGGAAGACCCGACGTTCCGCGTCATGCTCGACCAGGAGACCGGTCAGACGGTCATCAAGGGCATGGGCGAGCTGCACCTCGACATCCTCGTCGACCGCATGAAGCGCGAGTTCAAGGTCGAGGCGAACGTGGGCAAGCCCCAGGTCGCCTACCGCGAGACGCTCACGAAGGTCGTCGAGAAGTTCGACTACACCCACAAGAAGCAGACGGGTGGCTCCGGCCAGTTCGCCAAGATCCAGATCAAGCTCGAGCCGCTTGAGATGGATGCGGAGAAGACCTACGAGTTCGTGAACGCCGTCACCGGTGGTCGCGTGCCTCGTGAGTACATCCCATCCGTGGATGCTGGCATCCAGGACGCCATGCAGGTCGGCGTCCTCGCCGGCTACCCGATGGTCGGCGTCAAGGCGTCGCTCCTCGATGGCGCTGCTCACGACGTCGACTCCTCGGAGATGGCGTTCAAGATCGCGGGCTCGATCGCGTTCAAGGAAGCAGCCCCCAAGGCCGGTCCTGTCATCCTCGAGCCGCTCATGTCGGTCGAGGTCCGTACTCCTGAGGAGTACATGGGCGACGTGATCGGCGACCTGAACTCCCGCCGCGGCCAGATCCAGTCGATGGAAGATGCCAGTGGCGTGAAGGTAGTGCGTGCACTCGTACCGCTGTCGGAGATGTTCGGATACATCGGTGACCTGCGCAGCAAGACCTCTGGTCGCGCTGTGTACTCGATGACGTTCGAAACCTACTCCGAGGTCCCCAAGGCCGTTGCCGAGGAGATCATCCAGAAGAACCGGGGCGAATAAGCCTCTACCGGCTCGGGTGACGCAGCGCGTCGCCCGAGCGGGTAACATTCATCACTGAAAACCCGGAAGTCCTTCTGCATCATTGGCGGATGGACACCAACGACGTCCTAGGAGGACCACAGTGGCCAAGGCCAAGTTCGAGCGGACCAAGCCGCACGTAAACATCGGAACGATCGGTCACGTCGACCACGGCAAGACCACGCTCACCGCAGCGATCTCGAAGGTGCTTGCTGACAAGTACCCTTCGGCGACCAACGTGCAGCGTGACTTCGCGTCGATCGACTCCGCTCCGGAAGAGCGTCAGCGCGGTATCACGATCAACATCTCCCACGTCGAGTACGAGACGCCCAAGCGTCACTACGCTCACGTCGATGCTCCGGGTCACGCCGACTACATCAAGAACATGATCACGGGCGCTGCGCAGATGGATGGCGCAATCCTCGTGGTCGCCGCAACCGACGGCCCCATGGCTCAGACGCGTGAGCACGTGCTGCTCGCGAAGCAGGTCGGCGTGCCGTACCTGGTCGTCGCGCTGAACAAGGCAGACATGGTTGACGACGAGGAGATCCTGGAGCTCGTCGAGCTCGAGGTTCGCGAGCTCCTCTCGAGCCAGGACTACCCCGGCGACGACGCTCCTGTCGTCCAGGTCTCCGGCCTCAAGGCGCTTGAGGGCGACGAGGCTTGGGCCGAGAAGATCGTCGAGCTCATGCAGGCTGTCGACGACAACGTGCCGGAGCCCGTCCGCGACAAGGACAAGCCGTTCCTCATGCCCGTCGAGGACGTCTTCACGATCACCGGTCGTGGAACCGTCGTCACGGGTCGCGCCGAGCGTGGCACGCTCGCCATCAACTCGGACGTCGAGATCGTCGGACTCCGTCCGACCGTCAAGACGACCGTCACGGGTATCGAGATGTTCCACAAGCAGCTCGACGAGGCGTGGGCCGGTGAGAACTGTGGTCTGCTCCTTCGTGGCACCAAGCGTGAAGACGTCGAGCGCGGTCAGGTCATCGTCGCTCCCGGTTCCGTCACGCCGCACACGAACTTCGAGGGAACTGCATACATCCTCTCGAAGGACGAGGGTGGCCGTCACAACCCGTTCTTCACGAACTACCGCCCGCAGTTCTACTTCCGCACCACGGACGTGACCGGCGTCATCACCCTGCCCGAGGGCAAGGAAATGATCATGCCCGGTGACACCACGGACATGACGGTCGAGCTCATCCAGCCGATCGCCATGGAAGAGGGCCTCGGCTTCGCAATCCGTGAGGGTGGCCGCACGGTCGGCGCCGGCACGGTGACGAAGATCAACAAGTAAGCTTCCAGCTCACTTCGCAGTGGGGTCGGACCTTCGGGTCCGGCCCCATTTCGTGTTTTCATCCGTTTTCACGGAGTCGAGATGCGAGCTACACTCGTCTCTCGTGTGCCGGGTCGAAGCCTGCCCCTTCCCTGGCGCTGATCGGTCACCTCCGCATCCCCAGCCGAGGGCCATCCATTGCCTCAGTGCAGTCAGGGAGCACGACGTATGTCCGTACGCGCAGAACGCCCGACGAGCGTGTCAGCTCGACCGGAGCCGAATCGCTACCGCTCGGACATCCAGGGTCTTCGGGCGATCGCCTCGCTGCTCGTCGCGTCGTTCCACATGTGGTTCGGCACGGTCTCTGGCGGTGTCGACCTGTTCTTCGTCCTCGGCGGCTTCCTGCTTGCGACGACGCTGGTCGGCGAGCTCGAGCGACGGGGGAGCATTCGCGCCTGGCAGTACGTCAGGCGCACGGCCACTCGGCTCTTCCCGATGGCCGGACTCGTACTGCTCGTCGTCTCGGTCGTGCTGCTGCTCACTGCGCCGGCGCTGTCGTTCCAGCGGAACGTCACCGACGTCTTCGCGGCCGCCACCTACTGGGAGAACTGGCGCCTGGCGGGGGACGCGACCGACTACATCGCGGCGGGACACGACAAGTCGGCCGTCCAGCACTTCTGGGCGATGTCCGTCCAAGGGCAGTCGACGCTCCTGCTCCTCGGATTCGTCCTCCTGCTCGGGCTCATCGCGAAGGTGGGGCGCTGGCCCGTCCGGCGCGTCGCCATCGTGGGCTTCGTCCTCCTCACCGCAGCCTCGTTCGCCTACGCGCTGAACGGCGTCGCCGTCGACCCCGTTCCCACGTACTACAGCACGTGGGCACGGCTCTGGGAGTTCGGCATCGGCGCCATCGCGGCGCTCGTCATCACGCGCATCCATCTCGCCAGGACCGTGCGGGCTGTGATCGGCACCGTCGGGCTCCTCCTGGTCCTCACCGCCGGGCTGCTGCCGAGTGCCTGGCCGTATCCGGGACTCATCGCCCTCTACCCGGTCGGCGGCGCCCTGCTCGTGCTCATCGCGGGTGCCTCGGGCGCCCCGACCGGGGGCAACCGGCTGCTCACCTGGAAGCCACTCGTCTGGCTCGGTGGGTTCTCCTATGGCCTCTACCTGTGGAGCTGGCCGATCCTCAAGCTCTTCGTGGACCTCTTCCCGGAGCGTGCGGAGCCCGTCTCCTTCTTCGATGGCGTGATCCTGCTCGCAGTCTCCATAGCGGTCGCCTGGGCGACGTCCCGCCTGCTCAAGATGGTCGGACGGGTGCGGAACCCGCTCGCGCAGGTCGACGCCTCCGCCCCGAGGTGGAAGCCGAACCCGAGGCTCATCACCTCGGTGACCGTGCCGCTCGTCGCCCTGATCGCCTTCGCCGGAGTGCAGGTGGCGCCACAGGTCCACGAGGACGCCATCGAGGCCATCGAGCTCGCACCGGCAGTGGACAACCTCGACGAGCTCTCCGCAGTGATCGCGGAGGCGACAGCTCAGCCGACCGTGCCGGATGGAACCCTCATCACGGGTGCAGAGGCACGCAGTGAGGAGTGGGAGCTCGACGACTGCGTCTCGGTTGCTTCGGAGGACGCCCTGGATCGTTGCGCCTACGGAAGCTCCGACGCCGACCGCGAGGTGTGGCTCGTGGGAGATTCGCAGGCCGTGACCTGGGCTCCTGGCTTCCGAGAGGCGCTCGGGGAGGACACCCGGCTGCAGCTCATGGGACTCTCGATGTGCCCGTTCACCTCCGGTGCCGCGCTCGACAGCATCGACCACTACCGCGAGACCTGCGAGGGGCACAACCAGTGGGTCGTCGACCTCGCAGCCGAGCGCCTTCCCGACCTCGTGGTGATCTCCTATGGTGCGTGGTGGGTGGGCGAGGGATACGAGCACCTCAGCGATGACATCGGCGCGGACCTCGGGCGGGGCTCGAGCGAGTACGTCCGCGAACTGACCGAGCTCGGCGTCGATGTCGTCTGGCTCGACTCGGTCCCTCCCACGCAGGACCTGGACGAGTGCATGGAGGCGTCTACGCCAGCGGAGGCTGCCGACTCCTGCGAGACGCCGTTCGGAGCTGAGCGTCAGCTGCGCGCCGACCAGCTCGCAGAGATCATGGGGGAGTCGGGCGCAACGGTCGTCCCCACGGCCTCCTGGTTCTGCGACGGAGTGCTCGGCGTCTGCCCGAGCGTCGTCGCCGGGATGCCGGTGCACAGCGACCCGACCCACATCGGGCGGCAGTACTCGCTCTACCTCTCGAAGGTCATCGGCGACCGCGTTCTCGCGCCGAAGGGGTTCTGACTCGCGGATTCGAAATCCGCGACACGCCCGGGTTGCAAGAACAGGCCTGTCCGGTCTAAACTCGGTGAGTTCAGTATTTCGGGGCACGGCGCTAGTCGTGTGTTCGAATCACTGCCCGGAGTGTGCATAAGCGCCCCGCGTCGCAAGACGCCTGGTGTGCAGCTTAGGCCGCCGGCAGCAGAGCAAAGCTCCGGCCAAAGGAAGACACCTCACCGAGGTCGAATCCGGAAGGCCGTCCATCAGCTTGAGTACACTCCTGTGCTCCGAGCAGGTGAACTTGACAGAAAAACAGTGGTGCGAATCCCGGCGTGAAGACGCCACGGGGTTGCATGCGAAGCCGCAATGGCGGCACGTCATTGAGAGAGAGAGTCAACCATGGCGGGACAGAAGATCCGCATTCGACTGAAGTCGTATGACCACGAGGTCATCGACAGCTCGGCGCGCAAGATCGTCGACACCGTAACCCGTGCTGGCGCCTCCGTCATCGGTCCGGTGCCCCTGCCTACCGAGAAGAACGTGATCGCTGTGATCCGTAGCCCTCACAAGTACAAGGACAGCCGCGAGCACTTCGAGATGCGCACCCACAAGCGTCTGATCGACATTGTCGACCCGACGCCGAAGGCCGTCGACTCGCTCATGCGCCTCGACCTTCCGGCCGATGTCAACATCGAGATCAAGCTCTAGGGAAACACATGTCTACCGCTACCAAGACGTTCAAGGGTCTGCTGGGCACGAAGCTCGGCATGACCCAGGTCTGGGACGCTGAAAACCGTCTCGTCCCCGTCACGGTCATCCAGGTGAGCACCAACGTCGTCACCGAGATCATGACCGTCGAAAAGAACGGCTACGAAGCCGTTCAGATCGCCGCAGGCGCGATCGACCCGCGCAAGGTGAACAAGCCGGCAGCCGGCAAGTTCGCAGCGGCGGGCGTCACGCCTCGCCGTCACATCACCGAGCTCCGCACCGCTGATGCAGCCTCGTACACGATCGGTCAGGAGCTCGGCGCAGACACGTTCGAGCCCGGCACCAAGATCGACGTCGTCGGCACCAGCAAGGGCAAGGGCTTCGCCGGTGTCATGAAGCGTCACAACTTCTCCGGTGTCGGCGCATCGCACGGTGCGCACAAGAACCACCGTCGCCCCGGCTCCATCGGTGCCTCCGCAACCCCCAGCCGTGTCTTCAAGGGCACGCGCATGGCTGGCCGGATGGGTGGCGACCGCGTCACCGTCCAGAACCTCACGGTTCACGCAGCCGACGCCGAGAAGGGCATCCTCCTCGTCAAGGGTGCTGTCCCCGGCCCCAAGGGTCGTCTCGTTTTCGTTCGCAACGCAGTGAAGGGGGCCTAGTTTCCTATGGCAACCAAGATTGACGTCACCGACGCAGCCGGCAAGAAGTCCGGCTCGGTCGAACTGCCTGCCGCCATCTTCGACGCGCAGACCAATGTCCCGCTGATCCACCAGGTCGTCGTCGCACAGCGTGCGGCTGCTCGTCAGGGCACGCACAAGACGAAGAACCGTGGAGAGGTTTCCGGCTCCGGTCGCAAGCCGTTCAAGCAGAAGGGCACCGGCCGCGCCCGTCAGGGTTCGGTCCGCATGCCGCAGCACAAGGGTGGTGGCATCGTCCACGGACCGACGCCGCGTGACTACTCGCAGCGCACCCCCAAGAAGATGATCGCAGCCGCCCTCATCGGCGCACTGAGCGACCGCGCACGCGGTGGCCACCTGCACATCGTCGACTCCCTCGTCACGGGTGAGAAGGCCTCGACCAAGGTCGCAGCCGCAGCAATCGCGAAGGTCGCGGCGGGACGCAACATCCTCGTCGTCCTCGACCGCAGCGATGAGCTCAGCCTCCTGAGCGTCCGCAACCTGAAGGCACTTCACGTGCTCTTCGTGGACCAGCTCAACGCCTACGACGTCCTCGTCTCGGACGACATCCTCTTCACGAAGGCTGCTTACGACGCGTTCGTCGAGAGCAAGACCAGCAAGGAGCAGGGCGCATGAGCGCAAACAACAAGGACCCGCGCGACATCATCTTCGCGCCGGTGATCTCCGAGAAGAGCTACAGCCTGATCGACCAGGGCAAGTACACCTTCGAGGTCGACCCCCGTTCGAACAAGACCGAGATCAAGCTCGCTATCGAGCAGATCTTCGACGTCAAGGTCGACAAGGTCAACACCTTGAACCGCACGGGCAAGACGCGCCGCACCCGCTTCGGGCTCGGCAAGCGCAAGGACACCAAGCGCGCCATCGTCTCGCTCAAGTCCGGCACCATCGACATCTTCTCGAACGCCGGTTAATCGAGAGCACAGAGGACGAATTCACATGGCTATTCGCAATTACAAGCCCACGACGCCAGGTCGTCGTGGAGCCTCGGTGTCCGAGTTCACCGAGATCACGCGCTCGACTCCCGAAAAGTCGCTGCTCCGCCCCCTCACCAAGTCGGGTGGACGCAACAACCAGGGACGCATCACGACCCGTCACATCGGTGGTGGCCACAAGCGCCAGTACCGCGTCATCGACTTCCGTCGTAACGACAAGGACGGCGTGAACGCCAAGGTCGCTCACATCGAGTACGACCCCAACCGCACCGCTCGTATCGCGCTGCTGCACTTCTTCGACGGATCCAAGCGCTACATCCTGGCTCCCAACAAGCTCAAGCAGGGCGACATCATCGAGTCGGGCGCTGGCGCCGACATCAAGCCGGGCAACAACCTCCCGCTCCGCAACATCCCGACCGGTACGGTCATTCACGCCATCGAGCTCCGCCCAGGCGGCGGCGCGAAGATGGCACGCTCGGCCGGAGCTTCCGTTCGCCTCGTTGCGAAGGACGGCCCCTACGCCCAGCTGCGTCTGCCGAGCGGCGAAGTCCGCAACGTCGACGTGCGCTGCCGCGCGACGATCGGCGAGGTCGGCAACGCCGAGCAGTCGAACATCAACCTGGGCAAGGCCGGCCGCAAGCGCTGGCTCGGCGTTCGCCCGACGGTCCGTGGTGTCGTCATGAACCCGGTCGACCACCCGCACGGTGGTGGTGAGGGCCGCACATCCGGTGGACGTCACCCGGTGAGCCCCTGGGGTAAGCCAGAAGGCCGCACCCGTCGCCCCAACAAGGAGAGCGACAAGCTCATCGTCCGCCGTCGCCCTGCCGGCAAGAAGCGTAAGTAGGAGATCAGAAGATGCCTCGCAGTCTCAAGAAGGGCCCCTTCGTCGACGAACACCTCTTCCAGAAGGTGGTCAAGCAGAACGAAGCTGGCTCGAAGAACGTCATCAAGACCTGGTCGCGCCGATCGATGATCGTGCCGGACATGCTCGGCCACACCATCGCCGTGCACGACGGTCGCAAGCACATCCCCGTGTTTGTCACCGAAACCATGGTCGGCCACAAGCTCGGCGAGTTTGCACCGACCCGCACCTTCCGTGGACACGAGAAGGACGACAAGAAGGGTCGTCGCCGCTAACGCGGCGACGTGAAGGAGGAAAATATGGTGGAGTCAACCGCACGCGTGCGGCACATCCGCGTCACCCCTCAGAAGGCTCGTCGCGTCGTCAACTTGATCCGCGGCAAGCAGGCGCTCGAAGCGCTCGCCATTCTGAAGTTCGCACCTCAGGGTGCCTCTGAGCCGGTCTACAAGGTCGTTGCATCCGCAATCGCCAACGCACGCGTCAAGGCAGACAAGGAAAGCCAGTTCCTTGACGAGCGCGACCTCTACATCGCCAAGGCGTTCGTAGACGAGGGTGCAACCCTCAAGCGCTTCCGTCCGCGTGCACAGGGACGAGCATTCCGCATCAACAAGCGCACAAGCCACATCACGGTTGTGCTGGCGACGCCGGAGCTCGCCGAGGCCGAGAAGGGGAGCAGCAAGTAATGGGCCAGAAGATCAATCCGTACGGCTTCCGTCTCGGAATCACGACCGACCACGTCTCCCGCTGGTACGCAGACTCGACCAAGCCGGGTCAGCGCTACAGCGACTACGTCAAGGAAGACATCCGCATTCGCGAGTATCTCCAGAAGACACTCGACCGTGCAGGCGTCTCCCGCATCGAGATCGAGCGCACGCGTGACCGCGTTCGCGTCGACATCTACACGGCACGCCCCGGCATCGTCATCGGACGACGCGGAGCAGAGGCCGAGCGCATCCGCGCCGACCTCGAGAAGCTCACGGGCAAGCAGATCCAGCTGAACATCCTCGAGGTCAAGAACCCCGAGGCTGACGCTCAGCTGGTCGCGCAGGGTATCGCCGAGCAGCTCTCTGCTCGTGTCGCCTTCCGCCGTGCGATGCGCAAGGGCCTCCAGGGCGCTCAGCGTGCAGGTGCCAAGGGCATCCGCATCCAGGTCTCCGGCCGCCTCGGCGGTGCTGAGATGAGCCGCTCGGAGTTCTACCGCGAGGGACGCGTTCCGCTGCACACGCTCCGCGCCAACATCGACTACGGCTTCTACGAGGCCAAGACCACCTACGGTCGCATCGGTGTCAAGGTGTGGATCTACAAGGGCGACATGACCAACAAGGAACTCGCCCGCGAACAGGCCAACCAGAAGTCGTCCCGTGGGGACCGTAACGACCGCTCACGCCGTGGCCCGCGCCGCGACAACGAGAAGCAGGTCGCCGCAGGAGTTGAGGCGTAACCATGTTGATTCCACGTCGAGTCAAGCACCGTAAGCAGCACCGCCCGGACCGTAGCGGCATGTCGAAGGGTGGCAACACCGTATCGTTCGGCGAGTTCGGCATCCAGGCGCTCACCCCGTCCTACGTGACCAACCGTCAGATCGAGGCAGCTCGTATCGCCATGACGCGTCACATCAAGCGTGGCGGCAAGGTCTGGATCAACATCTACCCGGACCGCCCGATGACCGCTCGCCCCGCCGAGACCCGCATGGGTTCCGGTAAGGGTGCAGTCGACTCCTGGGTTGCGAACGTCAAGCCCGGCCGCGTCCTCTTCGAGGTCGCCGGCGTCAGCGAGGAGCTCGCTCGCGAGGCCCTCACGCGCGCCATCCACAAGCTGCCGCTCAAGGCACGCATCATTTCGCGCGAGGAAGGCGAGTAATCATGGCGATTGGTACCAAGGAGCTCGCCACCACCGAGCTCGACAACTTCGAAGACGGACGTCTCGTCGAGGAGCTCAAGAAGGCCAAGGAAGAGCTGTTCAACCTGCGCTTCCAGGCCGTGACCAACCAGGTCGAAGAGCGCGGACGCATCCGTCAGGTCAAGCGCGACATCGCGCGCATCTACACGGTGATCCGCGAGCGTGAGCTCGGGATCCGCGCAACCCCGGCCCCGGTCGAGAAGCCGGCCAAGAAGTCGAAGGCCACCAAGGCTTCGAAGAAGGCCGAAGCCTCCGAGGCTGCGCCCGAGGCTGAGAACGAGGAGACCAAGTAATGGCTGAAAGCACGACACAGCCCGAGGCAACGGAAGAGGCGCACGAGCGCAACTACCGCAAGACCCGGCGCGGCTACGTCACGAGCGACAAGATGGAAAAGACCATCACCGTCTCGGTCGAAGAGCGCGTCAAGCACCCCCTCTACGGCAAGGTGCTCCGCCGCTCGAGCAAGGTCAAGGCGCACGACGCCGACAACCAGGCCGGCATCGGCGACCTCGTCCTGATTGCAGAGACCCGTCCCCTCAGCGCTACCAAGCGCTGGCGCCTGGTCGAGATCCTGGAGAAGGCGAAGTAGGCCTCGCCTTCTTCGACCACTCAGCGAAGGAATTTGACAGATGCTTCAGCAAGAATCACGAGTCCGTGTCGCCGACAACACCGGCGCCAAGGAACTCCTCACGATCCGCGTACTCGGTGGCTCCGGCCGCCGCTACGCGGGGATCGGTGACGTCATCGTCGCGACCGTCAAGGACGCGATCCCTGGCGGAAACCTCAAGAAGGGTGAGGTCGTCAAGGCCGTCATCGTTCGCACAGTCAAGTCGACCCGTCGTCCCGACGGTTCGTACATCAAGTTCGACGAGAACGCAGCCGTCATCCTCAAGGGTGACAACGAGCCGCGTGGCACTCGAATCTTCGGACCGGTCGGTCGCGAACTCCGCGACAAGAAGTTCATGAAGATCGTGTCGCTCGCGCCGGAGGTGATTTAACCCATGGCAACGATCCGCAAGGGCGACCTGGTCCAGGTCATCTCGGGCCCGAGCCAGGCTCGTGGTGGAGACCGCGGCAAGCAGGGCGAAGTGCTCGAGGTGCTCCGCGAAGAGAACCGCATTCTCGTTCAGGGAATCAACTTCGTGACCAAGCACGTTCGCGTCGGACAGACGCAGCGTGGCACGAAGACGGGTGGCATCGAGACCGTCGAGGCCCCCATCCACATCTCCAACGTCGCACTCGTCGACCCCGAGACCAAGCAGCCGGCTCGTACCGGTGTGCAGGTCGAAGAGGTCACGAAGGACGGCGTGACCAAGACGGTGCGCACGCGCGTCTTCAAGCCATCCCGCCGCGCTGCGAAGCCGGCCAAGGTCGAGAAGGCCGCCAAGGCCGACAAGGCCGAGAAGGCTGAGAAGAAGCCCGCGACGAAGGCCAAGGCCGCCGCACCGAAGAAGAAGGACGACGAGTAGATATGACTGACATCGCCACGGAGGCTGGCAAAATCCAGCCCCGTCTCAAGCTGAAGTACCGCGACGAGCTCAAGGCTCAGCTGCAGGCAGACCTCGGCGTGAGCAACGTCCACCAGGTTCCCGGTCTCGTGAAGATCGTCGTGAACATGGGTGTTGGCGAAGCAGCTCGCGACGGAAAGATCATCGAAGGTGCCATCACGGACCTCACGGCGATCACCGGTCAGAAGCCGAAGGTCACGAAGGCCACGAAGTCGATCGCACAGTTCAAGCTGCGCGAAGGACAGCCGATCGGCGCGCACGTCACACTGCGCGGCGACCGCATGTGGGAGTTCCTCGACCGCCTGCTCTCGCTCGCTCTTCCCCGTATCCGCGACTTCCGTGGTCTCAACGACCGCCAGTTCGACGGAAACGGAAACTACACCTTCGGCCTCACGGAGCAGGTAATGTTCCATGAGATCGATCCAGACAAGATCGACCGCACACGCGGTATGGACATCACCGTCGTCACGACGGCGAAGAACGACGAAGATGGGCGCGCCCTCCTGGGCAAGCTCGGCTTCCCGTTCCAGGCCGGTCTCCAGCAGAACTAGTCTGAACACCCGAGGGTCACGGCGTATGCCGTGACCCCATCGGGCTGTTGCAACCGCAGCGGCCCGTCCACCACAGGTCGCGGGGCCGTGTACGGCCCCGCGAAACCAGGCGAAAGGCACTCATCATGACGATGACAGATCCCGTCGCAGATATGCTGACGCGACTGCGCAACGCGAACTCGGCGCACCACGACTCCGTGTCGATGCCGAGCTCGAAGCTCAAGTCCCACATTGCCGACATCCTCAAGCGCGAGGGCTACATCACCGACTGGACAGTCGAAGATGCACGAGTGGGCCAGACCCTCACTCTCTCGCTGAAGTTCGGTCCGAACCGCGAGAGGTCGATCGTCGGCATCAAGCGCGTCTCCAAGCCAGGTCTCCGCGTGTACGCGCGCTCGACCGAGCTGCCAAGCGTCCTCGGCGGCCTCGGCATTGCCATCCTGTCCACCTCCTCCGGTCTCCTCACGGACCGTCAGGCCGAGCAGAAGGGCGTAGGCGGAGAAGTCCTCGCCTACGTGTGGTAATCCGTCATGTCACGAATTGGTCGTCTCCCGATCAGCGTCCCAGCTGGCGTTGACATCAAGATCGACGCGCAGAACGTCACCGTCAAGGGACCGAAGGGCGAGCTCGCGCTCGTCGTCGCGAACCCCATCGAGGTCAAGCTCGAAGACGGTCAGCTTCTCGTCACGCGTCCGAACGACGAGCGTGAGTCCCGTGCACTGCACGGCCTGACCCGCACGCTCATCAACAACAACATCATCGGCGTCACCGAGGGCTACACGAAGAAGCTCGAGGTCGTTGGAACCGGTTACCGCATCGTTTCCAAGGGCACGGGCGTCGAGTTCGCACTCGGCTACTCGCACCCGATCAACGTCGAGCCCCCGCAGGGCATCACGTTCCAGGTCGAGGGCAACAACAAGCTCACGGTCGTCGGAATCGACAAGCAGGCTGTCGGCGAGGTCGCAGCGAACATCCGCAAGCTCCGCCTCCCCGAGCCCTACAAGGGCAAGGGCGTGCGTTACGAGGGCGAGCAGATCCGCCGCAAGGCCGGAAAGTCAGGTAAGTAACCATGGGACTCGGAACTCGAGGAAAGAGCAAGCAGGCAGCGACCCGTCGCCGCCACGTCCGCCTTCGCAAGAAGGTCTCGGGCGACGCACAGCGTCCCCGTCTCGTCGTCACGCGCTCGGCGCGTCACGTCTTCGTCCAGGTTGTCGACGACACCAAGGGCATCACGCTCGCATCGGCATCCACCATGGAAGCCGAGCTGCGTGAGTTCGACGGTGATAAGTCGGCCAAGGCAAAGCGCGTCGGCGAGCTCGTCGGCGCACGCGCCAAGGACGCCGGCATCGAAAGCGTGGTCTTCGACCGCGGCGGCAACAAGTACGCCGGTCGCGTCGCGGCCATCGCTGATGGAGCACGAGAGGCAGGGCTGAACCTGTGACCGAGAAAATCGACACCAACACGCCCGACAACATGACCGACACGCCCGTTGAGACGGCCGCGTCGAGTGAGTCGGCACAGCGCGAGGGTGGCCGTGACAACAACCGTCGCGGTGGCCGTGGCGAGCGTGGCCAGGGCGGCCGCGACCGCAACTCCCGCGATGACAAGAGCCAGTTCCTGGAGCGCGTCGTCACCATCAACCGCGTCTCGAAGGTCGTCAAGGGCGGTCGTCGCTTCGCGTTCACGGCGCTCGTCGTCGTCGGCGACGGCAACGGACTCGTGGGCGTCGGCTACGGCAAGGCCCGTGAGGTCCCGCTGGCCATCTCCAAGGGCGTCGAAGAGGCGAAGAAGAACTTCTTCCGCGTTCCTCGCGTCCTGAAGACGATCCCGCACCCCGTGCAGGGCGAGGCAGCAGCAGGCGTCGTCCTGCTCCGTCCCGCCGCTGCAGGTACCGGTGTTATCGCCGGTGGCCCCGTTCGCGCCGTGCTTGAGTGCGCGGGCATCCACGACGTCCTGTCGAAGTCGCTCGGTTCGTCGAACACGATCAACATCGTGCACGCAACCGTCGCGGCGCTGAAGCAGCTCGAGGAGCCGCGCGCAGTCGCAGCTCGTCGTGGCCTGCCCGTCGACCAGGTCGTTCCGCAGCGCATTCTGCGTGCCGAGGCCAACGCGGCCAAGGCCGCAGCCGAAGCACAGAAGGTCGGTGCCTGATGGCCAAGAGTCTCAAGGTGACCCAGATCAAGTCCAAGATCAGCGAGAAGCAGAACCAGCGCGACACACTGCGCTCGCTCGGCCTCAAGCGCATTGGCCACACCGTCGTCAAGCCGGACAACTCGGTGAACCGCGGCTACGTCAAGACAGTCGCTCACCTGGTTTCAGTTGAGGAGATCTCCGAATGACCAAGAACGAGAACGAGAAGGATGTGACCTCCGAGCCTCAGCTCAAGGTCCACCACCTCCGCCCCGCTCCCGGTGCCAAGAAGTCCAAGACGCGCGTCGGTCGCGGTGAGGGCTCCAAGGGCAAGACCGCCGGTCGCGGCACCAAGGGCTCGAAGGCGCGCACGACAGTGCGTATCGGCTTCGAGGGTGGCCAGATGCCGCTGCACATGCGTACGCCGAAGCTGCGCGGGTTCAAGAACCCGTTCCGCGTCGAGTACCAGGTCGTCAACCTCTCCAAGCTGGCCGAGCTCTTCCCCGAGGGCGGCGATGTCACCATCGCGAACCTCGTGGCAAAGGGTGCGGTTCGCAAGAACGAGCCCGTCAAGGTGCTCGGCAATGGTGAGATTGCGGTTAAGCTGAACGTCGCGGTCGACAAGGTCTCCAGCTCAGCAGAGCAGAAGATCGTTGCCGCCGGCGGTTCCGTCAAGTAGCAACTCCAAGCGGGGGTCGGCGGTTGCCGACCCCCGTTTGTCTCTTTCACGAGAAATGAAAGCAGGAACGTAGTGTTCAGTGCCGTCGCACGAGTGTTCAAGACACCGGATCTTCGTCGCAAGATCCTCTTCACGCTCGCTATGGTCGCCATCTACCGGATCGGCACCACGGTTCCTGGCCCATTTGTGAACTACGTCAACGTGCAGCAGTGTCTCGACACTGGAACGCAGATGGCCGGTCTCTACGACATGGTCAACCTGTTCTCCGGTGGCGCTCTGCTGCAGTTGTCGATCTTCGCGCTGGGCATCATGCCGTACATCACGGCCTCGATCATCACGCAGCTGCTGCGTGTGGTCATCCCGCACTTCGAGGCGCTCCACAAGGAGGGTCAGGCCGGTCAGTCGAAGCTCACGCAGTACACGCGCTACCTGACCATCGCCCTCGCGATCCTCCAGGCGACGACGCTCGTGACGGTGGCGAAGTCGGGAACGCTCTTCGGTACGGGCAACCCTGCCTGCGAGAACGTCCTCGACATGCTCAACGAGTCCGCCGCGACCCCGGAGAACGCCGTCATCAACATGGTGCGCGTCGTGCTCATGGTCGCAGCCATGACAGCTGGCACCGCGGTCATCATGTGGATGGCAGAGCTCATCACCGAGCGCGGCGTCGGCAACGGCATGTCGCTCCTGATCTTCACGTCGATCGCAGCCTCGTTCCCGTCCGCCTTCGGCGCCATCGCCGCCGGTACCGGTGGAATGACCACGCTGGTCATCGTCATCGCGATCGGGCTGCTCATCATGATGGCCGTCGTGTTCGTCGAGCAGTCGCAGCGCCGCATCCCCGTCCAGTACGCGAAGCGCATGGTCGGACGCCGCACCTATGGCGGCAACAGCACGTACATCCCGATCAAGGTGAACCAGGCGGGCGTTATCCCTGTCATCTTCGCCTCGTCGCTGCTGTACCTGCCGGCGCTCGTCGCCCAGTTCAACCAGCCTGCCGCGGGGGAGACCCCGCCAGAGTGGGTCACCTGGGTCATGAACAACTTCACGACGGGCGACCACCCGCTCTACATGGCGGTCTACTTCCTCCTCATCATCGGCTTCACGTACTTCTACGTCGCGATCGCCTTCAACCCTGAGGAGGTTGCCGAGAACATGCGAAAGCACGGTGGCTTCGTTCCCGGCATCCGTGCCGGACGCCCCACCGCCGAGTACCTGAACTTCGTGCTCACGCGAATCACCTTCCCCGGTTCGCTCTACCTCGGCGTGCTCGCGCTCATCCCGCTCATCGCGTTGTCCACGGTCAATGCGAATGCCAACTTCCCGTTCGGCGGCGCATCGATCCTCATCGTCGTGGGTGTCGGACTCGAGACGGTGAAGCAGATCGACGCTCAACTCCAACAACGCAACTACGAGGGGCTTCTCCGATGACACATCACGACCAGACCTTCCGCCTGCTCATCGTTGGTCCCCCCGGGGCCGGCAAGGGAACGCAGGCCGTCGGCATCGCCGAGGCCTTCGGTATCCCCGCCATCTCGACCGGTGACATCTTCCGTGCCAACATCAAGAACGGCACGAACCTCGGCATCCAGGTCCGCGAGATCATCGAGAGCGGCAACCTCGTTCCCGACTCGCTGACGAACGAGCTCGTCCGCGACCGCCTCACGGAGGCAGACGCAGCTGGCGGCTTCCTCCTCGACGGCTACCCGCGCACACTCGAGCAGGTCGCGTTCCTCACTCAGCTCCTCGCTGATCAGGGCACTGCGATCGACGCGGTCATCGAGCTCAAGGTCGAGGTCGACAGCGTCGTGGAGCGCCTGCGCCGCCGCGCGCTCGAGCAGGGCCGCGCAGACGACACGGAAGAGGCAATCAGGCACCGTCAGAACGTGTACCTGCAGGAGACCGCGCCGCTTCTCGAGACTTACTCCGCTCGCGGGACGCTCGTGAGCGTCAACGGCTTCGGCACCGTCGAGGAAGTCCGGAACCGCATCTTCGCTGCTCTGGAGCAGCGGGGACTGCGTCACCCGCTGCACCGTCTGAGCGGCAAGTAGGACTCAACCGGCACGACAAGCAAGGACCCGAGCGGATTTCTCCCGCTCGGGTCCTCTTGCGTTTGTCGGAATGCCCGCCAAGAAGCCACCGCGGTGCCGTTCGCACCTGGTCGAGCGCTGTCATCGTCGGCTAGCGTTGGCCTGTCGGCGGCTCCAGCTCGGAGCGCCGGAGAACCTGTTGACGCAGTTGTCCAGGAACGGAGACACAGATGTCCTCACCCTCAGCTGAGCCCCACGACCTCATCGACTTCGACGTGCTCTTGAGCGAGAAGGAGCTGGCGCTGCGCAGCCGTGTCCGACTCCTCGTCGACGAGCACGTCCGGCCGCACATCGCGTCCTGGTACGAGGACGCCGTCTTCCCGATCGACCTCGTGCCGATGCTCGCGAGCGAAGGGCTGCTCGGCATGCACCTGACCGGCTACGGGTGCGCTGGTCGCAGCGCCGTCGAGTACGGCATCGCCGCGGCGGAGCTCGAGGCGGGCGACTCCGGTATTCGCACCTTCGTCTCCGTGCAGGGCTCTCTGGCCATGAGCGCCATCTGGAAGCACGGCAGCGAGGAGCAGAAGGGCGAATGGCTGCCGCGCATGGCGGCTGGCGAGGTCATCGGCTGCTTCGGGCTGACCGAGCCCGGTGCCGGATCCGATCCGGGAACGATGGGCACCTTCGCGCGTCGAGAGGGCTCGGATTGGGTGCTCAGCGGCACCAAGCGCTGGATCGGCCTGGCGTCCCTTGCCCACATCGCGATCATCTGGGCACAGACGGACGAGGGCATCAGGGGGTTCATCGTGCCGACGGCTTCCGCTGGCTTCTCGGCGACCCCCATCGCTCCGAAGCTCTCGATGCGCGCGTCCGTCCAGTGCGACGTCGTCCTCGATGAGGTCAGGGTTCCAGCCGCTGCGATGCTCCCCGGTGCGCGCGGGCTGCGTGGGCCGTTCGAGTGCCTCAACGAGGCTCGCTACGGTATCGCCTGGGGTGTCATGGGCGCCGCGAGGGACAGCTTCGAGGCCGCGCTCGCGTACGCGGGAGAGCGGCTGCCGTTCAACCGTCCGCTTGCAGGCTTCCAGCTCACGCAGCAGAAGCTCGTGGACATGGCGCTCGAGATCAACAAGGGCTTCCTGTTGGCTCTTCAGCTCGGGCGGCTGAAGGACGCGGGCCGCATCCAGCCGCACCACATCTCCGCTGGCAAGCTCAACAACACCCGCGAGGCGATCGTGATCGCTCGCGAGGCGAGGACGATCCTCGGCGGCAACGGCATCACCCTCGACCACTCGCCGCTTCGCCACGCCAACAACCTGGAGTCGGTGCGCACCTATGAGGGGACCGATGAGATCCACACGCTCGTGCTGGGCAACAAGCTCACCGGCATCCCGGCGTTCCGGTAGGGATTCCAAGTGCTTTCGGATGGTGAACACGACGGCGTGCTGAGCGGCGTGCGCGTCGCGGACTTCTCCCGGGTGCTCGCCGGACCGTACGCGACGATGATGCTCGCCGACTTCGGCGCCGACGTCATCAAGGTGGAGCCCCCGGGCGGCGACGAGACGAGGGCCTGGACTCCACCGGTGGATGCGCGCGGTCAGTCGACGTACTTCTCCGGCGTGAATCGCGGCAAGCGGTCTCTTGTGCTCGACCTCAACCGCGCCGAGGACGTTGCCGCGGCGCGCAGACTCGCACGGGAGGCGGACATCGTCGTCGAGAACTTCCGGCCTGGGGTCATGGCGCGCTTCGGGCTCGACTTCGACTCGGTGCGGGCCGAGAACCCGATGGCGATCTTCTGCTCGATCACCGGTTTCGGCGGAGGCGGGGGAGCGACGCTGCCGGGCTACGACCTCCTCGTGCAGGCTGTCGGCGGACTCATGAGCATCACGGGCCCGGCGGACGGTGAGCCGAGCAAGGTCGGCGTTGCGCTCGTCGACGTGCTGACAGGGCTGAACGCGGTCACGGGCATTCTGCTCGCCCTGCGCGAACGCGAACGGGCTGGGGCGGGCCAGCGCGTGGAGGTGGACCTGATGACGAGCCTGCTGTCGGCACTCGCCAATCAGGCGTCTAGCACGCTGGCGACGGGCCGTGCTCCCACACGACTCGGCAACGCTCATCCGAGCATCGCGCCGTACGAGCTGTTCGACGCGAGCGACCGTCCGCTCGTGATCGCCGTCGGCAACGATCGGCAGTTCGCAGCGCTTGTCGGGGTCCTCGGCGCACCTGACCTCGCTGGAGACCCGCGCTTCGCCACCAACCAGCTCCGCGTGCACAACCGCGACGCCCTCCGTGCGCTCCTCTCGGCGAGGCTGGGCGAGCGCGTGGCCGGCGAGTGGGTCGAGCTCCTGACGAGCGCACGCGTGCCGGCTGGCCTCGTGAACGACGTCGCCGAGGCGTTTGCGTTCGCCGAGCGGCTCGGGCTCGAGCCGGTCGTGGAACTCCTGGCGGCTGGAGGCGCCCCGGTCAGATCGACCGCCAACCCGATCCACCTTTCCGCGACGCCCGCGCGTCCCGGCGGACCGTCGCCGGAACTCGGCTCGGCGGGCGCCGCCGTCGCCTGGAGGTAGGCCGAGACCTGGCACGAGCCTGACCGGTTACTGAACCGTGACCTGCATCTCGCCGGTGTTGCCGAAGCGTTGTCGTCTCCTGGCCGAAATCCGCGCGGTGGGAGGCTAGCTTCGCAGGACCCCATCGAGTCGGTGATGGGCCGTGCACGGAGGACCTCTTGACTTGGACCGCGAACGCTGTGGCGAACGACACGACTCCCGGGGCGGCGCCGTCAGCGCAGCCCGAAGCTGACGGACACCTTGCCCCGGCTGCCACTCCCGCCGTCTGGCAGCGCAACCTCGCCCTGGCAGTCTTCCTCGCCTCGTTGCTCGTCGGCATGACGGCATGGCGGGCATTCGCGATGACGATCTGGTGGGAGCCGAGTGACCACAGCGAGAGCTCATTCCGGGAACTCATCGGGAGCTACCTCGGACCTGGCCTCTCGCTTGCCGTCTGGCCGCTGCTGGTCATCGCTGCCGCCCTGATGCTCGTCCTCGCGCTGCGGAGCACGCGATCCTCGGCAGCGCGGCTCTCCTGCGCCGCGGCCGTCATCGCGGCCACCCACCTGGGCTTCACCGTGCATTGGACGCTCGAGGCCGAACGCATGGTGACCGAGTTCGCGGGCCAGGCAGCGCAGGTGTCTGGCGCGCCCGCGCCTCCGGACCCACTGCTCGGCCCGGAGGAGACGCCTGATGCGGTGGGCTGGGTGGACGAGCAGCCCCTGGACCCAGCGGGATCGGTGACCGCTCTCTCGAAGGAGGAGCGCGCTGCCGGAGTCGACTCGCTGCGGGTCGCGACGCTCGGAGCGATGGTGGCCCCGATCCCGAACCTCTTGGTGGGGACGCTCGACGCACCGCCAGAGGAGGTCGCCTGCGTGCCGGGCGGCGAGACGGGGGATGTTCCGGACGAACATTCCGCCTCGGGGATCGCGTACGTCCTCACGCTCAGCCTCTCCGGCCCCGACACGATCACCGACGAGCAGAACATCATGGAGCTCTGGCAGGAGCGGGGTCTGAGGTACGACCGAGCCATGGGCACCAACTATGCGGGAGGGCCGGTCTCCCAGGCGATCGATCAGGTGCGGATGCGCGGTGACGCCCAGGGCTGGCTGAATATCACGATCACGAGCCACTGCGCTCCCGACGAAGGTGCTGAGACCCATGCCGATCGACCTGACCGCTGAGCCGGGGGGCGAGAGACGACCGGCCGAGGTGGAGACCGGGAGCTCCTCGGCGCTCGTCGCGCTGTGCATACTGACGGCTGCGTTTCCCATCGCGGCAGTCTGGTGGCTGCTGACCGGCGCGGCCAGCGCCGTCCCGACGCCGAATCTCTTCGGCAGCCCGCACCTGCCCGCCTGGGTGGTTCCCCTCGAGCCCCGGTCGTACCTGCGGATGATGGCCTCCGTCGCGGTGCTGTGCCTCTGCGCGCTCACCGCCCTGCTGCTCTCCGGGATTGCACGGCAGGTCTCGACACGGCTCCGCGCTCTGGGCGCGGACCTGCAGGCGGGTGCCCTGATCACCGCGCGAATCATCGCGCGCCTCTCCGGTATCGCTACGTTCGTGCTGGCCGCCCTGTTCCTCTCGGGTGCCGCAGCTTCAGTGCTCTGGGAGGGCGCGGCAGCGGAATCGGCAGTGGTCGAGCCCGCACCGTCCGAGGAGGTGGTCGGCGGCCCGCCCCCGCAGCCTACCGACGCACCCGTGCCGCCGCCGGTGGGTGACAACGGGCCGATCTTCTCAGCCTCAGCGACGACAGCCGAGCGGGAGGCAGCAGTTCGAGACCTCGCGGAGCTGACCCTGCAGCATTTCCCCGGTGACCTCGAGGAGATCGACTACGTCGGAGCGCCGGGCATGGAGATCTCGCGGCAGGTCTGCGGTGGATACTCGCGATCAGGTGACCACTACTTCGTCGGGCACAGTTTCCGCACGGACGCGGGCGCTGCCGAACTGGAGCAGATAGAGGCGCTCTGGACGGAGAAGGGATTGAACATCGGCACCACACCGAGCTCCATCTCGGGCGACGGCCTGCGGAGCGACACGATCGAAAACGCCTCCCTGAGCTATGACACGGACGGGACCTTCCACCTCTTCATCACCGGACGATGCGGTGATATCCCCTGAGTCGGCCGGAGGAGCGAGGCGGCCGGCGCGTAGACTCTCCTGATGCGCAAGAGCATCTACAAGACACCCGCCGAGCTCGTGGCGATGGTGCCAGCTGGCCGGATCACGGCCCTCGCCCTCGATGCCGTCGCCGAGGCGGTCCGACCGGGGGTGACGACGCTGGAGCTCGACGCCATCGCCGAGCGTGTCGTCCGGGAGGGGGGCGCAGTGCCGAACTTCGCGTTGGTTCCGGGGTACCGGCACACGATCTGCGCCTCCGTCGACGATGCAGTGGTCCACGGCATCCCGAACGACAAGCCGCTCGAGGCAGGCCAGCTCGTCTCCATCGACGCCGGGGCCATGTTCGAGGGCTGGAACGGCGACTCGGCCCGGACGTTCGTCGTCCCTGGCGAAGCAGCGGACACGAACACGGTGGCTGACGGGTCGCGCCTCAGCGAGGCCTGCGAGCGCTCGCTCTGGGCGGGCATCGCGAAGCTGGCGACCGCTCGGCACCTCGCTGAGGTCGGAGCCGCCGTCGAGGAGTCCATCGAACAGTTCGGTGACTATGGCATCCTCGAGGACTTCGCGGGGCACGGCATCGGCCGCAGCATGCACGAGGAACCGACCGTGCACAACATCCGCGTCTTCGGGCGCGGGCCGGTGGTCAAGCCTGGCCTGGCCATCTGCATCGAGCCCATGATCACGCTCGGGGGCCCTGACGTCGTCATCGATGACGACGACTGGACCGTTCGCTCGGCGGACGGCTCGCTCGGGGCCCACTGGGAGCACACGATCCTGGTGCACGCCGACGGCATCTGGGTCTCCACCGCCCATGACGGGGGAGCGGCAGGGCTCGAGCCGTTCGGAGTCGTCCCTGCTCTTCCAGCCGGCGTGAGAGCCTGACCCCCATCAGCGGTGCGGTCCCGCACTTGCACTCCACGGGGAGACCACCTAGAGTTGACGCTTGGTGTCTTTTGCGTTGCGTTTTCGCGCGCGTGGTCACCGTCCATCCGCACGACCAGCGTGCATTCAATAGCAAACGACAGTGAGGCTATGGCCAAGAAAGACGGCGTCATCGAGATCGAGGGTTCGGTTGTCGAGGCATTGCCAAATGCAATGTTCCGCGTAGAACTCTCGAACGGACACAAGGTTCTTGCTCACATCTCGGGCAAGATGCGTCAGCACTACATCCGCATCCTTCCCGAGGACCGCGTGATCGTGGAGTTGAGCCCGTACGACTTGACCCGCGGCCGCATCGTCTACCGCTACAAGTAGGCACGCTGTAAGGAACGGCTGGGCAGGCGTCTGCCCAGCACGAGGCCAGCGATCACAGAAGGAACTTCAATGAAGGTCAACCCCAGCGTCAAGAAGATCTGCGACAAGTGCAAGGTTATCCGCCGTCACGGTCGCGTCATGGTCATCTGCGAGAACCCGCGCCACAAGCAGCGCCAGGGCTAATCGCTCGGGACTCACCTCGCCGGCCCCTCCAGGCAAGCGGGACGTCCCATGGGTGCGCATGCACCCGACGTCACAACTGAATACGAAACAGCACCAGTAAGAACTGCCGGGCTTCGACCCAGGCGGGGACACCTTCGGACCGAGGCCGGGGCCCATCCGGTGCATCACACCTCAACCCACAGGAGAAATCCCATGGCACGTCTCGCAGGCGTCGATCTCCCACGCGAAAAGCGCGTTGAGATCGCACTCACCTACATCTACGGCGTCGGCCGCACGAGCGCCCTCAAGGCACTCGAGGACACCGGCATCGACGGCAACATCCGCGTCAAGAACCTCGACGACGAGCAGCTGGTTCAGCTCCGCGACTACATCGAAGGCAACTTCAAGGTAGAAGGTGACCTCCGCCGTGAGGTCGCAGCTGACATCCGCCGCAAGGTCGAAATCGGCAGCTACGAGGGTCTCCGCCACCGCCGCGGCCTTCCCGTGCGCGGTCAGCGCACGAAGACGAACGCTCGTACCCGCAAGGGCCCGAAGCGCACGGTCGCCGGCAAGAAGAAGGCACGCTAGTCGCCGCCGCGACAGCGCCCGCAGATTTCGTAGGAGAGAAAATTGGCTACCCCAAAGAGCGCCGCTCGTAAGCCGCGCAAGAAGGACAAGAAGAACGTCGCAGTGGGCCAGGCTCACATCAAGTCGACCTTCAACAACACGATCGTGTCGATCACCGACCCGTCCGGCGCTGTCATCAGCTGGGCTTCCTCCGGTGGAGTCGGCTTCAAGGGCTCGCGCAAGTCGACGCCCTTCGCCGCGCAGCTCGCAGCCGAGGCCGCAGCCCGCCAGGCGCAGGAGCACGGCATGAAGAAGGTCGACGTCTTCGTCAAGGGACCGGGCTCCGGTCGCGAGACCGCGATCCGCTCGCTTCAGGCCGCAGGCCTCGAGGTCGGCTCGATCAACGACGTCACCCCTCAGGCACACAACGGCTGCCGCCCTCCGAAGCGTCGCCGCGTCTAGCCTCCCGTCCGCTGCGAGGCTCTCCCGCAAGGGAGGGCCTTGTGGCGGATGTTCGGCGTCCCCGCTCGAACTCCACACCCGGTCGACGACGTGCGTCGGCTGAATCGCCAAGTGTCATATAGCGGACACTTTGCCGAAAGGAACCCATAGTGCTTATCGCACAGCGTCCAACGCTCACCGAGGAAAGCCTCTCCGAGAACCGCTCGAAGTTCACGATCGGACCACTCGAGCCTGGCTTCGGCTACACCCTCGGCAACTCACTGCGTCGCACCCTGCTGTCCTCTATCCCCGGAGCAGCAGTCACGAGCATCCGTCTCGACGGTGTCCTCCACAAGTTCACCACCATCCCCGGTGTGAAGGAAGACGTCACCGAGATCATCCTCAACATCAAGCAGCTGGTCGTCTCCAGCGAGCACGATGAGCCGATCACGGCCTACCTCCGCAAGACCGGAGCGGGCGAAGTGACGGCGGCTGACATCTCAGCACCTGCCGGTGTCGAGGTGCACAACCCGGAGCTCGTCATCGCGACGCTCAACGATGACGCCAAGTTCGAGCTCGAGCTGACCATCGAGCGCGGCCGCGGCTACGTCTCGGCGACCCAGAACCGCAACGAGTTCTCCGAGGCCGGTCAGGTCCCGATCGACTCGATCTACTCGCCGGTCCTCAAGGTCACCTACCGCGTCGACGCGACCCGTGCCGGTGAGCGCACCGACTTCGACAACCTCGTCGTCGACGTGGAGACGAAGCCGGCCATCTCGCCGCGCGACGCGATCGCATCTGCCGGTCGCACGCTCGTCGAGCTCTTCAGCCTCGCTCGCGAGCTGAACGAGCAGGCAGAGGGCATCGAGATCGGCCCAGCGCCGGTCGACGCCGTCCTCACCAACGAGCTCTCGATGCCGATCGAGGATCTCGACCTCTCCGTGCGCTCGTACAACTGCCTCAAGCGCGAGGGCATCAACACGGTTTCCGAGCTCGTCGCTCTCAGTGAGACGCAGCTCATGAACATCCGCAACTTCGGTCAGAAGTCGGTCGACGAGGTGCGCGACAAGCTCACCGAGCTCGGCCTCTCGCTCAAGGACTCGGTTCCCGGGTTCGAGGGTGCTCACTTCTACGGTGCCGGCGACGACACCGGCGAGTACGTCTAAACAGACCTGCCCGCCAGACCGACTTCACACGAAAGAGAATGACGAATGCCTAAGCCCAACAAGGGTCCTCGCCTCGGAGGCGGCCCCGCACACGAGCGCCTCATGCTCGCTACGCTCGCGGCGCAGCTGTACACGCACAAGCGCATCCAGACGACCGAGACGAAGGCCAAGCGCCTCCGTCCGCTCGCCGAGCGCCTGATCACCTTCGCGAAGCGCGGAGACATCCACGCTCGCCGTCGCGTGCTGCAGATTGTCACCGACAAGACCGTCGTGCACGAGCTCTTCACGGAGATCGCACCGCAGATGGAAGGTCGCGAAGGCGGGTACACCCGCATCATCAAGACCGGCTACCGCAAGGGCGACAACGCCCCCATGGCAGTCATCGAGCTCGTCCTCGAGCCCGTCACGCCGAAGGCCTCCGCAGTGAAGACGGCTCCGGCCGCCGCACCTGCCGAGCCTGAGGTCGACGAGCCCGCGACCGACGAGGTCGACGCAGCCGCAGGCGACACGGAGGCTTCCGAGCCCACGGCCGACGGCGGAACGCAGCCTTCCGAGGCTGCAGACGCCGCTGAGTCGGACGCTGACGCGAAGGCCGACGACGCCAAGTAGTCGAAGCTGATCGTCGAAGCCCCCGAGCAATCATCGCGATTGCTCGGGGGCTTCGTCGTGTCGTCGATAAACCGGCTCGGGTGAGGGAGGATGGGCGCATGGGGCACGGACGAGACAGCACACGGTTCCGTCTGGACATCGCCTACGACGGGTCCGCATTCAGCGGGTGGGCGGCGCAGCCGGAACTGCGCACGGTGCAGGGCGCCCTCGAGGACGCCATCAGGCTCGTCGCACGAGAGCTTCCCGATGGTCCGCTGCTCACGGTCGCGGGCCGAACCGACGCTGGAGTCCACGCGACGGCGCAGGTCGCGCACCTCGACCTCGACGACCTCGGGGTCGAGAACGTCCGACGTCGGTCCAGCGACGAGGTGTCCGACATCCTGCTCCGTCGCGTGAACGGAGTTCTCGGTCGAGACAGCGACGTCGTCGTCGCGGCGGTGGCACCTGCACCGGAAGGGTTCGACGCTCGGTTCTCGGCGATCTCCCGAAGCTACGAGTTCCGCATCGCAGATCGCCGAACGCCTCCGAACCCCATCGAGCGGCACCGCACAGCAGTCGTTCCCCGTGAGCTCGACGCGGCCCTCATGCAAGTGGCCGCGGACAAGCTCATCGGCCTCCACGACTTCGCCGGCTTCTGCCGACCGCGCCCGAACTCCACGACGATCCGAACCCTGCAGCGCTTCGACTGGGTCCGCGATGAGCAGGGCGTCGTGGTCGCGAAGCTCGAAGCAGATGCCTTCTGCCACTCCATGGTCAGGTCGCTCGTCGGCATGTGCGCTGAGGTCGGTGCCGGACGCATCCGGCTCTCGGACGTGCCGGAGCTGCTCCAGGCGACGGAGCGAAGCAGCGCCTTCCCCGTCCTGGCGGCGAAGGGGCTCACGCTCACGGGAGTGGGCTACCCGGCGGATGCTCATCTCCGTGAGCGCCAGGCCGTGACGCGGGCGCAGCGGCCCGCCCTCCGTCTGGTGGAGCCGCTCACCTCGCCTGCGGGCGTCGCTGACCGATCTACATCTCTCGACTGATTCCCAGGAATCTTCCGAGGGTACAGACTGGAGTCATGGTCGACCTCATCAGCTACGCGGCGCTGGCCCTGCCTGTCGCCGTCTTCGCCGTGCTGAGTGTGGTCGGCAGGCTGTGGCCCCGGGCCATCGTGCCTGCGGCTTGGTCGGCCCTCGGGGTTGCGGTCCTCGTTCTGGCGTACGCGCTGCTCAGCATCCTGATGCCCGCACTGGACCCGACCGACCCCGACGTCTTCCTCGGCTCCTTCTTCTTCTCAGCGTCGCTCATCGCTGGGGGAGTTGGGACCATGCTCATGGTCGGCGTCTTCGGCGCGGCCGCTCGGTTCAGAACGGTCCGCGCGCGGCGCCTCGCGGCTCCATCGGTCTGAGATTGCGCCCAGGCGGCCACTGACGTAAGCTACTCAAGTTGTCTGCACTTCGGTGTCGGCTTCGAAGTTGAGCCCTCGACGGTGACGTTCGTGGTGAGGCCTCCCCGGGAGAATCCTTCCCGGAGGCTCAACCGCAACCATCACGACCGAGTGGGATTCACGACCTCCTCATTTCGACGAAAGGTGCACATCCATGCGCACGTACACACCAAAGGGCGGTGACATCACCCATGACTGGGTGGTCATCGACGCGACTGATGTCGTTCTCGGCCGGCTCGCAACCCACGCGGCAGCTCTGCTCCGCGGCAAGCACAAGGCAACCTACGCTCAGCACGTTGACATGGGCGACTTCGTCGTCGTCATCAACGCAGAGAAGGTCGCGCTGACGGGCTCCAAGCTCCAGAAGAAGCTCGCCTACCGCCACTCGGGATACCCGGGTGGACTGACGGCGACCTCCTACACGGAGATGCTCGAGAAGCACCCGACGCGCGCCGTCGAGAAGGCGATCCGCGGCATGCTCCCCAAGAACACGCTCGGACGCAACCAGCTCAAGAAGCTCAAGGTCTACGCAGGTGCAGAGCACCCGCACGCAGCCCAGCAGCCGAAGCCGTACGTCTTCGACCAGGTTGCCCAGTAGCGGCCCGAGCTAGGAAAGAGAACACAGTGGCAACCATCGCAGAGTCCATCGAGCAGCCGCAGAGCTACTCGACCGAAACCCCCGAGGCAGAGGCGGCCGTCCAGGCTCCTCGTCCGGCACTCACCGTTCCCGGTGCAGCCGTCGGCCGTCGCAAGCAGGCAATCGCCCGCGTGCGCCTCATCCCGGGAACCGGCACCATCACGGTCAACGACCGTGACATCGCCGACTACTTCCCGAACAAGCTGCACCAGCAGCTGATCAACGACCCGTTCACGATCCTGAGCCTGGGTGGCGCATACGACGTCATCGCACGCATCTCGGGTGGCGGACCTTCCGGCCAGGCCGGCGCGCTTCGCCTCGGCATCGCGCGCGCTCTCAACGAGATCGACCGCGAGAACAACCGCCCGGAGCTCAAGAAGGCTGGCTTCCTGTCACGCGACGCTCGCGTCAAGGAGCGCAAGAAGGCCGGACTCAAGAAGGCCCGTAAGGCGCCTCAGTACTCGAAGCGCTAAGTCCAGACATTTCGAATGCCTAGGCTTTTCGGAACGGACGGGGTTCGTGGGCTTGCGAACGACCACCTCACGGTCGAGCTCGCCCTCAGCCTCGCCCAGGCCGCTGCCATCGTGCTCGCGACATCAGCTCGCGAGCACGGGCGGCGGCCTCGTGCTGTTTTAGCCCGCGATCCGCGGGTTTCAGGTGAGTTCATCTCTGCCGCCGTGGCGGCGGGGCTCGCCTCCTCTGGCGTCGACGTGCTCGACGCGGGAGTCATCCCGACGCCGGCGGCGGCGTTTCTCACCGCCGAGATCGGGGCCGACTTCGGCGTCATGATCTCGGCCTCCCATAATCCCGCCCCCGACAACGGCATCAAGTTCTTCGCTCGCGGCGGTCGCAAGCTCGCCGACGACCTCGAGAACCAGATCGAGGCGCTGCTCGGTGGGGAGAAGCTCACCCCGACGGGGGCTGGGGTCGGAAGCATCGAGCGTTTCGCGGATGCCGAAGATCGCTATGCCCTGCACCTGCTTCGCAGCCTGCCGCTCCGCGAGGACGGCACCTCGCCACTCCGTGGACTCCACGTCGTGCTCGACTGCGCGCACGGTGCCGCGGCCGGCGTGTCGCCCGAGGTCTTCACGGACGCGGGCGCTCAGGTCACGGTCATCGGCAACGCACCGAACGGACTCAACATCAACGAGGGTGTCGGTTCGACGCACCTCGGCGAACTCGCTCGCACGGTCACGGAACTCGGAGCGGACCTGGGCATCGCCCACGACGGAGACGCCGACAGGTGCCTTGCCATCGACGCCGACGGCAATGTCGTCGACGGCGATCAGATCATGGCCATCCTCGCGGTCTCCATGCGTCGGCGCGGCGCGCTGCGCGAGGACACCCTCGTCGCCACCGTCATGTCGAACCTCGGCCTCAAGATCGCGATGCGCGAAGCCGGCATCCGCATGATCGAGACCAAGGTCGGTGACCGGTACGTCCTCGAGGAGCTGAACGAACGGGGGCTCGCCCTCGGTGGCGAGCAGTCCGGACACGTCATCCTCACCGACTTCGCCACGACGGGAGACGGCATCCTCACCGGTCTGCACATCGCGGCCGAGATGCGGCGAACCGGCAAGACGCTCGCCGAGCTCGCGTCCGTCATGCGCGTCTACCCGCAGGTGCTCATCAACGTGCCCGGCGTCCGCAAGGAGGACTGCGCGAGTGACGAGCCGCTCCAGGCCGCGGTCGCCCAGGTCGCCCTCGAGCTCGGTGAGACCGGACGCGTCCTGCTGCGGCCATCCGGAACGGAGCCGCTCGTGCGCGTCATGATCGAGGCGGGGGAGCAGGAGACCGCGCAGCGTCACGCCGAGGCTCTCGCCGCCGTCGTCCGCGAGCGGTTGGCGCTCTAAGGCCAGCGCTCTGCAAGGTCTCTGATCTCGAGCCGCTCGGACAGAAGCTCAGAACGAGGTCCCGCTCCACCGTCATCTGGTGGAGCGGGACCTCTTTCTCGTTCTGCGGGACACCTCTTGCCCTGCCAGCTTCGAAGCGGCCAACCTCAGAGAGCCTCTCGGTCCGGGCTCCCACCCGAGTGTGAGAAAGAAACAAGCGCCGAGGCAAAGTTTTGGTGACAATCTCGCATCTGGGGCTTCTCGCGTAGATAAGCTCAACACGCGGAAATCCCGCCACACCTAAGGAGCTCTCCATGATCGAACGCAAGATCACCGTCGCCTCGGAGCACGGACTTCACGCACGTCCCGCAGCGATCTTCGTGCAGGCAGCCACCGAAGCCGGCGTCCCCGTGACGATCGCCAAGGGCGACAAGACCGTCAACGCGGCCAGCATCCTCGGTGTCCTCTCACTCGGCGTCTCCAAGGGCGACGAGATCACCCTCTCCGTCGACGGCGACGAAGCTGTCGCCGACCAGCTCGTGACTCTCCTGGAGACCAACCACGACGCTTGAGCCGCCGCGCGCGCTCATGGCCGTTCGGCCGATTCTTGAAATCCGGGAACAGTCGCACTGACCTTTCCCCTCCTATCCCCGCGCATGGGGATTGCTTGGAGCAATAATGACTGCAGAAGCCACAACGACTGAACGCAAGGGCGCCCGCGTCGGGGTCCAGAAGTTCGGTGCGTTCCTCTCCGGCATGGTCATGCCGAATATCCCGGCGTTCATCGCCTGGGGCCTCATCACCAGCCTCTTCATCGAGACCGGCTGGCTGAACGAGCTGTTCCCCGCCAACGGCCAGCTCTGGGGCACCCTCGGTGGCTGGGCCATCGACCCGGCGACCATCACCGACGAGACCCCAGAGGGAACGCCGTTCATGGGGCTCGTCAGTCCGATGATCACCTACCTCCTGCCCCTCCTCATCGCCTACCAGGGCGGCAAGATGGTCTACGACACGCGTGGTGGCGTCGTCGGCGCCATCGCGACCATGGGCGTCATCGTGGGCGCGGGCATCCCGATGTTCATCGGTGCCATGATCATGGGTCCGCTCGCAGCATGGGTCATGAAGAAGGTCGACAGCATCTGGGACGGCAAGATCCGTGCCGGCTTCGAGATGCTCGTCAACAACTTCTCAGCCGGCATCCTCGCGATGCTGCTCGCCCTCGGCGGGTTCTTCGCGATCGCCCCGGTCATCACGTGGCTCACGGAACGCCTCGGCGAGGGCGTCGATGCGCTGGTCAACGCAGGGCTCCTGCCCCTCGCGAGCATCCTCATCGAGCCCGCGAAGATCCTCTTCCTCAACAACGCGATCAACCAGGGAGTGCTCACGCCCCTCGGCGTCGCGCAGTCGGAGGAAGCCGGCAAGAGCATCCTGTTCCTCCTCGAGGCGAACCCGGGCCCTGGCCTCGGTCTGCTCCTCGCGTTCTGCTTCTTCGGCGTCGGCGTCGCTCGCGCGAGCGCACCCGGCGCAGTCGTGATCCAGTTCCTCGGCGGCATCCACGAGATCTACTTCCCGTACGTGCTCGCCAAGCCCGCTCTGATCCTCGCCGTCATCGGTGGTGGCGCGACGGGTGTCCTCACCAACGTCATCTTCGACTCGGGCCTCGTCGCTCCGGCATCTCCCGGCTCGATCTTCGCTGTCATGATCATGACCGCCCAGGGGAGCCACCTCGGTGTCATCCTGTCGGTCCTGTTCTCGGCGGCAGTCACGTTCGCGATCGCCGCGGCGATCCTGTTGAGCTCACGCAAGAAGGACCTCGCCGCAGAGGCCGCGGGAGGCAACGGCTTCGCCGATGCCGTCGCCAGGACCGAGGCCAACAAGGGGAAGAAGTCCGACGCGCTGTCGGGTCTCTCCTCGCAGGCCGCTGGCAGCTCAGTCGACACGAGGGTCATCACCAACGTCGTCTTCGCCTGCGATGCCGGTATGGGGTCGAGCGCGATGGGAGCGTCCGTCCTCCGCAACAAGATCAAGAAGGCGGGAATCGAAGGGGTCAACGTGAAGAACGTCTCGATCGCGAACCTCGACGCGACCCCCGACCTGATCGTCACCCACCAGGACCTCACCGACCGCGCGAAGCAGAAGTCTCCAGACGCCATCCACGTGTCCGTGGAAAACTTCATGAACAGCCCCAGGTACGACGAGGTCGTGGAACGGCTCTCCAACCAGTGAGTCGCACCTTCGACTGACCCGGGCCCCGAGCTGGACCATCCCGCTCGGGGCCTCCTATCGGAAGGAACGCAGAAAATGGCAGAAGTACTGAGCCTCGACAGCATCCGCCTCGGCGGAACCGCGCGCACGCGAGAAGAAGCCATCACGGAAGCGGGTGAGCTGCTCGTCGCGGCTGGCGCCGTGACGCAGGACTACATTCAGGCGATGCACGACCGCGAGCAGAGCGTCTCGACGTTCATGGGCAACTACCTCGCCATTCCGCACGGCACGAACGAGGCCAAGGACTCGATCCTCGGCTCCGCGCTCTCCGTCGTCCGGTACGACGAGCCCATCGACTGGGGCGGAAACGAGACCCGCTTCGTCATCGGCATCGCAGGCAAGGATGGGGGCCACCTCGAGATCCTGTCGAGCGTCGCCATCGTGTTCAGCCACGAGGACAACGTCGAGGCTCTGCTCAAGGCGGAGACGCCGGAAGAGCTGGCTCAGCTCCTCGGGGACGTGAACGAGGAATGAAGGCAGTCCACATCGGCGCGGGCAACATCGGTCGCGGTTTCATCGGGCTCGTCCTGCATGAAGCCGGGTACGAGGTCGTCTACGCCGACGTCAACGCCGATCTCATCGGCGCTCTCCAGGCCGTCGACACCTACACGGTGCACGAGGTCGGACCGGCAGCCAAGAGCCACGTCGTCGATCGCTTCCGGGCGATCAACTCGGCGACGCACGAGGACGAGGTCGTGCAGGAGATCGCCACTGCCGACATCGTCACGTGCGCCGTCGGGCCGAACGTGCTCCGCTTCATCGCGCCCGTCATCCGCAAGGGCCTCGCGGCCCGCGCGGTTGACGCGCCGAAGCTGGCGGTCATGGCGTGCGAGAACGCGATCGGTGCATCCGACACGCTCAAGGGGCTTGTCCTCGAGGGCGCCGAGGAGCTCGACGCCCGCGCGGTCTTCGCCAACACGGCGGTCGACCGCATCGTCCCAGAGCAGGCGGTCGAGGGCGTCGACGTCACCGTCGAGGACTTCTTCGAGTGGACGATCGACCGGACACCGTTCGCTGGTGCCGAGCCGAGCATCCCGGATGCCCACTTCGTGGACGACCTGAAGCCGTTCATCGAGCGCAAGCTCTTCACGGTGAACACGGGACACGCGACTATCGCGTACCACGGCTTCGTGGCTGGCGCGACGAACATGCAGGACGCGCTGGCCATCTCTGCGGTCGCGTCCGAGGTCGAGGCCGTGCTCGGTGAGACGAGCCGCGTGCTCGTGTCGCAGTTCGGGTTCTCGGAAGAGGACCACGCCGAGTACGTCGCCACGACGCTCTCGCGTTTCGCCAACCGCGATCTGCCGGACCAGCCCGCACGTGTGGGCCGTCAGCCGTTGCGCAAGCTCTCCGCGAAGGAGCGCTTCGTGCGGCCCGCTTCGGAGGCCGCGGCTGCGGGACTCCCGTACGACGCGCTCGTGCGAGCGATCGGTGCGGCTCTCCGCTTCGACTTCCCGGCCGATCAGGAGAGCGTCGAGCTGCAGGAGAAGCTCGCGACGCTCGACGCGGAGACGTTCACGCGGGAGGTCACCGGCCTCGAGGGCGGCGCGCTCTTCGCGGCGGTCGTCGCCGAGGTCGAGCAGGCGCAGGCCGAACGCGTGGCCGCGTGAGGCTCTGACAGCTCGTCTGTCGTGAAGAAGCCCCTCCCGAGTTCGCTCGGGAGGGGCTTCTTCCTCCTCCCAGGCGTCCCGTCTCTGAAGCGTCCCGTCATCGGTGTCCTCGCCCGCTCCGCCGTCGTCTGCTTCGTCGTCGTCTGTCTCGTCGTCACCTCGGGATGGGAACGTCCCTCTTGTGGCGAGAAGTTCCCAGCACGAAGCGACTTCTCCATCCGGAGACGACGGGCTGGCGGGATGATCCCTCCGGGGGCTCAGACCTTGCGGAGCAGGACGCTGCGGACCGTGTGGTCGCTCGATTTGCGCAGCACGAGCTGAGCCCGTGACCGAGTCGGCATGACGTTCTCGCGCAGGTTCGGACCGTTGATGCGCGACCAGATGCTGCGGGCATGCTCGAGGGCCTCATCCGTGCTCAGGTCGGCGAAGCGGCGGAAGTACGAGCGCGGGTTGGTGAACGCCCCTCGCTGCAGCGACAGGAAGCGCTGCTCGTACCAGCGCGCGATGTCCTCTGATCGGGCGTCGACGTAGATGGAGAAGTCGAACATGTCGCTCACCGCGAGCGAGTGAGCGCGGGGCGGCTGGAGCACGTTGAGGCCCTCGACGATGAGCACGTCCGGTTGGTTGACGACGATCTCCGCATCCGGGACGATGTCGTAGCTCAGGTGCGAGTAGAACGGCGCTCGGGCCTCCGCCGCGCCGCTTTTGACCTTCGTGATGAAGCGCAGGAGCGCACGCTGGTCGTACGACTCGGGGAAGCCCTTGCGCTCCATGAGCCCGCGTCGTTCGAGCTCGGCGTTCGGGTAGAGGAAGCCATCCGTGGTGACGAGCTCGACCCGAGGCGTGTCCTCCCAGCGGCGGAGGAGCTCGCGAAGCAGCCTCGACACCGTCGACTTGCCGACCGCGACCGACCCTGCGACACCGATGACGAAGGGGGTGGATGCGCTGCGCTCGCCGAGGAAGCCGCTCGTCGCACGGTGCAGCGAACGAGCGTTCGAGACATACAGGTTGATGAGGCGGGAGAGCGGCACGTAGACGTCGCGCACCTCGTCGAGGTCGAGGTGGTCGCCGAGGCCGCGCAGCCTGATGAGGTCTGATTCGTCCAGCGACATCGGCGTCGACGGTGCGAGGTCCGCCCAGTCCTGGCGGAGGATCTCGACGAAGGGCGAGTCTCCTCCGCTGCGCGGAATCTGACCAGTTGCGGACATAGAAGGCGAGTCTAGTGCGGTGTCCGACCCCGGAAGAGCGGTGCCCCTAAGATGGCCCGTATGTGCGGAATTGTTGGTTACGTTGGTCCACGAGAGAGCCTTGACATCCTGATGGGCGGCCTCGCAAGACTCGAGTACCGGGGGTACGACTCCGCAGGTGTCGCGGTCATCGACGACGAGGGACGGATCGAGACCCGCAAGCGTGCGGGCAAGCTGAAGGTGCTGCGCGAAGACCTGGAGCGCAACGCGCTGCCGGATGGCCACACGGGCATCGGCCACACCAGGTGGGCGACACATGGCGGTCCGACGGACGCGAATGCGCATCCGCACCTCGCCGATGGCGGCAAGCTCGCCGTCATCCACAACGGCATCATCGAGAACTTCGCCGAGCTGAAGACCGAGCTCGTGGAGCTCGGCTACACCTTCGAGTCGGAGACCGACACCGAGGTCGCGGCCGTCATGATCGGCCACGTCTACCGCGAGGTGGGGAGCCTCGAGCAGGCGTTCCGCGCAGTGGTCCGCCGTCTCGACGGAGCGTTCACGCTCCTCGCGGTGCACGCCGACGAACCGGGCCTGATCGTCGGTGCGCGTCTGAACTCGCCGCTGGTCATCGGGCTCGGCGACGGAGAGAACTTCCTCGGCTCGGACGTGGCAGCGTTCGTGGAGTACACGCCCCGCGCGCTGGCCGTCGGCCAGGAGCAGATCGTGCTCGTGCGCCCCGACTCCGTGAACATCACGACGTTCGACGGAGAGCCCGCCACCGCAGAGGCCTTCGAGGTCTCCTGGGACGCATCAGCTGCTGAGAAAGGCGGCTGGCCGAGCTTCATGGCCAAGGAGATCGACGAGGACCCCGAGGCCGTGGCGAACACGCTTCGCGGCCGGATCGTCGAGGGCCGCGTGCACCTTCCCGACCTCGACGCGCTCGGGGACGACTTCTTCAACGACATCCACCGCATCATCATCGTCGCGTGCGGCACTGCCGCCTACTCGGCGCAGGTCGGTGCGTACGCCATGGAGAAGTGGGCCCGCGTGCCCGTCCAGGTCGAGCTCGCGCACGAGTTCCGCTACCGCGACCCGGTGCTCGACTCCCGCACGCTGATCGTGTCGATGAGCCAGTCCGGCGAGACGATGGACACGCTCATGGCGGTTCGCTACGCGATGTCTCGCGGCGCGAAGACCCTCTCCATCTGCAACACGCAGGGAGCGACCATCCCTCGCGAGTCCGATGCGGTTGTCTACACGCATGCCGGCCCGGAGGTCGCGGTCGCGTCGACGAAGGCGTTCCTCGCCCAGATCACGGCCCTCTACCTGCTTGGCATCTACACGGCGACGATTCGCGGCACGATGGCGGATGAGCGTCGCGAGGAGCTCCTGACGGAGTTCCAGACGATCCCGGAGAAGGTCCGCACGGTCCTCGGCGTTCGGGAGCGCATCCACGAGCTCGCGAACTGGATGGCGGACACCCGCTCCGTGCTGTACCTGGGTCGCAACGTGGGCTACCCGATCGCGCTCGAGGGTGCCCTCAAGCTCAAGGAGATCGCGTACATCCATGCTGAGGGCTTCGCTGCCGGCGAGCTGAAGCACGGCCCGATCGCGCTCATCGAGCCGGGCCAGCCGGTCTTCGTGATCGTGCCGAGCCCTCGCCACGACGACACGCTGCACCCGAAGATCGTGTCGAACATCCAGGAGATCCGTGCGCGCGGCGCTCGTGTGCTCGCGATCTGCGAGGTCGGCGACGCGGCCGTGCTGCCGTATGCGGACGAGGTCATCGCGGTTCCCCCGACGGAGCCCTTCTTCGAGCCGCTGCTCGCGGTCGTGCCGCTCCAGATCTTTGCGATCGAGCTCGCCACGGCGAAGGGGCTCGACGTGGATCAGCCTCGCAACCTGGCGAAGTCCGTCACCGTCGAGTAGCTGAGCGTGATCGTCGGTATCGGTGTCGACACGGTGGAGCTCGCGCGGTTCGCGCGGGCTCTGCAGCGTGCCCCGCGCCTCCGCGAGCGTCTCTTCGCGCCGGCGGAGCGCGACAGGTCGCTGGCGTCTCTCGGCGCTCGGTTCGCCGCTCGGGAGGCCGCGGTGAAGGCGCTCGGCGGCATCGGCTCGCTCAGCTTCCTCGACTTCGAGGTCGAGAGCGGGCCAGCTGGTCGTCCGGAGTTCGCCGTGACTCCCGCGCTTCGGGCGCATCTCGAGCTGGTGGGGGTCGATCACCTGCACCTCTCGCTGACACACGAGCGCACGACCGCGACGGCGTTTGTCATCGCCGAGCGTGGGGCATCGGCTGGGGCCGGCTCGTGAGCGGCGCGCGCGTCGATGTCGATCTCGACGCGGTCCGGGCGAACGTCCGTGCCATCGCGGATCTCACGCGCACACCGCTCCTCGCGGTCGTGAAGGCGAATGCGTACGGACACGGGGCGCCCGACGTGGCTCGTGCCGCGCTCGAGGGAGGTGCCGTGCGCCTCGGCGTCGTCGACCTCCGGGAGGCCGTGGCACTCCGGGAGGCGGGCATCACCGCGCCGATCCTCGCGTGGATGCACGGGGCTCGCACCGACTGGATCGCCGCGCTGGACGCGGAGATCGAGCTCGGCATCTCCTCGCTCGCGCAGCTCGAGCTCGTCGATATCGGCCTGGGTCGTCTCGAGCACTCCGAGCGCTGCGTGGTCGTGCACCTCAAGCTGGACACGGGTCTCGGGCGCAACGGGATCAGCCCGGCTGAGTGGGAGTCGGCGTTCACGAAGGCGGCGGAGCTCGAGGGGCGTGGGCTCATCCGCCTCGAGGGACTGTTCAGCCATCTGGCTGGTGCGGGTCCTGATGCCGATCGTGCGCAGCTCGCTTCGTTCGAGCGTGCGCTCGAGCTCGCGGCTCGGCGTGGATTGACCCCGTCGGTGCGTCACCTCGCCGCGACGGCCGGTTCGATGTCGCTGCCGGAGGCGCGCTTCGATCTCGTGCGCCTCGGAGTCTCCCTGTACGGTCTCTCGCCGTTCTCCGCTGACACGGACTGCCCGGTCGCGCTGAGGCCCGCCCTGTCGCTGAGCGCCCCGATCTTCGAGGATCAGCGCGGCTTCAGGGTCGACCTCGGGCACGCTGCCGGTCTGCCGCCCATCGAGCCTGGCTCCCTGGAGCTCGCCGACGATACCGGTGCTCGCTGGAATGTCGTCGCCCTCGACACCCTCGAGCTGCGAGTCGAACCGCTCGAGGGAACCGCGTCGGCGTCCGGACGCCTGGGCCGCAGCGACGAGCCGCCTCGGCTGCTGGTCATCGACGCCGCACGCTCGGCGAGCGCGGACGCCTGGGCCGCCGCCGCCGGGACCATCAACTACGAGATCGTCACTCGGCTGAGCTCACGCATCCCGCGCCGCTCCTCGGACGCGAGCTCTTCCGCCGAGCCTCACCGTGCGGCTGCTGGCGCTCCGGACAAGGAGGCGGCGCTGGCGCTTGCGCCCCGCCGCGAGCTCTGGGTCGACGTCGACCTGCTGCGGGACCGCATGGGCGAACGGGCACGCGAGCTCGCCGCGGCGTTGAGGGACGGCATGGGTGCGCGGCACGCGGCCAGGCTCTTCAGCGTCGACGTCTCCGCCGACGCGTACGGACTCGGTGGTGCTCTCGTGGCCGATCTGGCGCTCGAGCACGGCTTGCTGCCACTCGTCGCGGCGAACGCGGACCTCGCGCACGTCGGGCAGGCTGCACGGTCGACCACGCTCGTCGACCACGAGCGCACCAGGGATCCTGGCAGCCGCGGAATCTACGGCTTCGATGAGCCGAGCGCGCCGCTTCCTGTCGCGCTCACGACGGAGCTCGTGCACGTGAAACGGGTGACGGCCGGCCACGGTGTCTCCTACGGCTACGACTGGGTGGCGGAGGAATCCACGACGCTCGGGCTCGTGCCGCTCGGCTACGCCGACGCCATCCCTCGCAGGGCCGCGGGGCAGGGTGAGGTCGTCGTGGGCGGCCAGCGTCGCCCGATCGTCGGCCGAGTCGCCATGGATCAGATCGTCATCGACCTGCAGGACCAGGAGGCGTGGATCGGCATGCCGGTCTCGGTGTTCGGACCCGAACCGGGCGATATCCACCTGCAGGAGTGGGCGTCGTGGTCAGCAGTGTCACCGCAGGCGTTCGTTGCCGCGCTCGGGCCGCGGGTCGAGCGGCGGGAACGACGCGATCAAGGAGGGGCGGATGGGTGTGGGCACTGACCTGACTCCGAGCATCACGGTGGAGCTCGCGACCGCGGAGGACATGGTCCGCGCGGGAGAGCTCATCGGCGGGCTCCTGCTCGCGGGCGATGTGCTCGTGCTGACAGGGCCGTTGGGTGCGGGCAAGACGACGTTCGCGCGGGGTCTCGGGAATGCGCTCGACGTGCGGGGTCCGGTCACGAGTCCGACCTTCGTCCTTGCACGCACGCATCCTTCCCTTGGAGCGGGGCCCGAGCTCATCCACGTGGATGCGTACCGTCTCGGCGATCCGGCCGAGCTCGACGACCTCGGCCTCGATCTGGCCGCCAGCGTCACCGTCGTCGAGTGGGGGCGCGAAGCGGTCCCGCTGATCACCGACCGCTGGCTGGAGATCACGATCGACCGTTCCGCGGCCTCCCCGCCGCTCGAGCCCGAGGTCGTCGAGGGGCCCGGTGGTGTCGACTGGAGCGACGAAGAGCCGTTGGACCCGCGCCGCGTCACGCTCACGGTCGCGGGCACGTGGGATCGCCCGGTAGCCGCCGCTCTCGTGGACGCGCTGCGGACCGAGTTCGGCGCAGCCCCCGCGTAGAATCACTCGCATGCTCTTAGCGATCGATACGTCAGCGGGCACGGATGTCGCGATCGTCACCCCGCACGGCCGGGTGCTCGCAGAACGGCGCACCGCCGACACCCGACATCATGCTGAGGTCGTCGGCGTGGCGATCGCGGAGGTGCTCGCAGACGCCGGGCTCTCTCCGCAGCACGTCACGCAGGTCGTCGGCGGCATGGGCCCCGGTCCCTTCACGGGGCTGCGTGTCGGCGTGGCCGCCGCGCGCACGTTCGCGTTCGCACGCGGCGCCCGTTTCATCCCGATGCCCAGCCACGATGCCGCGGCCCACGAGTGGCGCGCGGAGCATCCGGAGGCTGGCGGCGATCTGCTGGTCACGACGGATGCCCGCAGGGGGGAGCTCGCCTGCTCCCGGTATGAGCAGGGGCTGCTCGTCGCGAGCAGATCCGAGCTGCACCGGCCTGACGCCGTCCCCGCTGCCGACCACCGCTTCGACACGAGGACCATCTCGGCCGCTCACCTCGCACTCGCCTGGCTCGACCGCGAGGTCCAGGGGCTCGAAGCCGAGGCCAACACGATCCTGTACCTGCGGGGTGCCGACGCGGTGCCGTCGAACGGCCCGAAGCGGGTGACCGGCTGATGCGCGCAGTGCTGCGAGATGCCTCGCACGAGGACATCCCGTCGATGGTGCGTCTCGACGAGGCCGCCTTCCCGCTCGACCCGTGGTCGCCGTCGATGCTCGCCGGCGAGGTCAAGAGCGAGCACACGCGATATGTGGTCGTCGAGGACGCCGCGAGCGGCGAGATCCTGGCGGCTGCTGGCGTCATGGCTCTCCAGGGTGGCGGTGAGGCTGATCTGCAGACCATCGCCGTCGATGAGCGGCTGCGGCGCGGCGGATGGGCCACTCGGATGCTGGCCGAGCTCTTCGCGTGGGCCGAGGCGCGCGGCGCGAAGCAGGTGTTCCTCGAGGTGCGCGAGAACGGCGAGGCCGCTCGTGCCCTCTACTCGCGGCTCGGCTTCGAGGAGATCGGACGCCGACCCAGGTACTACCCGCGAGAGGGTGTGGATGCGATCGTGATGCGCGGACAGCTGCCGGGGGTGCGGGCGTCCGCCGAGGCTCGTGTCGCGGCCGGTGCTCTCAGGGAGCCGCTTGTGCTCGGCATCGAATCGTCGTGTGACGAGACGGGTGTCGGCATCGTCCGCGGTCGGGTGCTGCTCGCCAACGAGGTCGCTTCCTCGATGGAGGAGCACGCCATCTTCGGTGGCGTCGTTCCCGAGATCGCCGCACGTGCCCACGCTGACGCAATAGTGCCGACCATCTCGGCGGCGCTCGAGACGGCCGGAGTCTCGCTCGAGGACCTCGACGCGATCGCCGTCACCCAGGGCCCTGGCCTCGCTGGTGCGCTCATGGTCGGAACGGCGGCGGCGAAGGCCCTGCACGTCGCCACCGGCATCCCGCTCTATACCGTGAACCATCTGGTGGGCCATGTCGCCGCTGACGTCCTGCGCGACGACGTGGGTCAGCTCGAGCTACCAGCGGTGGCCCTGCTCGTCTCGGGCGGGCACACGTCCCTCCTGCATGTTCGCGACCTCGTCGACGACGTGGAGCAGCTCGGCGAGACGATCGACGATGCGGCTGGCGAGGCGTTCGACAAGGTGGCGCGACTGCTGCGCCTGCCCTACCCGGGTGGACCCGAGATCGACAAGGCCGCTGCCGGAGGGGATCCGAAGGCGATCCGGTTCCCGCGCGGGCTCACGAAGCCGAAGGACCTCGAGCGGCACCGCTACGACTTCTCCTTCTCCGGACTCAAGACCGCCGTGGCCCGCTGGGTCGAGGCCAAGGAGGACGCGGGGGAGCCGGTGCCGGTCGCCGATGTCGCGGCGAGCTTCCGCGAGGCCGTCGCCGACGTGCTGACGGCGAAGGCGGTGGCGGCCTGCACGGCCCTCGGCGTGCCCCGCCTCGTGCTCGGCGGGGGAGTGGCCGCGAACGCGCGCGTGCGTGAGCTCGCGGAGGAGCGGTGCGCTGCCGCCGGCATCGAGTTGCGCATCCCACCGCTTCGGCTCTGCACCGACAACGGGGCGATGATCGCAGCCGTCGGCGCAATGCTCGTCGCTGCCGGCAAGCCTCCGTCCCCGCTCGACTTCGCGGCGGACTCGACGCTTCCGGTGGCCACGCAGCCTGCGCCGCAGGAGAGACCAGCTCTGGGGGAGCACCGATGACAACACCCGATCAGCCGAAGCTGCCGCCGCGCAAGCCCGTGGAGCTTCCCCCGATCGACCGCACTCCGGTCGATGACACCAGCAACGCCGCATACTCGGCTCTCACCCCGCGCTCGCGGGGCGAGGAGAAGTCGGCTCCGGCCGTGGGGAGTTCTGCGCCCCGGTCCGAGGAGCGCCGGGGTGCGGAGGCCGGCCAGGACATCGACCCGGCGGTCGCGCACGTGCAGGAGAGCGCGATGGCTCCGGCATCCGCTCGCGCCGCGACGGCACCGGTGCCTCCTGGGCTCGGGCTCAGTCGCCTCGCGATCATCGTCTCCGTGCTGCTGTCGCTTGCCGCGGCGGTCCTCGCTGTCGCGCTCTCCGCATCCGTGACCCCCTCGCCGCTCTGGCCCCTGTACCTCGGGGCGAGTCTCGGCGCGGTCGCACTTCTGCTCGCGGTGCTCGGGCGGCGCCACCGCGGTTGGCTGCTCGCCCTCGCGCTTGCTGCGGCGGCAGTCGTGGGCTGCGTTGGGTTCGCCTTCGTCGTCGCCTGAGTCCGCCGTCCAGCGAGAGCCCTGCCCTGCGAGGCTCGAAGTCATCCTGCGGGATGACGAACCCGAGGCCATGGGGATGACGTGCCGTCGAGCAGGTCGCCGTAACGTTGGAGCATCTCATCACCTCTCGAAAGGAGCGGACATGACCTGGTCGACACCAGATGGCCCCGTCGAGCGGATACCGGCCCCGAACGTCGGCGCGCAGCCCGTCGGCGAGCCGCGGGAGGCGCGAGGCGACGCCCTCGGCCCCGGCCACGGCAACAGCTACGGGCACGACTCGGGCCACGGGCAGGGTTTCGGCTACGGCCAGGAAGCCGGCTACGGCCACACCGCGCCAAGCGACAACTGGGGCCCTGGCAGCAACGCGGCGCAGGCGGCGCCCTCGCAGCACCTCGCCTATCCGGTGACGCCCTATGTCCAGGCGCCGTACACGGCACCTCGACCGGCCGGTGCCGGGACGCTGACCTTGAGCGTCGTGGCCCTGTGCCTGAGTGGAGGGTCGTTCTTCGTCTCGCTCATCCCCATCCTCCAGTTCGTCTGGTGGATGGTCGGGATCGCTGGCATCGTGTGCGGCTTCATCGCGTTGCGTCGCGAGCCGCGCGGACGGGCGCTCGCCATCACCGCCATCGTGCTCGGCTTCATCTCGGTCTTCGGGCTCCTGCTGCTGCTTGTCCTCGCCCTTCTCTTCTTCGGGGGAATCGGACTGCTCGGAGGCCTCAGCTCTTACTGAGCGCGGGCTTTCCTGAACCTTGTGTGACGGTTCCCAGTCAAACCCTGGGAACCTAGGACATGGGCGTGCGCCACTGAAGGCGTCGCCGCTTGCTCCACGCACGTGAACACCAGCCTCAACCGCCGCGAAATCGGCTGAACCGGAAGGAGCTCCGCAATGAGCGACAGCAACGCAACCCCAGGTGACAAGCCACGGCTTCCGGAGGACGGCAGCACACCTCCCCAGTACGAGGCACCGGCCGCCTACACGCCGCCTGCTGAGTCGGTCGACTACTCCGCCCCGGCAGCCACCGGCACCGACTACACGCCGCCCTCCGTCTCGGGCACCGACGCGTCGACTTCGGCCGCGCCGTACTCCGACTCCTCCGCACCCTCAGCGTCGGGCAGCGGATACACGCCGCCAGCCGCACCCGGCTCTGGCTCCGGCTCTGGCTCTGGCACCGACTACTCGGCTCCTTCGTCGTCCGGCACCGACTACTCGGCTCCTTCGTCGTCCGGCACCGACTCCACGCCGCCCGCAGCGTCTGGTTCGGTGAGCTACACGCCGCCGAGCGAGCCGGCCGCGGCACCGGGCGCGGCTCCGTACGGTCAGGCTCCGTCCGCGAGCCAGGCTCCCGCCGGCGCAGCTCCGGCATACGGCGCGCCGCAGTCGCAGGGACAGTCGCAGGGCTATGGGGCACCGCAGGGGTACGCGACGCCCGGCTACCCGGCCCAGTCCACGGCTCCCAAGCGCACGCTCAGCATCGTCGCACTGTCCCTCGGCGGTGCGGGCATCTTGCTCACCTTCGTGACGGCGTTCCTCGGACTTCCCCTCGGTATCGCAGGCCTGGTCTGCGCCATCATGGCCAAGTCGCGGGAGCCGCAGGCCGGGCCGCTGCGTGTGTGGGGCCTCTGGGTCTCGATCGCAGCCATCGTGCTCTCGGTGATCGTGGCGATCATCGGCATCGTCGTCGCCGCCATGTTCCTCGGCGATATGTCGTCCTACGGATACTGATCACCCGCTGAAAGAACCGGCAGGAGTGCGGGTGGATGCATCCGCCCGCACTCTAAGCTTGTTCAGCACCTGCAGCCTTGTCGACGACTGAGAAGGACACCATGTCTGACCCGAACGGCCCCCAGTACCCGCAGCAGCCCCACCAGAACGGCCAGCACCAGAACGGCCAGCACCAGAACGGCCAGCCACCATTCGGCGCGCAGCAGCCCGGCCAGGGCCAGTACGGCCAGGGCCAGTACGGGCAATCTCAGCCGCAGTACGGGCAGCAGAATGATCAGCAGCCCGGCCGCCAGCAGCAGCCCGGGTACGGCGCGGCTGACGGTGGCTATGGCCAGCAGCAGCCGGGGTACTCGACCGGCTACGGCGCTCAGCAGGCGTCCGGTCAGCAGGCGTCCGGTCAGCAGCAGGCTCCCGCGCAGCAGGGCTACGGCCAGCCGCAGCAGAACCAGTACGGGCAGCCGCAGTACGGCGCCCCGCAGCAGGATCAGTTCGGGCAGCCGCAGTACGGCGCCCCGCAGCAGGACCAGTTCGGGCAGCCCCAGTACGGTGCTCCGCAGCAGGGGCAGTTCGGTCAGCAGCCCGGCCAGCAGTTCGGCGTGCAGGGATACGGCCAGCAGCCGAAGGCACCTGCGCCGGTGCTCGGCATCATCGGCGTCGCGCTCGGCGCGATCTCGCTGCTCCTCCTCCTACTTCCCGGGTGGGCGTACATCGTGGCCCTGGTGCTCGGGCTCGGCGCCGTCGGGCTCGGAATCGCGGGACTTCGCGCGCCGAAGGGCCTCGGACGCACGCTTTCAGTCGTGGGGCTCGTGGCGGGTGGTCTCGCGGTCCTTCTTGCCATCGTGACGCTCGTCGTCGTGCTGGTCGTCTAGGCACGAGACGCGCCGACGGCTCGGCTGTCCTCAGCTGAGCCGATCGGCGAGGATGGCGACGCGCTTGTCGCCGATCCTCGTGAGGATGAGCACCGCGGACGCGTCTCCCTTGAGCGAGAGCTTCCGCCTGAACTCCGCAGGGTCGATGTCGACCCCCCGCTTCTTGATCTCGAGCACGCCGATGCCCCGCTTCCGCAGCTCGCCCTTGAGCGACGACGCATGCAGGGGCAGCACCTCTCGGACCGAGAACGCGCTCGCGAACGGCGTCGGGGTGAAGTGCTCGGCGGTCATCCACGCGATGCTCTCCGAGATCATCGTCGCTTCGAGCGAACGTGCGAGGTCGCCGATGAGGCGCGCGCGGATGATCGCCGCGTCCGGCTCGTAGAGCACGGCGCCCAGCGCAGCGACGTCCGCGTCCCGGACGTCCTCGCCGGTCGTCAGCTCGGCGGTGCCGTGCCTGCCGATCACGAGGGCCGAACGGCGGATGCCCGCCCTCGCCGTGCCGTGCATCCACACCGTCGCCTCGACGAGGTCGCCGTTGGAGGAGACCCACTGCGTTTCCGCGTCATCCGGGAGGTAGGCGTGGTCGATCCCCGGTCCCAGCTTGATGCCCGTCGGGCGCTCGCGGCCTGCGGCGAAGACGAAGTCGAGGGATGGACTCCAATCGGCGGGATCGAAGTGGCGTGCCGTGCTCCCGCCGCTGGTGGTCCTGCGGGCCGGATCGAACCAGAGCGCATCGAAGGCCGCCAGGTCCACCTCCTCGGCGCGGTCGTGCCTGACCTGGGCATTGGGAAACGGGGCCAGGTTGTGGGCTGCGATCGCGGCGGTGACCTCGTCGACGTCGAACGCGGTGACCTCGAGACCGAGGGAGGCGAATGCCATGGAGTCTGCGCCGATCCCGCACCCGAGGTCTGCCACGCTCACGGCGCCGGCCTGCCTGAACCGGTTCGCGTGGTGCGCCGCGACCTGCAGTCGCGTCGCCTGCTGCAGGCCAGCGTCGGTGAAGAGCATCCGCTCGGCGAACGGGCCGAACTTGACGGATGCGCGCCGGCGGAGCTTCGCCTGCGTGACGACGGCGGCAACCACCTCCGCGGAGCCTCCTGCCGCGCGCAGCCTCGTCACGAGTGCAAGCGCGTCTCCCGCTGACTCGACGGGGGGCGCGTCGTCGAGCAGGGTCATCGCCTCTGGTGTGAGGAGGGCCAGGAGTTCGTCGCGTTGCACCAGCACTACGCTACCGGCGTACGCCACGAGACGTCGCCGCGTTGCAGTCGTCGCCGCCTGGCCCCTACACTCTGAGTTAGCACTCTCATGGGGAGGGTGCTAATTCTGAACTTCCTATCGCTGAGAAAGAGGTCAACCGTGTCGGTGAACATTCAGCCGCTCGAGGATCGCATCGTCATCAAGCAGGTCGAAGCCGAGCAGACCACGGCTTCGGGTCTTGTGATTCCGGACACCGCCAAGGAGAAGCCCCAGGAGGGCGAAGTCGTCGCAGTCGGCCCCGGCCGCATCGATGACAACGGAAACCGCGTGCCGCTCGACCTCGTGGTCGGCGACAAGGTCATCTACTCCAAGTACGGCGGAACCGAGGTCAAGTACGGCGGCGAGGAGCTCCTTGTGCTCTCCGCTCGCGACATCCTCGCGAAGATCGTCTAGTCTCCTGACCTTCTGAGGCCGAGCCGGTTCGGGCGGTCTCATCTGCAGGAGCAGCATCGCGCATGGCGCCCACCCCTCGGGGTCGGGCGCCATGCGTGTTTCAGCGGCCCGACGTGGGCGTACGATCTCGAGGTGACGGAATCTCCTCGGTCCGGCCTCTGGCTGGCGTTCAGCGCGTACGCGCTCTGGGGCTTCATGCCCCTCTACGTCGTTGCGACCGCTCCGACAACACCCGTGGAGCTCATCGCGTGGCGCATCATCCTGAGCGTCGTGTTCTGCCTGCTCGGCGTGCTCGTCATGCGGGCCTGGCGTCCGTTCCGGGAGCTCATCTCGAAGAAGCGGGTCGTGCTCGGCCTCGGCGTCGCCGGGATCCTGGTGTCGGCGAACTGGCTGTTCTACGTGCAGGCGGTCGCGACAGGCCACACTCTCGACGCCGCGCTCGGCTACTTCCTCAACCCGATCGTGTCCGTCGCGCTCGGGCTGGTCTTCCTCCGCGAGAAGCTCAGGCCCCTGCAGTGGGTCGCCGTCGGACTCTCCCTCCTCGCTGTGCTCGTCATCTCGCTCGGCTACGGCCGCATCCCGTGGCTCGGCCTGGGCGTCGCCATGACCTTCGGGCTGTATGGGCTCGTGAAGAAGCGGGTGGGGGTCCAGGCGGACGCGCTCTCCGGACTGGCGGTCGAGACGACGCTCATCATGCCCATCGGCGCGATCTGCCTGCTCTGGACGGTGCTCTTCGGCGGCGGCATCACCTTCGGCTCCGTGTCGGCGGTCAACACGGGCGTCCTGCTGTTCGCCGGCGTCGTCACGAGCGTGCCGCTCCTGCTGTTCGCGGCGGCCGCGCGAAGGCTGCGCCTCATCGAGCTCGGACTCATGCAGTACATCGCGCCGATCCTGCAGTTCGTGCTCGCCGTGGCGGTCTTCTCGGAGCCCATGCCGCTCGAGCGCTGGATCGGGTTCGCGATCGTCTGGGTCGCGCTCATCCTCTTCACGATCGACCTCGTGCGCACGGCTAGACTTGGCGCCAAGATTCCCTCGGTCGCGGACGTACTCGGTCCGCCGACACGAGGCTGATGAGCTGAGGACCCCGGGAATGCGTCCGGGGTCGTCGCTGTTCCATCACCACTGAGCTGTTTCCCGATGCACGAGGATGCCGCCGAACGGCGCATCCCAGATACCTCCTGGAGCGTAATGACCGAGTCGGACCCCTTTGGCTTCACCGGATTGACCTACGACGACGTGCTGCTGCTTCCCGGGCACACCGACGTCATCCCGTCTGAGGTCGACACGACGACGCGGCTGACGCGCGGCATCACCCTGCGCGTCCCGCTCGTCTCGGCGGCGATGGACACGGTCACTGAGGCCCGCATGGCGATCGCCATGGCGCGTCAGGGAGGCATGGGCATCCTGCACCGCAACCTGTCGATCGACGACCAGGTCGAGATGGTCGATCGCGTGAAGCGCTCCGAGTCCGGCATGGTGACGAATCCGGTGACGACGACCCCCAACGCGACGGTCGCGGAGGTCGATGAGATCTGCGGGCAGTACCGCGTCTCCGGCCTGCCGGTCGTCGACGAGGAGACGGGCAAGCTCGTCGGCATCATCTCCAACCGGGACATGCGCTTCGTGCCCGAGTCGGAGAAGCGCACGACCCGCGTGCACGAGGTCATGACGGGCGAGGGCCTCGTGACCGGTCCCGTCGGTATCTCCGGCGACGACGCCTACAAGCTCCTCGGCAAGCACCGCATCGAGAAGCTGCCGCTCATCGACGACGAGGGCAAGCTCGCCGGCCTCATCACGGTGAAGGACTTCGACAAGAGCGACAAGTACCCGAACGCGACGAAGGACGACGCCGGGCGCCTGCGCGTCGGCGCGGCGATCGGCTTCTTCGGCGACGGCTGGGAGCGCGCGGAGCGCCTCGTGGCTGCCGGTGTCGACGTGCTCGTCGTCGACACGGCGAACGGCCAGTCGGCCGGCGTGCTCGACATGATCCGCCGCCTCAAGAGCGACCCGGTGATGGGCCACGTGCAGGTCGTCGGCGGCAACGTCGCGACCCGCGAGGGCGCCCAGGCGCTCGTGGATGCGGGTGCTGACGCCGTCAAGGTCGGCGTCGGTCCTGGCTCCATCTGCACGACGCGCATCGTCGCGGGAGTCGGCGTCCCCCAGATCACAGCCGTCTACGAGGCGTCGCTCGCCGCGACCCCGGCTGGCGTGCCGGTCATCGCGGACGGCGGCCTGCAGTACTCGGGCGAGATCGCGAAGGCGCTCGTCGCCGGCGCATCCGCGGTCATGGTCGGATCGCTGCTGGCCGGCACCGACGAGTCGCCAGGCGACCTCATCTTCGTCAACGGCAAGCAGTTCAAGAGCTACCGCGGCATGGGCTCGCTCGGCGCCCTGCAGTCGCGCGGCGAGCGCACCTCGTACTCGAAGGACCGCTACTTCCAGGCGGATGTCCCAAGCGACGACGAGCTCATCGCCGAGGGGATCGAGGGCAAGGTCGCGTACCGCGGCTCGATCCGCCAGTCGGTGTTCCAGCTCACGGGCGGCCTGCGCCAGTCGATGTTCTACGTCGGCGCTCGCACCGTCGCGGAGCTCAAGGAGAAGGGCCGCTTCGTGCGGATCACTCCGGCAGGGCTGAAGGAGTCGCACCCGCACGATGTGCAGATGGTCTCGGAAGCCCCCAACTACCGTCGCTAGCAGCGCGATCGGCGCGGCGGGTCGGGGTCTCCCCGCCGCCGCGCCGCAGCAGCGAGGACCGCGGAGGGCTAGGCTAGGCAGGTGACTGAGATCGAGATCGGCCGCGCAAAGCGAGCCCGCCGCGTGTACTCCTTCGACGACGTGGCCATCGTGCCATCGCGGCGAACCCGTGACCCGGAGGACGTTTCCATCACGTGGAAGATCGACGCGTTCACGTTCGATATCCCGCTCATCGCAGCCCCTATGGACTCGGTGATGTCGCCCGAGACCGCGATCGGCTTCGGCAAGCTCGGCGGCCTCGGCGTGCTCGACCTCGAGGGCCTGTGGACTCGCTACGACGACCCGGCCCCGCTGCTCGCGCAGATCGCTGATCTGCCGGCGAAGCAGGCGACGGCCAAGCTGCAGGAGATCTACCGGGAGCCGGTCAAGGGCACGCTCATCAAGGAGCGCCTGCAGCAGATCCGCGAGGCCGGAGTGCCGGCCGCTGGCGCACTCTCCCCGCAGCGCACGCAGCAGTTCATGGACGATGTGCTCGAGGCCGGCACCGACCTGTTCGTCATCCGCGGCACGACCGTCTCCGCAGAGCACGTGTCCCGCAACCAGGAGCCGCTCAACCTCAAGCAGTTCATCTACGAGCTCGACGTTCCCGTCATCGTCGGCGGTGCGGCGACCTACACGGCAGCGCTGCACCTCATGCGCACCGGTGCCGCTGGAGTGCTCGTCGGCTTCGGCGGGGGAGCGGCCTCGACCACCCGTCGGGTGCTCGGCATCCACGCACCCATGGCGACGGCCATCGCCGACGTCGCCGGCGCGCGGCGCGACTACCTCGACGAGTCCGGCGGACGCTACGTGCACGTCATCGCCGACGGCGGCATCGGCACCTCCGGCGACCTCGTGAAGGCCATCGCATCCGGCGCGGACGCCGTCATGATCGGTGCCGCGCTCGCGCGTGCCACCGACGCCCCGGGTCGCGGCTGGCACTGGGGTGCCGAGGCACGCCATGAGAAGCTCCCGCGCGGCAACCGCGTGCAGGTCGGCCAGGTCGCGCCCATGGCGGAGATCGTCGCCGGCCCCGCCGAGAGCGCCGACGGCATCTCGAACCTCACCGGCGCGCTCCGCCACTCGATGGCGACGACCGGCTACTCGGGGCTCAAGGAGTTCCAGCGAGCCGAGATGGTCGTCGCGCCCTACACGCCGACCGCCTGATCAGGACGACTGAGCCGCCTGACGGCTTGGCCGAAGGTTGAGCGTCCAGACTTCCCCCACAAGCAGCAACTGAGAACGAGGAGCAGGTTATGGCGAACAGCGTCTCTCGAAGCGACAAGCTCGGCCCCCAGGAACGCGCGGCGGCTATCGAGTCCCTCAAGACCAAGAACCTCGACGTGCTCGTCGTGGGTGGCGGTGTGGTCGGCGCGGGTGCGGCGCTCGACGCCGTCACGCGAGGCCTGAGCGTCGGCATGGTCGAGGCGCGCGACTTCGCGTCCGGCACGTCCAGCCGCTCGTCGAAGCTCATCCACGGCGGCATCCGCTACCTCGAGCAGATGGACTTCGGGCTCGTGCGCGAGGCGCTCCTCGAGCGCGGGCTGCTGCTGCAGCGCCTCGCGCCGCACCTGGTCAAGCCCATCCGCTTCCTCTACCCGCTGAAGAACCCGCTCGAGCGGTTCTACATCGGGGCCGGGATGCTCATGTACGACCTCTTCGCGAAGACCGGTGAGGTGCGTCCCGGCGTGCCGATGCACCGCCACTACACCCGCGGCCAGGTCGCGAAGATGTCGCCTGGGCTCTCCAAGAACGCCTTCTCCGGCGGTCTCACGTACTACGACGCCGGCGTCGACGACGCGCGCTTCGTCGCCGTCCTCGCCCGCACCGCGTCGTTCTACGGGGCCCACGTCGCCCCGCGAGTGCGCGTCGAGGGCTTCCTGAAGGTCGGACAGCGCGTCGTCGGCGCGCAGGTCGTCGACCTCGAGACCGGCGAGCGGTTCGAGATCCGCGCCAAGCAGGTCGTCAACGCGACCGGCGTGTGGACCGACGACACGAACAAGATGGTCGGCGAGCGCGCGTCGTTCCGCGTCCGCGCGTCCAAGGGCGTGCACCTCGTCGTCCCTCGCGACCGGTTCCAGTCCGCGTCGGGGCTCCTGTTGCGCACGGAGAAGAGCGTGCTCTTCGTCATCCCGAACGGCCGTCACTGGATCATCGGCACGACCGACACCGACTGGAAGCTCGACAAGGCGCACCCGGCAGCGACGGCCGCCGACATCGACTACATCCTCGAGCACGTCAACGAGGTCCTCGCGGTGAAGCTCACGCGTGCCGACGTCGAGGGCGTGTACGCCGGGCTCCGCCCGCTGCTCTCCGGCGAGTCGGAGGAGACGTCGAAGCTCTCGCGCGAGCACATGGTGGCGCACTCGGTGCCGGGCCTCGTGCTCATCGCCGGTGGCAAGTACACGACCTACCGCATCATGGCGCAGGACGCCATCGACGCCGCGGCCGACGCCCTCGACGGCAAGATTCCCGCCTCCACGACGAAGGACATCCCGCTGCTCGGCGCCGTCGGCTATAAGGCCGCCTGGAACCGCCGCGGCAAGATCGCCCGCGCCTTCGGTCTCCACCGCGTGCGCATCGAGCACCTCCTCAACCGCTACGGAACCCTGACGGACGAGATCCTCGACCTCATCCGCCAGAACCCGCAGCTGGCCGAGCCGATGCCGGGTGCCGACGACTATCTGCAGGCCGAGATCACCTACGCCGCGACGCACGAGGGTGCTCTGCACCTCGACGACGTGCTCGCGCGACGCACGCGCATCTCGATCGAGGCGTGGGACCGCGGCATCTCGGCCGCGCCCGTCGCCGCGCGGCTCATGGCGGAAGCCCTCGGCTGGGACGAGGAGCGCACGCAGCGCGAGATCGACACCTACGTCGAGCGGGTCGCCGCGGAGCTCGCGAGCCAGGAGCAGCCCGACGACGAGTCGGCGGACCGCATCCGCCTCGAGGCGCCCGACATCGACTCCGTGCTGGGTCACGCCGGTGACAACACGCCGTTCGGCACGGCCCCGTCGCTGCCGATGATCGAGGTCGACGAGACCGTCGACGTCGAGGCGGCAACCGTCAAGGCGGAGTCGAAGGACGCTCAGAAGTCGTAATGTCCGCAGCTGTCCGCGCCCAGGCCGCGCCGCCGTCGATGGGTCGAGTGCTTGTCCGCCCCAAGTGGTTGGGTGTCCTTGCGCTCGCCCTCGTCGTCGCGTCGATCTTCGCGTGGCTCGGGCGCTGGCAGCTGGAGTCCGCGTTCCTGTCGCTGGAGCACGGTCGCACCGTCGCCGAGGAGGCCACGCAGCCTCCCGTCGGCCTCGGCGAGCTGGCTCAGCCCCAGGAGCGGGTGGCGGATGCCGCCGTCGGTCGTCAGGTGACGTTTGAGGGCGCGGTGGATGCGCGCGACTTCGATGTCGTCGCCGATCGTCTCCAGGGCGAGCTGCTCGGCTACTGGGTGATCGGGCACGTCGCCGTCACCGACGACGAGGCCGGCACGTCCACGGACGCCGATGTCGCACCGGGACTCGCCGTCGCGCTCGGGTGGACCGCGGACGAGGCCTCCGCTCGGGAGCTCGCCACGGCACTGCAGGGCTCTGGGCGAGGCGCAGAGCTTCCGCTCTCCGGCAGACTCGAGTACGGCCAGGCGCCACAGGTGAACCGCGGCGAAGACGCGCAGGCGCTCATCTCGATGGCCCCGACGCACCTCATCAATCGCTGGGTGGAACCGGCGGCCCAGAACTATGGCATCTACGTGAGCCTCGACGAGGCGTCGATGGAGGCTGTCCTCGGGGAGTCCGCGAGTGCCGCCCCGCTCGATGCGATCACGCCCCAGGCGCTCGAGGCCCCGCAGCTGAACTGGCTGAACATCTTCTACGCCATCGAGTGGGTGCTCTTCGCGGGGTTCGCGATCTTCATGTGGTGGCGCCTCGCTCGCGACGAATACGAGAAGGAGCGTCGTGAGGCCGCCGAGGCCCCCAGCGTGCTGGCCGAGCACCTCAAGCGCGACCGGCTGAAGGCCATGCTGGACGAGCGAACGAAGCGCGAGGCCGTTCGCCTAGACTAGAGGTCATGCCTCACGACGCCCTCCTGACTGCCAACCCCGGTTTCCGACGGGCGCTCCGCTTCTATCAGGTGACGGCCTACGTGACCGGCATCCTCCTCCTGCTGCTGTGCGTCGAGATGTTCCTTAAGTACGTCTTCCACCTCGAGGTCGAGGCGTTCGGCCCGTTCGGGGTCATCGCACTGGTCCAGGAGGACACGACGACGGCGCTCAACCTGAGCCTGTGGGTGCTCATCGTCCACGGCTGGTTCTACGTCGTGTACCTCATCGCCTCGTACGTGCTGTGGCAGCAGATGCGCTGGCCCATCGTGTGGCTGCTCGCCATGGCTGCCGGCGGCATCGTCCCGTTCCTGTCGTTCATCACGGAGTGGTTCATGTCGCGCCGAGCGAAGCGCGACCTCGTGCTCCGCGAAGAGCAGCGACTCGCTGAAGCCGGCGAGGAGCAGAAGCTCCGCGCGTTCGAGGCCAGCCTGAGCGAGGCAGAACGCGAACAGCTCGACGCCGATGTGCAGCAGTCGCTCGCCGAGCACCAGCGCCGCACGAAGTAGCTCCCCACACCACCGCAGTCGCACCGAGTTCTCTCCGCACCACCCGAAAGGTGTCCATGGCAACCACCGACCCGCAGGCCACAGACCAGCGCCCAGTGCTCGTCGTCGATTTCGGCGCGCAGTACGCGCAGCTCATCGCGCGGCGCGTCCGCGAGGCGAGCGTCTACTCGGAGATCGTGCCGCACACGATCTCGGCAGAGGAGGTCGCCGAGAAGAACCCCGTCGGCATCATCCTCTCCGGCGGCCCCTCCAGCGTGTACGCGGAGCAGGCGCCGTCCCTCGACTCCGGCATCCTCGAGCTCGGCGTTCCGACGCTGGGCATCTGCTACGGATTCCAGGTCATGGCGACGCAGCTCGGCGGCGAGGTCGCGAAGACTGGCCGACGCGAGTACGGCTCGACGGCGGTCAAGCTCGAGGCCGGAGCTTCAACGCTTCTCGACGGCCAGCCGGGCGACCAGACCGTCTGGATGAGCCACGGTGACTCGGTGGCGCGCGCCCCCGAGGGCTTCACGGTCCTCGCGACGACCGAGGACACGCCTGTCGCGGCCTTCCAGAACACCGAGCGCGGCCTCTACGGCGTGCAGTGGCACCCCGAGGTGCTGCACTCGGAGCACGGCCAGGCGCTCATCGAGGGGTTCCTGCACCGTGCAGCTGGCATCCCGAGCGACTGGACGCCCGCCTCGGTCATCGACGAGCAGGTCGCGCGCATCCGCGAGCAGGTCGGCGACGCCAAGGTCATCTGCGGCCTGTCCGGCGGCGTCGACTCTGCAGTCGCAGCCGCCCTCGTCTACAAGGCCGTCGGCAGCCAGCTCACGTGCGTCTTCGTCGACCACGGCCTCCTGCGTCAGGACGAGCGGCGCCAGGTCGAAGAGGACTTCGTCGATGCGATCGGCGTGCGCCTCGTGACCGTGGATGCGCGAGAGCAGTTCCTCACGGCGCTCGCGGGCATCACCGATCCTGAGGCGAAGCGCAAGGCCATCGGGCGTGAGTTCATCCGCAGCTTCGAGCAGGCGGAGGTCGACCTCATCAAGGAGGCCCAGGAATCGGGGGAGCGCATCCGCTTCCTCGTCCAGGGAACCCTGTACCCCGACGTGGTCGAGTCGGGCGGCGGCACCGGAACCGCGAACATCAAGAGCCACCACAACGTCGGCGGCCTCCCCGAGGACATGCAGTTCGAGCTCGTCGAGCCCCTGCGCACGCTGTTCAAGGACGAGGTGCGCGCGGTCGGCCGTGAGCTGGGCGTTCCCGAGCCCATCGTCGCGCGTCAGCCGTTCCCTGGCCCAGGCCTCGGCATCAGGATCATCGGCGAGGTCACCCAGGAGCGGCTCGACCTGCTCCGTGAAGCCGACGCGATCGTGCGTCAGGAGCTGACGGCCGCGGGCCTCGACACCGAGATCTGGCAGTGCCCGGTCGTCCTGCTTGCAGATGTGCGTTCGGTGGGCGTCCAGGGTGACGGTCGCACCTACGGCCACCCGATCGTGCTGCGTCCCGTGTCGAGCGAGGACGCCATGACGGCCGACTGGACCCGCCTGCCGTACGACCTGCTGGCCCGCATCTCGAACCGCATCACGAATGAGGTCGACGACGTGAACCGTGTTGTGCTCGACGTGACGTCGAAGCCGCCGGGAACCATCGAGTGGGAGTAGCTCTCGACGAGGGCTGAGGCGAGCGGGGATGCACCATGTGCATCCCCGTTCGTTCATTTTGTGCCATCTGGTGGGAAATCTGCGCACTTTTGTGGCGGCCCCCGCCGAGGCCGTGATGGTGGCCGTTCAAGGGCGATCCGCGGGGTGAAAAACCTCCGGGCAATTGTGCCCGGACATAAATGCCTGGTAATAGAGGTCAAAAACGGAGTAGACGAAAGGTTTTCGGTTTTTCCGACTCACGATTCCGGATTTACGAATCGGGGTTTTTCGACCCCGTGCTGGTGAAAAGGCGGACGGCGCGGCAGAAGATGTTGCTGGCCAAGGTCGTTGGGTAGTGGCATGGTTGGGGTAAATCACGACTGGCAATTCCCCTTCAGTTCAGAGAGTTCGCGACATGGCGCCACGATTCCCCACCGATCCGCACCCCCAGGTACCGGCAGAGACGGGTGTGCTCCCGTCACTGCCACGAGAGGAGCTGCCGTCCGGGCACCTCGTGGACCACGCACTCCTCCAGGACGCCGCCAATCAGCTCGCCGAGGTGAACCCCGATCACGGAGTCTCCGTCGAGTACCAGGGCCAGTGGGTCTCCGTCATGCCAGGGGAGCACATCGAGATCGGCCGCGACGCGGACATCCGCCTCGACGCCAACCCGTTCCTGCACCGCAAGCTCCTCCGCATCGCCGCGAAGGATGGACTCTGGTTCGTGGCCAACATCGGCACGAGGATGACGCTCAGCGTCGTCGACGGCTCCGGGCGAGTGCAGGCCAGGCTCCTCCCGGGCGCTCGGATCCCGGTCGTCTTCGAGCGCACGAGCATCCACTTCTCGGCAGGGGAGCGCCACTACGAGGTCAAGATCCATGCGGTCTCACCCGTCTACATGGACCTTCCTGCAGGTTCCGGCGCTCCGTTCGAGGCTCCAGGACGCGAAGCCACCCACATCTCGCTGACGCCCGCGCAGCGGCTCCTGCTCCTCGCCCTCTGCGAATCGGTGCTGCTTCGAGGCGAGAACGGTCTTGGCGACATCCCCACGAGCGCCCGAGCAGCGGAGCGGCTCGGCTGGACCGTCACCGCCTTCAACCGCAAGCTCGACAACGTCTGCGAGAAGCTTGATCGGGTCGGCGTCGAGGGGCTCCGTGGAGGCGCGCGCTCGTACGCGACCAACCGCCGCGCTCGCCTCGTCGACTACGCCGTGCGCAATCGTCTCGTCTCGGAGGAGGAGCTGTACCTCCTCGACATCGACCCGGAAGCTGGCATCGACGACCGGACACTGCCCGCGCGACGGTAGCCGCAAGCCCGCCCGAACGACAGAATGGCCGCTCCCGGAGGAGCGGCCATTCTGTGTGTCGAGGACGTGCTGCGCTAGTTGTTGCCGCGCAGGATCGCGAGGACGCGGATGATCTCGACGTAGATGAACACGACCGTGGAGACGAGGCTGTAGGCCCCGATCCAGCCGTACTTGCGGGGAGCTCCGCCTTCGACGCCGTTCTTGATGAGCTCGAAGTCCATGACCAGCATGTACGCACCCATGAGGACGGCGAAGATGCCGAGGATGACGCCGAGCGGGATGCCGAAGACCTCCATGGAGCGCATGCCCCACGGGCCGGCGGCGCTCTGGAAGCCGAACATCATCATGCCGAAGTTGATGAGCGAGAAGAGCGCGTAGCCGAGCATCGCGACGAGCACGATCTTCGTCATACGAGGCGAGGTGCGGACCTTGCCGAAGCGGAACAGCACGAGCGTCACGGCGACCACGGAGAACGTCGCGAGGACGGCCTGCATGGCGATGCCCGGGTACAGCTGCTCGAGGATCGAGGAGAGGCCACCGACCAGGAGACCCTCAGCCGCCGCGAAGGCGAAGATGAGGCCGGTCTTCGGCTCGCGCTGGAACGCCAGCACCAGCGAGAGCACCAGGGCGCCGATAGCGCCGATGATCATCAGCAGTGGGACGAACCACGCGACCGCTGCCGCGACGAGCACGATGCCGAAGAGGCCCGCGGTCTTGGCGATGGTGTCCTCGTAGGACATCCGGTCCATCTGGTCGGGGCTCGCAGGGGGTGCCTGGAACTGTGCGTTCAGCTGCTCGGCCGTGAGGGGCGCGGGAGGCTGCTGACCGTGTGTCGGCGCGGACTGCGCCCTCCCGTATTGGGGAGCGGAGGGAGCCTGGCCGAACTGTTGGCCGTGCTGCCTGCGTGCCTCCCCGTTGAAGTAAGGGTTGCGTTCTAGCGCGGAATTCGCCATGGCTGTCCGTGAGTCCGTTCTGTCTCGAAGGTCAAGATGCCCGCCGTGGACGGGGTTCCCGGGATTCTAGCGAAAGAGTTCGTGAATCCAGCCTGGAGCTGTGCGCCGTCAGCGGACACTCGGCGAGCGAGGTGCACTCCCGCGCACATCCCGGCCGGTGCCGAAGAGGATGCGCGGAAGCAGCAGGAACGCGCCGAGCACGATCGATGCGACCACGACGAACGCCGTCTCGGCCGTGTCTCCGACGAGGAGGCGAAGCAGCATGCCTCCACTGACTGTGACGACCCAGATGAACACTCCGGACGGGAGCGGACGCCATGGCTTCCATCTGAACAGCGTCACGAGTACCCAGCCGACGAGGAGCCCGAGCACAAACGGCCAGCCCGTGGTCACGATGCCGGCCAGGGACAGCCCCTCGGAGTGGCTCATCCGCCCGATGACCGCGAAGACCACGACGAGCAGGAGATCCACGATGAGTGGGAGCGCGTAGCCGCCGCCAGCGCGATAGATCGAACGAGTACGCCGCATGACACCAACGGTACGCCGGGGTACGACATACTGCGCGCGTGAACGCGCCCATTCACCAGACCACGCCCCTCCTCATCGGCCACAGAGGGGCTCCCGCCCATCTCCCTGAGCACACCATCGACGGCTATCTCCTGGCGCTGCGGCAGGGGGCCGACGCGCTCGAACCGGACGTCGTCCCGACCCGCGACGGGGTGCTCCTCGTGCGACACGAGCCCCTCCTCGGCGAGAGCACCGACGTCGGGGCGAGAACCGCCGAGTTCGGACCCGCTCGGCGAGCGTGGACGCCGGACGGCATGGTCACGGACTGGTTCGCCCACGACTACACGTGGGAGCAGCTGCGCACGCTGAACGCGGTGGAGCGAATTCCGAGCATCCGCCCTGCGAACACCGAGTTCGACGGGCAGCTGCCGATGCTCCGGCTCCGCGAGCTCGTCGAACTCCTCGCCGATCGGCGGACGAATGCGGGCCATCGGCCTCGCCTCGTGGTCGAGCTGAAGCACGCGAGCTGGTTCCGTGCACTCGGCTTCGACCTGGTCGAGCTCCTCGACAGGGAGCTTGCCGGTCTCTGGGGCTCGCCCGTGCTCGACGCCCTCGTGCTCGAGAGCTTCGAAGGGGAGGTGCTGCGCGAGGTGCGGCGACGCGGCGTGGCCGAGGGCGCATCCCTCATCTACCTCATCGACAGCGAGGGCGTTCCGGACGACCGGCGGGTCCGGGACGGTGCTGCTGCGCGCGACTACACGAGCGATCTCACCGATCGGGGGCTGGATGCGGTCGCGGAGTGGGCGGACGGCATCAGTCCCAGCCACCTGCTGCTCGGGATCGCGGACGAGGCACGCGCGGTGCATCCGGAAGTGGGTCGGAGCCTGGTCGGCCGCGCCCACGCGAGGGACCTGCGGGTGTTCACGTGGACGCTGCGGCCAGAAGACCACTTCCTGCCTCCCGCGCTCGCGGGTAGACCGGAGGTCTACTGGCGCGGCATCCTGCGGACTGGCGTCGACGGGGTCTTCGCGGATGCGCCCGGTCGTGTCCGGGCGCTGATCGACGAGCTCCACCCGACCCGGTGAGGCCCAGGCGACAGAAGTGCCAGGCGATAGAAGCGCGAGAGATGCAGGCTCCCGGTGCGGGGAGCCTGCATCTCTCACACCTCTCTGGCGCTCGGGTCGGAAGTCAGGCCTTCGCGGAGACCCTGTCGAGCGTCTTCAGCTCGTCGTCGCTGAGCTTCAGCGTGAAGGCGTCCGTGATGAGCGGCAGCTGCGCGGCCGTGCGCGCGCTTGCGATCGGCGCCACCACGCCGGGTTGAGCGGCGAGCCAGGCGAGCGCCACGGTGCCCGGCTGGGCGTCGTGGGTCTTCGCGATGGCGGCGACCGCATCCGCGATCGCGTAGCCGTGGTCGTTCCGGTACTGCTCGACGGAGCCTGCGCGCGCCGACTCGACCTTGACGTGCCTGCGGTACTTGCCGGTCAGGAAGCCGTGCGCCAGCGCGAAGTACGGGACGACGCCGATGCCGGCCTCGCGGGCGAGCGGCAGCAGCTCGCCTTCGATGTCGCGCTCGAGGAGGTTGTACTCGGGCTGCAGCGCCGTCGGCTGGTGCAGACGACCGTTCTCGACGGCCGCAAGCCACTCGCGCAGCCGAGGCGCCGAGTAGTTCGAGACGCCGATCGCCGTGATCTTGCCGGCGTCGACAAGCTCGGAGAACACGGCGGCGGTCTCGGCGATGGGCGTGTCCGGGTCGTCGCGGTGCGCGTAATAGAGGTCGATCCGCTCGACGCCGAGACGCTCGAGGCTGTCGTCGACGGCAGCCCGAACGTTGTCGGCGCTGAGGCCCGGCCGCTTCGCGAACTGCGCGACCTTGGTCGCGATGACAAGGTCTTCCGGGCGACCGCGGGAGCGGAGCCACTCACCGATGATGGTCTCGGATTCCGCACCCGAGTTGCCCGGAATCCAGGCCGAGTAGACGTCGGCGGTATCGATGAAGTTGCCGCCGGCCTCGACGTAGGCGTCCAGGATCGCAAACGACTCGTCGCGGTCGGCCGTCCAGCCGAAGACGTTGCCGCCGAGGGCGACGGGGGAGACGGAGAGCGTCCCGCCGAGCGCGCGACGGGCGGGGGAGAGCTGCGTGGTCAAGGTGATTCCCTTCCGCGGCCTCCGCGATGTCGGTGGCCGCACCTACAATCAACGAGTCATGACGCTACTGCCACCTGTCTTCGATCCCTCTGAAAACGACCTCCTCGACGGACTCAATCCGCAACAGAAGGAAGCCGTCACCTATCGCGGCCCCGCGCTGCTCATCGTGGCGGGCGCGGGCTCCGGCAAGACGCGGGTGCTCACCCACCGCATCGCCGGTCTCATCGCCTCCCGCGAGGCCTGGCCGAGCCAGATCCTCGCGATCACCTTCACCAACAAGGCCGCCGCCGAGATGCGCGAGCGCATCCAGCACATCGTGGGCGGTGCAGCGGATGGCATGTGGATCTCCACGTTCCACTCCGCCTGCGTGCGCATCCTGCGCCGAGAGGCCGACAAGTTCGGCTTCACGACGAGCTTCACGATCTACGACTCGGCCGACTCGAAGGCCCTCATCAAGCGCATCGTGAAGGCCCTCGAGGCCGACGTGCTCGGCTTCACCGTCTCGAGCGTGCAGTCGCGCATCTCGAAGCTGAAGAACGAGCTCACCGACGTCGACGGCTTCGCCCGTCAGGCCAATATGAGCGACCCGCGCGACGCGATGTTCCTCGACATCTACCGGCAGTACACCCAGTCGCTGCGTCGCGCCAACGCCTTCGACTTCGACGACCTCATCTCGCAGACGGTGTGGATGCTGCGCGCCTTCCCCGACGTCGCGGCCCAGTACCAGCGCCGGTTCCGCCACGTGCTGGTCGACGAGTACCAAGACACGAACCACGCCCAGTACTCGCTCATCCGGGAGCTCACGCGCTCGGTGGAGCCGCAGCACGTGCCGCACGACACCCGCATGGAACTCGACGCGAACGGCGGCATCCCTGGGGCCTCGCTCACGGTCGTCGGCGACTCCGACCAGTCGATCTACGCCTTCCGCGGCGCGGACATCCGCAACATCAGCGAGTTCGAGCGCGACTTCTCCGACGCGAAGGTGGTGCTGCTCGAGCAGAACTACCGCTCGACGCAGAATATCCTCTCGGCCGCCAACGCGGTCATCCGCAACAACTTCGACCGCGTCGACAAGAAGCTCTGGTCCGACGGAGGCGAGGGTGCGAAGATCGTCGGCTTCACTGGCTTCTCCGCCCACGACGAGGCCCAGTTCGTCGCGGATGAGATCCACAAGCTCCGCGACGCCGGCCAGAGCTACAACGACATGGCCGTCTTCTACCGCACCAACGCGCAGACGCGCGCGCTCGAGGAGATCTTCATCCGCTCCGCCGTGCCCTACCGCCTCGTCGGCGGCACGAAGTTCTACGAGCGCGCCGAGATCAAGGACCTCATCGCGTACCTGACGGCCCTCGTCAACCCGGCCGACGAGATGTCAACGAGGCGCATCCTGAACTCCCCGAAGCGGTCGATCGGGCCGGCGACGGAGACCGCGATCTGGGACTTCGCGAACCGGTACGACATCACGTTCCGCGACGCCATGCGCCGCGCGGGCGAGCTCGGACTGGGGCCGAAGGTCACGGGCGCGATCGCGCAGCTCGCCAAGCTGCTCGACGACGCGACCGCCGGCCTCGACATCGACGCGCCGACCGGACGCAAGACGGTGAGCCAGACGCTGAAGACCATCGTCAAGGGCACCGGCTACCTCGAGAAGCTCCTGCAGACGGGGAACCCCCAAGACGAAGCCAGGGCCGAGAACGTCGAGGAGCTCATCTCGGTGGCCGCCGAGTTCGACAAGAACAACGCGGGTGGCTCCGTCATCGACTTCCTCACCGACGTCGCGCTCGTCGCGGCTGCCGATGACCTCATCGACGAATCCGGGGCCGTCGTGCTCATGACGCTCCATACCGCGAAGGGGCTCGAGTACGACTCGGTCTTCATCACGGGAGTCGAGGAGGAGCTGCTGCCCCACCGCATCGCCGCAGACGAGCCAGGCGGTCCCGCCGAGGAGCGACGCCTCTTCTACGTCGGCATCACTCGTGCGCGCAAGCGACTGCACCTGTCCCTCGCCATGATGCGCTCGCAGTTCGGCGAGACGGCAGCCGCGCTGCCGAGCCGCTACCTGCAGGAGATTCCGTCCGAGCTCATCGAATGGAGGGTCTCGCCGGGCTCCGCCGCTGGCAGGGGCGGATACGAGCAGCGATCGGTGACCTCCGCCCGCAAGCCGCTCGGCAGCGAGGGCTACGGGACAGCGGGCGGCTACGGGCGCAGCGCCGCCGACGCCGGCAGCGCGGGCTTCTCCAGCGCCGTGCGGTTCCGCGACTCCGACGCGGGCCGCGAGACCGCGCCCAAGGCCAAGCCGAAGCAGAAGTGGATCAACGAGGTCACGGGACAGATGCGCGACAACAGCGGCATGGAGCTCGTCGCCGGTGACCGCATCACGCACGTCGATTTCGGTGAGGGCACCGTGCGCGCGATCCTCGGCAGCGAGGCGAAGCGAATCGCTGAGGTCGACTTCGACAGCGCCGGCCGCAAGAAGCTGCTCGTGAAACTCGCTCCGATCGAGAAGCTGGGCAACTGAGGCCCCCGCTGGCACTAGGCTGGACGACGGACGTGTTTTGCCGGGCGGCGGGCACACACTGCCTGCCGGCGATGCGGTCCGCTCTGCAAATTCTGAAGGCTCGAGCGCGAGAATCCGAAGGCTCGGGCGAACGAACGCGACGACGCGTCGCGGATGGGATGAAACGTGGATCTCTTTGAGTACCAGGCGCGAGATGTATTCGACGCCCACGGTGTTCCAGTTCTCCAGGGACTCGTGGCCTACACGCCCGAGGAGGCGAAGGCCGCAGCCGAGAAGATCGGCGGCGTCACCGTCGTCAAGGCACAGGTCAAGGTCGGAGGCCGCGGCAAGGCTGGCGGCGTCAAGCTCGCCAAGACCCCAGACGAGGCGTTCACCGCAGCCGAGGCCATCCTGGGCCTCGACATCAAGGGCCACATCGTCGAGAAGGTCATGATCGCGCAGGGCGCGGACATCGACCAGGAGTTCTACTTCTCCGTGCTCCTCGACCGCGCCAACCGCTCGTACCTCGCCATGGCGAGCGTCGAGGGTGGCATGGAGATCGAGCAGCTCGCCGTCGAGAAGCCAGAAGCGCTCGCACGCGTGGCCGTCGACCCGATCCGTGGCATCGACGCAGCCAAGGCCGAGGAGATCGCGCGCGCCGCGAACTTCCCGGAAGAGCTCGTCGCCAAGGTCGCCGACGTCTTCGTCAAGCTCTACGAGGTGTACAACCAGGAAGACGCGACGCTCGTCGAGGTCAACCCGCTTGTCCTCACCAAGGGCGGCGACATCGTCGCTCTCGACGGCAAGGTCACGATCGACGAGAACGCCGAGTTCCGTCACGCCGACCACGTCGCACTCGCTGAGGCAGCAGGCGGACTCGACCCGCTCGAGGTCAAGGCGAAGGCCCACGACCTCAACTACGTGAAGCTCGACGGCTCCGTCGGCATCATCGGAAACGGCGCTGGCCTCGTCATGTCGACGCTCGACGTCGTCGCTGGCGCAGGCGAGAAGCACGGCGGACAGAAGCCCGCCAACTTCCTCGACATCGGAGGCGGAGCATCCGCTGAGGTCATGGCCGCCGGTCTCGACGTCATCCTCGGCGACGAGCAGGTCAAGTCGGTCTTCGTGAACGTCTTCGGCGGCATCACCTCCTGCGACGCCGTCGCCAACGGCATCGTCGGCGCGCTCAACACGCTCGGCGACTCGGCTACGAAGCAGATCGTCGTCCGGATCGACGGCAACAACGTCGAAGAGGGTCGTCGCATCCTCGCCGAGGCGAACCACCCCCTCGTGACCGTCGTCGCCACCATGGACGAGGCAGCCGACAAGGCCGCCGAACTCGCCGCCCGCGCCTGAGTCGCCCGAAGAAAAGCAGAGAAGGAACAACAATGTCGATCTTCCTCGACGAGAACTCCAAGATCATCGTTCAGGGCATCACCGGCTCTGAGGGCTCGAAGCACGCGACGCGCATGCTCGAGGCCGGCTCCAACATCGTCGGAGGCACCAACCCCCGCAAGGCCGGGCAGACGCTCGAGCTCGCGGGCAAGGAACTCCCGATCTTCGGCACCGTGAAGGAGGCCATCGAGGCCACCGGCGCGAACGTCACCGTCATCTTCGTGCCGCCGGCCTTCGCCAAGGACGCCATCATCGAAGCTATCGACGCCGAGATCCCGCTTGCCGTCGCGATCACCGAGGGCATCCCGGTCAAGGACTCCTCCGAAGCCTGGTCGCACGCGCAGAGCGTCGGCAAGACGCGCCTCATCGGCCCGAACTGCCCAGGCATCATCTCCCCGGAGAAGTCGCTCGCCGGCATCACGCCCGCGAACATCACGGGCGCCGGCCCCATCGGCCTCGTCTCCAAGTCGGGCACGCTCACGTACCAGATGATGTACGAGCTCCGCGACCTCGGCATCTCGACCGCGATCGGCATCGGCGGCGACCCCGTCATCGGCACGACGCACATCGACGCCCTCGAGGCGTTCGAGGCCGACCCCGACACGAAGGCGATCGTCATGATCGGCGAGATCGGCGGAGACGCCGAAGAGCGTGCCGCCGAGTACATCAAGGCGCACGTGACGAAGCCCGTCGTGGGCTACGTCGCCGGCTTCACCGCCCCTGAAGGCAAGACCATGGGACACGCGGGCGCGATCGTCACCGGGTCCGCTGGCACCGCGCAGGCCAAGAAGGAGGCCCTCGAGGCTGCAGGCGTGCGCGTCGGCACGACGCCCACCGAGACCGCCAACCTCCTCCGCGAGGTCTACGCAGCGCTCTAGCGAGCAGCCGCAGAGCACGGCTCTGCACACGACGAAGTGGGCTGCAGCCCCGTGGAGACACGGGCTGCAGCCCATTCGTCTCACCGCCGCGATGATCCCCCTCTCGCGGCGAGCACTTGAACCTGGCACCGCCGAGCGGTCGCCGTACCGAGATCTGAGACAGGATGCCCGTGACTCGACCCGAGTCGGCCCCAGCACGACCGAACGGTCACCCCGGCGCGCAGTCGGGCTCGAAGCCCGGAGGGCGTCCCGCGGCCCACTCCGGTGGTCACCCGGGCGGTCGCCCTGGCGGCCATCCGGCTGCCGCCGTGCCGCTCGACGCGCGCGTCGTCGGTGCGACCCCGAGGGGGAGGATCGCGGCGCCCCTGGCACTCGGCTGGCTGCAGGCTCTGGCTCTGGCGGGAGTCCTGCTGCTCGTCGGAGGAGCACTCGACGGCATCCTCGCGGGGGAGGCGCCGGACGCGAGCAGCGTCATCCTCATGGGCGCGCTGGTCGTGGCGGCCGCCGCTGCCGCCTCGGTCTCCACGGTCCTGGTCCAGCGCAGCAAGAACTCGACCGAACGCGCGCTGCGCCGGCTTCTCGTCGGCCAGCTCTTCGCCGTCGGGCCGCTGGCCCTTGGCCGGGAACGCACGGGCTCCCTCGTCAGCACGGCCACCGCCTCGATCGACCGGGCATCCGCCTATCGGGCTGGATTCCTCGGGCCGATCATCGCCTCGCTGACGACGCCGCTCCTCGTGCTGGCGGTCATCGCCGTCGCCATCGACCCGCTCACCGCTGGCCTCCTGCTGCTGCTCGTGCCGCTCATCCCGCTCATCATCATCGGGGTCCAGCGCGCGTTCCGGTCCTCGACGGGCGCATACAGGCGAAGCGCGGGTCAGCTCTCGGCGGCTTTCCTCAGCGCCATCCAAGGCCTCACGACCCTGACCCTGAACCGTGCCGCCTCGCGGACGGGTGAGGAGCTGCGCGAGCGAGGCGAGCAGAACAGGCGCCGGGTCATGCGGCTGCTCGCCGGCAACCAGGTCCTCATCCTCGCGGTCGACGCCGTCTTCTCGCTCGCCATGATCACGGGCGCGGCTGGCCTTGCCGTCTGGCGACTCGAGGACGGAGCCATCACGCCGGGTCAGGCCGCAGCCCTGGTGCTGCTCTCGACCCTGCTGACGGGGCCCGTCGACATCGTCGGCCAGTTCTTCTACATCGGCATGACGGGACGCAACGCGGAGCGGGAGCTGAGCGCCGCGATCGCCGCCCGGCCCGTGCCCGACAGTGCGACACCGGCTCCCGCAAGACAAGGTCGGGAGGCTGCGCTCGAGCTGCGCGGCGTCACCGCCGGCTACGAGCGAGGGCAAGCGGTGCTTTCGGACTACTCGCTGCGCATCGAGCCTGGGGAGCGGGTCGTCATCACCGGTCCGAGCGGTTCGGGCAAGTCGACGCTCCTGACCCTGGCCCAAGGGCTGCTCGCACCTCGCGAGGGGACCGTGCTGGTCGGGGGCGAGCCGGCCGGCAGCTCGCCGGCGCGTGCCGCGCTCGCCGTCGTCGAGCAGACCACGTTCCTCTTCACCGGCACGATCGCAGACAACCTCAGGGTGGCGAAGCCCAACGCCAGCGACGACGAGCTGTGGGCAGCCCTCGCCTCGGCGGAACTCAGCGAAGACCTCGAGCGCTCCCCGGACGGCCTCGCGACGCAGGTCGGCGAGAGCGGCCTCTCGATCTCGGGCGGGCAGGCGCAGCGCGTCGCCATCGCGCGGGCGTTCCTGCGCGACGCGAGCGTGCTGATCCTCGATGAGCCGACCGCCCAGGTCGATCTGCGCTCCGAGCGCCTCATCACGCGTGCGCTCGCGAAGCTGGCGGAGGGGCGAACGGTGGTCATGGTCTCGCACCGGCCGACCAGCATCCTGGCCGCCGACAGGGTTGTCACCCTCGAGGCGACAGCGCCGAGTCGCTCGGCGGACGCCGACGGTTCCCGCTCGGAGCCGCCGCAGCACCCTGGCCACCCACACGGAAGGGGAGCGCGACGATGACCGCCGCATCCACCGCGCTCGACACGCGCCGGCCCACCAGGCCGCAGCTCGTCGCTTGGCTGCTCCGCCAGACGGCGCCGCTGCTCTGGCCGCTGGCCCTCGCCACCGTGCTGCGGATCGTCGGCCAGCTCGCTGGCATCGCCATCCTGGTCGTCGCGATGCTCGGCGTCTCGGGGACGCTGCCGCTCGCTGGCACGATCTGGACGATGGTCGCGCTCGCGCTCGGCAAGGCAGTTCTTCGCTACCTCGAGCAGTTCAGCGGCCACTTCGTGGCCTTTGCTGCCCTCGCGCGTCTCAGGAACCTGTTCTACGCCAGGCTCGCGCCGCAGGCTCCCGCCGCGACCGAGGGCGCGGGCAGCGGCGAGCTGAGCGAACGCGGCACGCGTGACATCGACCGAGTCGAGGTGTTCTTCGCGCACACGGCACCGCCGGCGATCTCGGCCGTGGCGGTCCCCGTTGCCTCGCTGATCTGGCTCGGCACCACCCAGGGCGCAGCGCTGGCCCTCGCCATCGCTCCGTTCGTCGCCGTGGTCGTGCTGGCCATCCCCCTGATCGGGGGCCGAGCAGGCTGGCGCGCCTCGCAGGAGACCGTCGCGGCGAAGGGCGTCGTCGCCCAGCACGTCAGCGACTCCGTCCAGGGCGTGCGGGAAGTGCTCGCCTTCGAGCACGCCGAGGCTCGCCTCGCGGACATGGATGCGCGCGGCGAGTCGGGGGCTCGCGCGTCCACGTTCGCCTCCCGCGTCGCCGCGCTCCGCGGTGGACTCGTCGTGCTGCTCCAGTGGGGCTCCGTTGTCGCGGTGCTGCTCGTCGGTGGAGCCGGCATCGTGACCGGGGGCCTCGGCTACGGGCAGCTGCTCGTCGCGCTCGCGGTCGCGGTCGGGCTCTTCGTGCCGACCCGTGCCGTCGAGAGCTTCGTGACCGACCTCAACGCGTCGTTCGCGAGCGCTGCTCGCCTCTACGAGGTCATCGAGCGGGCGCCCCTCGTGACGGATGCGCTCGCCGACGATGCGCCCACAGCCCAGCAGACTCGAACCGACCTCGATGAAGTCCAGCCGCTTCCGGTTGCGCTCGCCTTCGAGGGCGTGACGTTCACGTATCCCGGCACGCGCGGCTCGACCTCGGCTGCACCGCGGACGGTGCTCGATCGGGTGTCCTTCGAGCTGCGCGCGGGCGAGCACCTCACTGTGGTGGGGCCGTCCGGCAGCGGCAAGTCGACGATCGCGTCGCTCGCCCTCCGCTTCTGGGACCCGGACCTCGGGTCGGTGTCGCTGGCCGGCAGCCGTCCCGGCGCTCCGCAACCCCTGCAGCGCATCCCGCTCGACGAGCTGCGCACCCGGATCGCACTCGTGCCGCAGCGTCCGTACCTGAGTGACGGCACGGTGGGGCAGAACGTGGCGCTCGCCCGACCGGATGCGAGTGACGAGGAGATCTTCCTGGCGCTGCGCGTCGCCGCCCTCGACGAGTGGGTGCGCGAGCAGCCGAAGGGGCTTGGCACTCCGGTGCGGGAGCGCGGCGGTGGCCTGTCTGGCGGGCAGCGTCAGCGAGTCGCGATCGCGCGCGCCGTGCTGGCGAACCCGGAGGTGCTTGTGCTCGACGAGGCGACGAGCGCGCTCGACGGTGCTACTGAGCGCACCGTCCGCGCACGCCTCGCGGAGTGGGTCGGGCAGCGCAGCATCCTCGAGATCAGCCACCGGCTCGACGCGCTCGACGACACCGATCGGGTCATCGTGCTCGACGCAGGTCGGGTCGTGGAGGAGGGGGCGCCTGACGGCCTCCGTGTCGCGGGAGGCCCGTTCCAGCAGCTCCTGGAGCGCTGACCTCCACGCCGCCGCCGCAAGGGGCGGGAAGCACCTGCTTGCTGTCAGCGCGAGGGCGCGGGCCGTCGACCTCGGCGGTCAGTCGGAACGGCCCGTGTCCGTTCGGCCCGTGTTCGTGCCACCGTGCTGGCGCAGCTCGAGCTCGACGAACGCGCCGATCATTGCGCGATAGCTCGCTTCGACGACCGCGGGGGAGCTCCCACCCTGTTCCGCCAGGGCCCGCACTTTCGCGATGACCTGCTCGACGCGCGCTGGAGCGCGCACCGCGCCAGCGTCCTGACCGCGTTTGGCGACCGCCGCGCGCTCGACCCAGCGCTGCCGCTCGCCGATGAGCTCCACGATTCGGGCGTCGAGCGCATCGATGGCGCGTCGGATGTCTGTCATCTCGTGCGGGCCTGTTGATCCAGTCATTCCGGCAGGTTAGCGGCTATCGTCGGGGTGCTATGCCTCGCCCGATCACGTACCTGTACTCGGCCGTCGACGCGCTCGTCGCGGCTGCGGTCGGCCTCGGCGTTCCGCTGATCGCCGTCGTCGCGGTGCAGCTGGCGACGACGGGCTTCGGCAGCGACTTCGCCGCTGGCTTCGAGTATGCGGCGGCCATCTGGGCGCTCTCGCTCGGTGGCTTCGTGGGGGCGGTGCTCGACCCGAGCTCGGGACTTCTGCCTGCCGGGAGCGAGGCGGTGACCTTCACACTGCGGGTCATGCCCTTGGGCCTCACGCTCATCACGGTGTGGCTGGCTCACGTGACCGGGGTTCGCGTGCGTGCAGCCTCCGATCTCATCTGGCCCGGCCTCCTTCTCACCGGGGCGGTGTTCGGCGCCGCCGCCGCCGGGGTCTCGCTCGCGGCGAGCGGCCGTGGCCTGGACATCGGGGTCTGGCAGACCGCCATCGTGGGTACGGTCGTCTTCCTGGGCGCCGCGTTCGTCGGGGCGCGCGGATGGCAGGTCGCACCGTTCGGCTCGGTCCTCTCGAACCTCGAGGAGCGCACACGGGCGTCCGTGTCCCAGGGGCTGCGAGCGGCCGGCCTGATGGTCACCGGCATCCTCGGTGCTGGGGCGGTGCTGCTGCTCATCGCGGTCCTTCTGGGGCTCGCAAGCATCCTGGCGCTCTTCCAGTCACTCCCGCTCGATGTGACGAGCGCGATCGTGGTGGGTCTCAGCCAGCTGGTGATCGCCGTGAACGGCATCGTCTGGTCGGCGGCGTGGATGCTCGGCTCGGGGTTCGCGATCGGCACCGGTTCGCAGGTCACCCCCGTCGAGACGCTGGTGGGTCCCATGCCCGTCCTCCCGCTTCTCGGCGCTATCCCGGCCTCTCCGCCGGTGCTCGCCGTCTCGATCATCGCCGTCCCCGTGCTGGTCGGGCTCGCTGCGATGGTGGGGGTGCGGATGCACGCCCCGGCCGGTGCAGCCCGTGGCGTGTGGGCTCGCGTCTCGGTCGCGGTGGCGGCCGCGGCGCTCGCAGCCATCGCGATCGGGGTCCTCGCCCTTGCTGCTGGCGGCTCGGCTGGCCCCGGTCGCCTCGCGGAGATCGGTCCCTTTCCCTTGCTCACCGGCGCGAGCGCGTTCGGCACGCTTGTCCTCGGCGCCCTCGTCGGGGCGCTCGTGCCGCTCTCTGCTGAGCAGCTCGAGAACGACGACGAGATCGACGAAGACGAAGTCGACACCGAGGAAGCCGGCAAGGGCGACCGTGACGGACGAGGGAAGCGCAGCCGCGCATCCACTGGAACGCCCGTTTCGACTCCGACGGGACGTGACCAGCGGAGCAGGCCGCAGCCACGCGACAAGGAGAGCACGCCACCGGCGCGCGCAAGCGCTCCTGCCTCCAAGAGCCGCTCTCGACGTGATGGCACTGACGAGCGCACCTGGGTCGCGGATGCCGTCTCGAAGCGCTTCGAGGATCCGGGTGAGGTCGAGAAGAAGCCCGGAACCGCGCTCGAGGTGCGCTCCGACGATCAGCCGGCGGAGCGGCAGACGTCCGAGATCCGCCGGGCGAAGCGGCTCAAGGTCGAGAACCCGCGCTACGACGACGAGCCGGACATCTACGCCGACATCGACCTCGACGACTGAGCGGGTCCGACCCGGGAGCCCCGACCGTGCGCAGCGATTAGACTGACCCGGTGCTCAAGGTAGTCGTCCTCATCTCCGGCGCGGGTTCGAACCTGCAGGCGCTGCTCGAGACACTCCGGACCTCCGCCGATTCCGCGTCGCCCATCGGCGCCGAGATCGTGGCGATCGGAGCCGACCGGCCTGCAGCAGGCCTCGCGCTCGCGCAGGACTTCGGCATCCCGTCGTTCGTGGTGCGACCGAAGGACTTCGCCGACCGGGCGGCCTGGGGCGCAGAGCTGCTCGCGCAGATCCAGAGCTTCGAGCCGGACCTCACGCTGCTCTCCGGCTTCATGCGGCTCGTGCCGCCCGCCATGGTGGATGCGCTGGCCCCGCGTCTCCTGAACACCCACCCCGCGTACCTGCCCGAGTTCCCAGGCGCCCACGCCGTGCGCGACGCGCTCGAAGCCGGCGTGTCAGAGACGGGCGCCTCCATCATCATCGTCGACAACGGCGTCGACACCGGTCCGATCGTCGATCGCGTCCGCATCCCCGTACTCCCCGGTGACACCGAGGAGCTGCTCCACGGCCGCATCAAGGTCGCGGAGCGCCGTCTGCTGGAAGACACCGTCAGAGGCGTGGCCTCCGGCGAAATCGCACTCGAGGAAAGAGCCAACGCATGAGCACTCCCGCTTCACACGAATCGCTGACCACCCTCGAGCGGATCGAGCCCAAGCGCGCGCTCGTGTCCGTGAGCGACAAGAGCGGCCTGCTCGAGCTTGCTGCGGGACTGAAGGCAGCCGGGGTCGAGATCGTCTCCACCGGCTCGACCGCGAAGACCATCCGCGAGGCGGGCTTCGACGTCACGGATGTGCAGCAGGTGACCGGGTTCCCGGAGTCGCTGGATGGTCGCGTCAAGACGCTGCACCCCGGCGTGCACGCCGGGATCCTCGCCGACCGGCGGATCGCCGACCACCTCCGCCAGCTCGAGGAGCTCGGCATCGAGCCGTTCGAGCTCATCGTCGTGAACCTCTACCCCTTCGTCGAGACGGTCGCCTCCGGGGCGGATGCTCCGGCCATCATCGAGCAGATCGACATCGGCGGCCCCGCACTCGTGCGCGCCTCCGCAAAGAACTTCGCGAACGCCACGATCGTCACGTCTCCGAGCGACTACACCAGGGTTCTCGACGAGATCTCTGGCGGAGGTGTGACGCTGTCGACGCGTCGCGCACTCGCCGCCGCCGCGTTCCAGCACACGTCGAGCTACGACCAGGCCGTCGGCGCGTGGTTCGCTTCGCACATCCTGGAGGTCGAATCCGCAGGAACCGCGGAGCCCGCAGCTGGCTCGGCGTCCGACGCGCTCCCCGGCTCCTTCACGATCAAGGGAAGCCAGCTCGCAGTCCTTCGCTACGGCGAGAACTCGCACCAGGTCGCGGCCGTGTACGGGCGCGCCGACGGCCGGGGCATCGCGCAGGCCGAGCAGCTCCACGGCAAGGAGATGTCGTACAACAACTACGTCGACGCCGACGCGGCCCTCCGCGCGGCGTTCGACCACACCTCGCCGGCGGTCGCCATCATCAAGCACGCCAACCCCTGCGGCATCGCGATCGCGCCTGAAGGTCTCGCGCCGGCCGAGGCCATCGCCGAGGCCCACCGTCGTGCGCACGCCTGCGACCCGGTCAGCGCCTACGGCGGGGTCGTCGCCGCCAACCGCGAGGTCTCGCTCGAGATGGCGCAGACGCTCGCAAAGATCTTCACCGAAGTCGTCATCGCGCCGAGCTTCGCCCCAGAGGCGCTCGAGGTGCTGCGAGCGAAGAAGAACGTCCGCCTCCTCCAGCTTCCCGCGAACCCGACTCAAGAGGAGCGCGAGGTCCGCCAGATCTCCGGCGGGTTCCTCGTCCAGAGCGCAGACCGCTTCGAGCCGAACGTGTCGCTCATCGAGAGCTGGACTCTCGTATCCGGGGCCCCCGCCACCGGGCAGACCGTCGAGGACCTCGAGTTCGCGTGGCGAGCCTGCCGCGCCGTGAAGTCAAACGCGATCCTCCTCGCCGCTGACGGAGCCTCCGTCGGGGTCGGCATGGGGCAGGTCAACCGCGTCGACTCCTGCCACCTCGCCGTCTCGCGGGCGGGGGAGCGGGCCGCAGGGTCCGTCGCCGCGTCCGACGCGTTCTTCCCGTTCGCCGACGGCCTCGAAGTGCTGCTCGAGGCCGGCGTGAGCGCCGTCGTGCAGCCGGGCGGATCCATCCGCGACGAGGAAGTCATCGCGGCCGCCGAGAAGGCGGGCGTGACGATGTACTTCACGGGTGAGCGCCACTTCTTCCACTGATCCGCGCTGATCCGCGCGACCCGCGCGATCTGACCGCGCCCGCAATCGAGACCCACGAGAGCAGCAATTGAGCACCAAGAACTCCCAACCCGTCACCCGCGTCAGCGAGCTCGACGGCGGAACGCGCTTCAACGCGGCGCTCGTCGCGGCGATGGGCGTCGCGTTGGCGACACTCCTCACCTCGCTCGTCGTCATGAACGAGCGAGACCTCACGGGAGTCATCTCGCCGCTCACGACGCTCACCGACACGTTCGACTTCTACTCGCTGCCGGTGCTCCTCCTGCTGATCCTCGTCACGCTCGTCGGCTGGCTCGGGTGGCTCCGCAACTGGTGGATCGCCGCGATCGCCGGGTTCGTGCTCGCGCTCATCGCAGGAACGGTCGGCTACGTCGTCCGGCTCGCGACAGGCGGCGCTGAGTTCACCGGCGAGACGTGGTCCGCGATCTTCACGGAGTTTTTCGGGCTCAACTTCGTGTTCCTCGTCTCCGGCACCGTGTTCACGGCACTCATCGGGCCGACGCTGTTCCGCCGGCAGGTCGCCGAGATGCTCCGGGAGGTGTCGTCTCGCGTCGCGCACGCGGGGGAGCTCCGTCGGTTCGCGGAGTCGAACAGCAAGCTGGCGCTCGTGCGCATCCCCGCCGCGAACCCGCAGGATGCCCAGGTCACCTTCCAGGAGCGCGTGAGCGTCGATCGCAATCGCGCCAACGAGCAGTGGGAGTCGTACGTCGCGCTGCTGGACGAGCACGGCTGGGAGACCCGCGAGGTGCCAGCGGCTGAGACCATGCCGGACTCGGTCTTCACCGAGGACCAGGTCATCGTGCTCGGCCAGGTGGCGATCCTGGGTCGCAGCGGGGCGTCTTCCCGCCGCGCCGAGCTGCCTGGCGTTCGCGCTGCGCTCGCCGAGACCGAGTTCGTCACGATGGAGATCGAGGCCCCGGCGACCCTCGACGGGGGCGACGTGCTCCTCGCGGGCGACACCGTCTACGTCGGCGCGTCCACGCGCACGAACGCCGAGGGCATCCGCGCCCTGCGCGAGATCGCACTCGATCTCGGCTACCGCGTCGTCGCGGTGCCCATCACCGGGGCGCTGCACCTGAAGACGGTCGCGACCGCCCTGCCAGATGGCACCGTCCTCGCCTGGACTCCCGCGCTCGAGCAGCCCTCGCTGTTCGGCGGCTACATCGAGGCACCCGAGCTGCTCGGTGCGAGCATCCTGCCGCTGGATGCGGACACCGTGCTCGTCTCGGCTGCCGCACCGGCGACCGCGAAGCTCGTCAAGCGCCTCGGCTACAACGTCGTCACCCTCGACATCTCGGAGTTCGAGAAGCTCGAGGGCGGGGTCACCTGCCTGTCGGCTCGCGCCTACTAGACGCGACCGCATCCCCGGCTCCACCACGATCGCTGCCCGGCGTTTCACCCCCTCGCGGGATCGCGAGAGGGTGAAACGCCGGGCAGCGATTTGGGTCGAACGGCTTTACAGCGAGCCGGTTCCGTGCTGACTGAGCTCCCGCTCGCCGATCGTCTCTCCGTACTGGGTCTCGCCGGTGACGACGAACCCGAGGCTGCGGAAGAAGTCGCCAGGCCCGAGGTCGCCCTCTTCCCAGATGGTGGTCACCTTGTCGAAACCGCGACGCGCAGCCTCATCGAGGATCGCCGTCACCGCGAACGACCCGACACCACGGCGCTGGAAGTCGGCATCGACGTTCATGCGCATGATCGTGGCCCGGAACAGCTCGTCGGGAGCGTCCTCGTCGAAGTTCGCCATGATGAAGCCCACGACTCGACCATCGAGCACGACGACCCTCGGCCACGACGTCGACTGGCTGACGTAGGCCTCCGAGATGGAGTGCGAGACAGGCGCGACGAACGCCTCCTGGCCTGGTTTCAGTGTGAGCGTGTTGGCGGCGACGATGTTGTCGGCGGACAGCTCTTCGATATACAGCTCGCTCATGGATGCAGAGTAGCGCTCCGTCTGAGTAATCCTCCGAATGCGGCCCCGGTAAGCTGGAGGCAAACCGCGCTCAGAAGGAGAACTCTATGGCGAAGATCAAGGTCGAAGGAACGGTTGTCGAGCTCGACGGCGACGAGATGACCCGCATCATCTGGCAGAAGATCAAGGACACGCTCATCCACCCGTACCTCGACGTGAACCTCGAGTACTACGACCTGGGCATCGAGAAGCGCGACGAGACGGACGACCAGATCACGGTCGACGCGGCGCACGCGATCCAGAAGCACGGCGTCGGCATCAAGTGCGCGACGATCACCCCTGACGAGGCACGCGTCGAGGAGTTCGGCCTCAAGCAGATGTGGCGCTCCCCGAACGGCACGATCCGCAACATCCTGGGCGGCGTCATCTTCCGCGAGCCCATCATCATCTCGAACATCCCGCGCCTCGTGCCGGGCTGGAACAAGCCGATCATCGTCGGCCGCCACGCGTTCGGCGACCAGTACCGTGCCACCGACTTCCGCTTCGCGGGAGAGGGCAAGCTCACGGTCGAGTTCACGCCGGACGACGGCTCCGAGCCGCAGAAGTTCGAGGTGTTCCACTCGCCGGGCGACGGAATCGCGCAGGTGCAGTACAACCTCGACGCATCCATCACCGACTTCGCTCGCGCGTCGCTCAACTACGGCCTCACGCGCGGCTACCCCGTGTACCTGTCGACGAAGAACACCATCCTGAAGAAGTACGACGGTCGCTTCAAGGACATCTTCCAGGAGATCTTCGAGGCCGAGTTCAAGGAGAAGTTCGACGCAGCAGGCATCACCTACGAGCACCGCCTCATCGACGACATGGTCGCGGCGTCGCTCAAGTGGGAGGGCGGCTACGTCTGGGCCTGCAAGAACTACGACGGCGACGTCCAGTCCGACACCGTCGCGCAGGGCTTCGGCTCGCTCGGCCTCATGACGAGCGTCCTCACGACACCCGACGGCAAGGTCGTCGAGGCTGAGGCCGCGCACGGCACGGTCACGCGCCACTACCGCCAGCACCAGCAGGGCAAGCCCACGTCGACGAACCCGATCGCCTCGATCTACGCCTGGACGCGCGGCCTCGCGCACCGCGGCAAGCTCGACGGCAACCAGGAGCTCATCGACTTCACGCAGGCCCTCGAAGAGGTTGTCATCGAGACCGTCGAGTCGGGCAAGATGACGAAGGACCTCGCCGCGCTCGTCGGCGAGGGAACCCCCTTCCAGACGACCGACGACTTCATGAACTCGATCGCCGAGAACCTGGCAGCGCGGGTGTCCGCGTAAGCGACACCCGACCGCACACGAGGCTCTCGCCTCGGAAGCCCCGCATCCTGCCTCGGCAGCATGCGGGGCTTCTGCGTTGTCCGAATAGGGTGGAGACATGAGCACCGCGCCAGTCCGCATCACCGTCACGGGAGCAGCCGGGAATATCGGCTACTCGCTCCTCTTCCGCATCGCATCGGGCGCCATGCTCGGCGATGCTCCGGTCGCGCTCCGGCTCCTGGAGATCCCGCAGGCGGTCAAGGCAGCAGAGGGAACGGCTCTGGAGCTCGCCGACGGCGCCTTCCCGCTGCTGCGCTCAGTGGACGTCTTCGACGATGCGGATGCGGCCTTCGACGGCACGAGCATCGCCCTGCTCGTCGGGTCGATGCCGAGGCGCGAGGGCATGGACCGCGCCGACCTGCTCGAAGCGAACGGCGGCATCTTCGCGCCCCAGGGCCGCGCGATCGGAAAGCACGCCGCCGATGACGTCCGCGTGCTCGTCGTCGGCAACCCCGCCAACACCAACGCGGCGATCGCGCGTGCCGCAGCGCCGGACGTCCCGGCCGAGCGCTTCACGGCCATGATGCGCCTCGATCACAACCGTGCGATCGCCCAGCTCGCCGCGAAGGCCGGCGTCGGCGCCGGCGACGTGTCGCGCATCCACGTCTGGGGAAACCACTCGAACACGCAGGTACCGGACGTCGATCACGGCACGATCGATGGCGTCCCGATTCGTGAGCGCATCGCCGACGACGCCTGGATCGACGGCGAGTTCGTCACGACCGTTGCCACGAGGGGAGCCGCGATCATCGCGGCGCGAGGTGCGTCGTCGGCCGCTTCGGCGGCATCCGCCGCGGTCGACCACGTCCGTGACTGGGTACTCGGGACCCCCGAGGGCAACTGGACGACGGCCGCGCTCCCCTCGAAGGGCGACTACGGCATTCCCGAGGGCCTCGTCGCGGGTGTTCCGGTGACGTCCAGCGGCGGCGACTGGCAGGTCGTCGAGGGGCTCGAGCTCGGCGAGGTGACGCGAACGCGCCTCGCGGCGACGGTCGCAGACCTCGAAGCCGAACGCGATAGCGTTGTCGGTCTGGGATTCGTTCCGTCGACCTCCTGAAGTGAGAAGAGCTGCAATGACCAATGCCGAACCGGACATCCTCGCGCTCGAGGTGCTGATCCGCCGCGATGGCGTCGGCGAGATTCGGGAAGGCGACTCGGTCGAGCGCATCATCGCGGCCGACGCGGATGAGCTTCGGTCGGCGATCATGACGCGAGTCGTCGACCGCGCGACGCGCGAGGAGATCGTGATCGACTTGCGCACGATCGACATCGACGGTGTCTTCCCGCTCCGCGTCTCCCCGGACGGGAGCCTCATCGAGACAGGCGACGTCGGCGAGCTGGCGCCTGGCGAGGACGAGCTCACGGACCGACTCGCCCCCGGCGCGACGGCGACCGGGCCTTCGCCCGACGCTGCCGCTGAGGAGCGCCGAGAAGAGACGCCCGGAGCCAACAGCGACGGATTCCTCCCGCAGGGCAACGTGCATGAGACCGTGCGCATCCCGAGGGTCGAGATGATGCACCATGCACTCGACCAGGAGGCTGAGGTCGCGCAGCCAGCGCCGGTACCCGAAGCAGGGCTTCCCGCGACCGGGTCTGCGCCCGAGGGGACCGAGCAGCACGACGACGAAGCGGGCTCCCCGTCGAACGCGGAGACGCCCCCGGTCTGGTTCGAGGACCGGATCGACGAGGACGGCCTCGAGGACACGCAGCCGTGGCAGCCGAGATTCCCCCGGGATGCGCGTCAGATGCGGGAGCTCGAAGAGCTGGAACGCGCTGAGACGGGAGCGCGTGAGCTGGCTCGTCCAGGTACGGCACCAGAACCGGCGAACCCGGCCCCGGTCGCAGCATCCGCCACCGCAGGAGCGGTCGCCAGAGCCGCATCCGCATCCGCATCCGCATCCGCAACCGCGCCGGAACGCCGGAAGAGCGACACCTCGGCCCCGACGCTCGCCGACCTGCTCGCCGACAAGCAGGCAGCCCCGGAGGCCCCGGCGCAGCAGGGATGGCGCAGCGCCCTGCGCCTCGGAACGGGCGGACTCATCAAGCTCGGCCCAGGCGAGGCCGAGCGAGTCAAGCGCGACGAGATCCGCCGAGTGCAGCGGCAGTTCGACGGCTCGCGCACCGTCGTCGTCATGAACCCCAAGGGCGGCGCGCACAAGACCACCGCGACCCTCATGATCGCCGCCACGTTCGGCGAGATCCGCGGCGGCTACACGCTCGCCTGGGACAACAACGAGACCCGCGGCACCCTCGGGTGGCGCTCGCACGCCGGCAGCCACCGCAACACGGCCGTCGACTTCCTGCGGCAGCTGCCGAGGTTCGAGGTCTCTGGAGGCGCGACCATCGCCGACGTCGACCGATTCGTGCGACCGCAGGGTGACGCGCAGTTCGACGTGCTCGCATCCGACGACGACGCGGCCTCCGCGGCGATCATCGACGCAGAGGCGTTCTCGCGCATGCACCGCACCCTGAGCCGCTTCTACCGCGTCCTCGTCGTCGACACCGGCAACAACATGCGCGCCAGCAACTGGGAGGCGGCCCTCGACGTCGCCGACCAGCTCGTCATCGTCTCCACGGCCAGAGAGGACACCGCCGCGTCCGCAGCCTGGCTCGCGGACGGACTGCGCGAACGGGGCTTCGGGGAGAAGCTCGAGAATGCCGTCACGATCCTCTCCAGCCCCTCCGCGAAAGAGGACCAGGCGCTCAAGGAGCGTCTGCACCACCACTTCGAGCGGCTCACGCGGGCCGTCGTTGAGGTACCGTACGACCACGCCTTCGTCGGCGGCGGCGAGCTCAGCGTCTCGAGCCTCAAGCCGGCGACGCGAGATGCGTGGCGCACCGCGACCGCCGCCATCGCGGAACGCCTCTGACCGAACCCCAGACCTAGGAACCCAGTGCTCACGATCTCCCACACCTCCCGTGCTGCCAGCCCGGAAGAGATGGATGACATCCAGACCGGTCTCAACGACCGCTACGGCGTCGTCCTCTCATCCGGCGTCGAGTACCCGGGCAGGTACACGCGATGGGACATCGGATTCATAGATCCGCCGCTCATGATCGAGGGGCGCGGGTTCGCGTTGCGCATGCGCACGCTGAACGAGCGCGGGAATATCCCGCTGCGTGCATTCACCGCCGCCTTCGAGCGCCTCGACGGAGTCACCGTGCGAGTGCTCGCCGACGGCGAGGTCGAGATCGACGTGACCTCGCAGCGCGACGAGATCATCCCAGAGGAGCAGCGCACCCGCAGGCGGTCCAGCTTCAGCGTGCTGCGCGCCATCATCGAGACCATGCCGGACGACGTCCCGCACCTCGGCCTCTACGGCTCGTTCGGCTACGACCTCGTCCGGCAGATCGAGGCCCTCGAGGCGCCGAACGGCGGAGACCAGCGCGACCTCGTCGTCTTCCTGCCCGACTCCGTGCTCGCCGTCGACCGGCAGCGCGGCGACGCCACCAGGCACGACTTCGAGTTCTCCGACGGCACCACCTCGACCGAGGGGATGCCCCGCACTGAGGTGCTCAGCCCCTTCGTCTCGCCCGCAGCTTCCGCTCAGTCGTCCCGCGACCACGAGCCGGGGGAGTACGCGGCCCTCGTCGAGTCGGCCAAGGCCTCGTTCGCACGCGGCGATCTCTTCGAGGTCGTGCCAGGCCAGGCCTTCCGCCGTCCCGTGCGCACAAGCCCCGCCGACGTCTTCGCCTACCTGAAGCGCAACAACCCGGCCCCCTACGGGGCCCTTATGAACCTCGGCGGCCAGGAGTTCCTCGTGAGCGCCAGCCCAGAGATGTTCGTCCGGGTCGCCGGCAGCCGCGTCGAGACCGTGCCGATCTCGGGCACCATCGCCCGCGGGGCCGACGCGATCGAAGACGCCGACCGCATCCTGGAACTGCTCAACAGCGACAAGGACCGCTCGGAGCTCACGATGTGCACCGACGTCGACCGCAACGACAAGTCGCGCGTCTGCGAGCCCGAGTCGATCAAGATTATCGGCAGGCGGCAGGTCGAGCTGTACTCGAAGGTCATCCACACGGTCGACCACGTCGAGGGCAGGCTGCGGCCTGAGTTCGACGGACTTGACGCGTTCGCCACCCACATGTGGGCGGTCACCGTCACCGGAGCCCCGAAGATCTGGGCCATGCGGTTCATCGACGAGCACGAACGCAGCCCCCGCACCTGGTACGGCGGCGCCATCGGCGTGCTCCTCGCCAACGGCGACGTCAACACGGGCCTCACGATCCGCACCGCGATGATCCGCGACGGCATCGCCGAGGTTCGCGCGGGAGGCACCCTCCTCATGGACTCCACCCCTGCCGCCGAGGAGCTCGAGACGGAGATGAAGGCGTCCGCGCTCCTCGAGGCCCTTGACGCCTCCGCTGAGAGCGCCACCCCAGAGCCCGTCGCAGAGGCCGCGCCCGTGCGCTCCGGAGTCGGGCACCGCATCCTCTTCCTCGACCACGAGGACTCGTTCGTGCAGATGCTCGCCGGCTACATGCGCGAGACGGGCGCGGAGGTGCGCACGGTCCGCATCCCGAAGGGTGGCATCGAGCGTTCGGAGATGGCGCGCATCCTCGATGAGCAGCAGCCGTCGCTGGTCGTCATGTCGCCGGGGCCCGGCGCTCCGAGCGACTTCAAATCTGCAGAGCTGCTCGACGAGATCGTCGAACGCTCGCTGCCGGTCTTCGGCGTGTGCCTCGGCCAGCAGGCGATCGGGGAGTACTTCGGTGCGTCCCTCGGGCAGCTCGGGTACCCGCTGCACGGCCAGGAGCGTGAAGTCATCGTCACCAACCCAGGCTTCCTGGATGCGCTCCCCGAACGGTTCGTCACGGGCAGGTACCACTCGCTGCACATCGACCCCGCGACGATGCCCGAGAGCCTCGTGCTCGTCGCCTCCGACGACGACGGCATCCCGATGGCCATCCAGCACCGTGAGCTGCCGATCTTCGCCGTGCAGTTCCACCCGGAATCGCTCATGACCCTGCGCGATTCTGCCGGGAAGCGCATCATCGAAGCCGTCATGGAGCGCATCCCGGCCCGAGTCCCCGCCGCCTGAGGCGCGGCCTGGGCTGCCACCAGGGCTGGCCACTGCCCGAGCCTGAGTTGCTGGCTGTTGTGCGGCGGCGGGGCTCCTGGCCGACTTCCGTGACGAACGGCTCGATCAGGTGAGCTCGCGTGCGATCTGTGAGCTCTCATCACGCAAGCTGGCCAGAGCGAGTCAGCGCCGAGCGCCGAGCGCGGCCTGGAGTTCCTCGGAGCTCGCCAGATCGTGCGCGGTCACGCTGCCGTGCGGTCCAGCCGCTGCCGAGCGCTCGGCGAGTGCGACCGTGAGCTCGGCGGTGGCCGTCGACTGGTTGCGTCCGGATGCGCCCCGCCGTTCGCCCGTCCGCCTGTTGATCGCGGCGATTGCCCAGGTGTCGTCGCCGATGGCGGGCGCCGCGCTGACCAAACTGGAGAGCGGCGGAACGGCTCCGACCAGCGCGAGCGCCGCAGTGACGGGGCGCGAGCTCAACGCGAGGTAGCTCCGGACGGCGAATCCGCCGCGAACGCCGAGCAGGGTGTGGTCGGGGAAGTCGGCCCGCAGGTAGGTGCGGCGCTTCCCGTCGCCGCCGCGAAGCGTGCGCCGTTCCCGGAAGTTCATGATCACGCCGGCTTCCGGGCGGGAGACGACCGCGGAGCCGGCGAGCGACCGCGTCCAGGCGACGGCTGCGGCCCCATGCTTCTCGCCGGCACCGAGCATGACCGCAATGTCGATCGCGTCGCCGTCTTGCGCATCCAGCTCGCCGGCGAGGGTGGTGCTGAGGCCGGGCACGAGACCCGCACCGAGTACGACCGAGGCTCCGACCGTGTCGGCTGTGCGCCGGAGCGCCCTGAGGTAGGCACCGGTCGCCGAGATGTCGACGAGGGTTGCACCGTGGAGGTGACGAGCAACGGCCGAGTCCTCGACCCCTGACGCGTTGATGACGACGTCGTGCTCACTCGCGAGCGTCGCGAATGTCTCCAGCTCGCGCCGCAGGTCCACTCGCACAACGCCCGGGCGCGGTCGCCGCGCGGCCCGCGTCACCGCATGTCCGCGGGCTTCGAGGTGCTCAACGATGCTGGTGCCGACCGCGCCGCTCGCTCCGATGACAAGCGCCTTCACGCGGCAGGTTCGGCAGGTGGGGTCGCGATACCGCCGCCGGCCCTGCGGCCACGGCGGGCAACGAGGAGGTAGAGCCTCGTGAGCTGTGGGACGACGAGGTAGACGGCCAGCAGCACCACGATGGCGGTGAGGAGCGCGGTCGCCAGCAGGCCCGGCCAGGAGTTCGTGAAGGGGGTCAGGAGGGCACCGACGATCGAGACGAGCGGGAAGATCGCGAGCCAGGTGACGAAGGCTCGCTCGTGGACTGAGATGGGAGGCATGGATACTCCAAACGTTTGGTTGGAGTTGGAGCCTATGGCTGCTCGGTCCTAAAAGCAACTGTTTGGTTGGGGTTGGTACCATGGGACATGGCCTGGGACACGGAACGCACGAAGCAGCTCCTCCTCGATTCCGCGACGACCCACTTCAGCGAACGCGGCTGCTCCGGTGCCAGGGTCGACGCAATCGCGAAGGATGCGGGCGTCAACAAGGAACGCATCTACCAGTACTTCGGGGACAAGCAAGCGCTGTTCGGGAGCGTCCTCCAGCATGCTCTGCTGCGCATCTTCGACGCGGCCGAGCTCACGGGCGAGGGTCCGGAGGCGGTCGGCGCGTACGCTGCCGCCCTCTTCGACCGCTACGACGAGCATCCGGAACTTCCGCGGCTGCTGGCTTGGGAGGGGCTCGAGATCAAGGGTGGACTCGCGCTCGAGGAGCGCATTGCACGCTGCGCCGGCAAGGCTGCCGCCATTCGCTCGGCCTGTCCCGGAATGAGCGAGGCGGAGTCGCGGCACGTGCTGCTCAGCGTCGTCACGCTGGTGAATGGCTGGTGGACACTCGGTCAGCTTCGCGACATCATGCTCGACGGGGCATCAGAACATGCCGACCGCAGGTCGATACTGGCCGCTCAGGTCACCGCAGCAGCGGCCTCAGTCGCCTAGCCGCGTCGCCTTCGCCCCCCGCCGCGATCGTCACCCCGCGTTGCCGAAATCCGGCGACCGGGCGTGTCCAACATCAGTGCGAATTTCGACGTTCTGGGACTTTCAGGTGCTCCAGCGCCGGATATTGCACTCATCTTGGTCAGGCTTTGCGTTGGCGGGAGCCGGTAGCCAGGTGCGCGCCGCTCGCTAGCAGGGCGAGCAGCGCTGCCTCAACCTGTGGCCAGCGGAACATGACCTGCTCGTAGGTGAGTCGCAGCACGCGGTAGCCCATGGACTTCAGGACGAGGTCGCGTTCGCGGTCTGTTCGAAATCGGTCTTCGTCTGCGTGGAAAGCGCGGGAATCGCATTCGATGACCAGGCGCTCCCCGATGACGAGGTCGACGAACCCGACTCCCGAGATCCACACCTGCGGTCTCGGCGTGACCCCCCTGAGCTGAAACCACAGACGAACTCTGCTCTCCGTGCCGGACTGGCTGCGCCCGTCCACGAACTTGAGCTTCTTCATGGCGTGCGACGGAAGCCCTTCCGCCAGGAGCTTCAGCTCACCGTGGTCGATCATTTCGAGTTGGATCGCCGAGTCCGCGACGATGACGAGGTCTCTCACCGGCAAACACGTGAGGGCACAGCTCAGGGACAGCGCAACATCGTCGATCGCGCGCAGAGTCAGAGCCTCATCGCGTTTGCGGGCGCACCGATGCCAGATGACAGTTGGGTCGCCAGGTGAGGTGCGTGAGGTCGTCACGCCGCGGGCTCCCGCGGCGATTCTGGCGTGAAGGCTTCTGTTCTGTGGTGTCCAGACGCCATGCACGCGCAGGGCACTCAAGCAGGTGAGGCGAGCGCGGAGTCTCACGGCCCGAATCGCCTCCACCGACGCTCCTCTGGTCGAGTACCAGCCGGGGGCGGGGCGCTGGACTGAGCCGTCTCGGAGAAGCGATTCGAGCGAGCGGCGCGTATTGCCGCTCTCGTCCCATTCTTTCCTTGAGAAAACGCCGCCTGGCGGCGGTGTGAACGGCTGAGGCGGCAGCTTCTTCGGCATGCCCCCACTGAATCGCGCCAAACGTCTCCGCGACCGGAGGATGCTCTTCCTGTGGACAACGCCCTGTCCACGGGCAGCCGGTGCGGGAATCGCCTGACCAACATCAGTGCAATTTTTGCGGTATCCGGTGCTTTACGCGTCGATAGCGGCGATATTGCACCGATGTTGGACAGAGGTTGCTGACGGCCGCCAGCGAGGCCGCTCCGGAGCGCGAATCAGTGGAAGATGATCGTGCGCTGCCCGTCGAGGAGCACACGGTGCTCCGAGAACCACTTCACGGCCTGCGTGAGGGTGCGCGATTCCTCGTCCTGGCCGATGGCCATGAGCTCCTGGGGTGCTCGCGTGTGGTCGACGCGCACGACGTTCTGCTCGATGATCGGCCCCTCGTCGAGGTCGCTGGTCACGAAGTGAGCGGTGGCTCCGATGAGCTTCACGCCCCGCGCGTGCGCCTGCCGGTAGGGGTTCGCGCCCTTGAATCCGGGGAGGAACGAGTGGTGGATGTTGATGGCTCGGCCAGCGAGCTCCGCGCACAGCTCGGGGGAGAGGATCTGCATGTAGCGAGCGAGCACGACCAGCTCGATCTGCTGCTCCTCCACGACCTGCAGGATGCGCGCCTCGAATGCCGCCTTCTCGTCTGCTCCGGTGACGGGCAGGTACTCGAACGGCACCTCGTAGAACTCGGCGAGGCCCTTGAGAGCTTCGTTGTTGGCGAGCACAAGCGGCACGTCGATCTGCAGGTGGCCGGAGCGCTGGCGGAAGAGGAGGTCGTTGACGCAGTGACCGGCCTTGGTCGCGAGGACCAGGGTGCGGACGGGGCGGCCGGCGTTGTCGAGGGAGACCTCCGCGCTGAACCGCTCGGCGACGGGCTCGAGTCGCGCGAGGAGCTCCTCGCGGCTGGCGTCGGTGCGCACGTCCACGCGCATGAAGAAGCGACCAGTGTCGATCGAGGAGAACTGCTGGAGCTCCTCGATGTTGCCGGCGGAGTCGACTATGGCTCCCGTGACGGCGTGGACGATGCCTGGCTGGTCTGGGCAGTTGAGGGTGAGCACCCATCGAGTCGCTTCTGGAATCACGAGTTCAGGGTAGCCGTCTTGACGCCACCGTATAGAATCGGACGTGGTCGAGCGGATCGCTCGGCCCCCGGCGTGCCGGTATGCACGCAGTCGACTCCCTGACGAGGTCTTCCGCTCGTCCGGAGTGCGCCGTTCGGATCCTGCGAATGACTTCTCTTACTTCTTCTCCGTTGACGTCTGCCCCTAAGCTGCCGCTCGTCCCTCTCATCGCGCTCGCGTTCTCGACGTTCATCAGCGTCACGATCGAGATGCTCCCGACCGGGCTCCTCGAGCTCATGACGGTCGATCTTGGCGCGACTCGCGCGGAGATCGGCTGGCTGATGACCATCTTCGCGTTCACGGTCGTGTTGACGAGCACGCCGCTGACGGCACTCACGAAGCGTGTTCCGCGTCACGCCCTGCTGGTCGTGGTGCTCGCGGTGTTCGCGATCGGCTCGATCGCGTCGGCGTTCGCGCCAAGCTATGCGTGGCTCGTCGTGACGCGTGTCGTCACGGGCCTCGCGCACGGCGTGTTCTGGGCGGTCGTCGCCTCGTATATCTCGCTCATCGCTCCTAGGGAGCTGCTCACGCGCGCCGTCTCGATCACGCTCGGCGGCGGGGCGATCGCGTACGTCCTCGGCGTTCCGATCGGCACGGCGCTCGGTCAGGCGTTCGGCTGGCGCTTCGCGTTCGGCTCGCTTGCGGTCATCACGCTGCTCGTCGCGGTGCTCCTCTGGTTCCTGCTGCCTCGGGTGAATCACCTCGACGACTCGTTCTATACGCGGCCCATCGCGCTTCCGGATGACTCGGACGAGCCTGCGGTGCCGGTGAAGCGCATCCGCTTCGCGCAGCGTTCCCTGCTGACGGTGATCCTGCTGTGCGTCATCACGCTGATCACGATGACCGCGCAGTACGCGTTCTACTCGTACATCTCGCCATACTCGCTCGATGTGATCGGCTTCCCGGTCGAGACGCTGAGCCTCGTGCTCTTCGCGTACGGCATCGCGTCGGCGGGTGGCACTGCGCTGGCCGGTGTGGTGTTCACGGCGCGGCCGCGGGTGGGGCTGGCGACGGGCTACCTCCTGATGCTCGTCGCGGTGACCCTGCTGCTCTTCGCGCACGACACGACGGTCGCGCTCATCGCGCTGGTCATCTGGGGTCTCGGGATGGGGGTGCTGCCGCCACTGCTGCAGTCGCGCATCCTGAACGCAGCCCCGTCTCGTCACCGCGACCTGTCGAGCGCCCTGTACACGTCTGGCTTCAACTTCGGCATCGGCTCGGGCGCGCTGGTCGGCGGTCTGCTGCTGGATGCGGCAGGGCTCGTGGCGCTGCCCGTGTTCTTCATCGCGATGGTCGGCTTGGGGCTCGTGAGCGCCCTGGTGCTCGACGCGGTGCTGGCTAGGCGCCCGCCCCAGCAGTCGAGCTGAGTCCGGTCGAGCTGAGGTCGTCGGCGACCCGCTGCAGTCCGTCGCGGACGGCGGCGATGGTCGGCGATGCGGCGCTCGCCGTGCGGATGGATGTGAAGATCTCGCGTCGTGGGTCGCCGGTCAGCGGCAGGAAGCGCACGTTGGGGGCTGCGTGCGCCCAGGTGAGGTCGTTGAGGATGCCAACGGCGTGCCCGGTCTCGATGAAGCGCATCTGCGCCTGCAGGTCGGCGGTCTCGTAGCGGACGTCTGGCTCGAAGCCGGCGACGCGGCACTGCTGCTCGCCCCAGTGGCGCGACGCGGATCCTTGCGGTTCCATGACCCAGGCGAGTTCGCTGGTGTCGGCGAGCGTGGTCACGGGTGAGTCGACGGGCACGGCGAGACGGAGGGCGTCGTCGGTGAGGAGGCGCTTGTCGAGGCCGGGGTGGTGCGGGGCGGCGTGGCCCGGGTACTGCTCCGCGACGACGACGTCGAAGTCACCGGCGAAGGTGTCGAACAGCGCCGACTCGGGTTCGTGCTGGACCATCTCGATGCGGAGTCCTGGGTGCTCTTCGGCGAGCACGCGAAGCAGCGGCGGGATGAGGGTGAGCGCCGCGGATTGGAACACGGCGAGACGGACGGTGCCGACGGCGCTGGTGAAGGAGGCGAGCACTTCCTGCTCGGCGATCTCGAGCCGTTCGAGGATCTCTGCGGTGTGTCCGGCGAGGATCTCGGCCTGCTGGGTGAGCTGCACGCGCCGTCCGTGCTTGCGGAGGAGTTCGACGCCGAGCTCCGCTTCGAGGGCTGAGAGCTGCTGCGAGACGGCCGACGGCGAGAAGTTGAGGGCCTTGGCGACTTCGGCCAGGGTGCCCCGCAGTTGCACTTCGCGGAGGAGTCGGAGCTTGCGTACGTCGAGCATGATCAATCATCACACGTACTGATGAAAACGCGTCAATTTCCTTCACTTTACCTAACGGAAGTCCGGTGCTGATACTGGGTCACATGACCGCCACCGTGACGCCTGTCTTCCCCGCAGATTCCCTCACCGACCTCGCGCCGGAGGCAGTCGCACTCGTGCGCCGCTGGCTCACGGAGGCCGCCGAGATCCCGGTGGATGCATCCGCCGCTCAGCTCGCCGGAGTGCTTAAGGACCCGCGGGGGCTCGACTTCACGGTCGGCTTCGTCGACGGCGTCGTGCGCCCCGAGGATCTCAAGGTCGCAGCGCGCAAGCTCGGCTCGATCGCCGACGAGGTGCCCGGCTTCCTGCCCTGGTACATGAAGAGCGCCGTGCGCGTCGGAGGCGCCGTTGCGCCGATCCTCCCCGGCGTTGTCGTGCCGGTGGCCCGCAAGGTGCTCCGCGACATGGTCGGCCACCTCATCATCGACGCGACGGACGCGAAGCTGGGGCCGGCCATCGAGCAGATCCGGGGCAAGGGCGTGCGGCTCAACCTGAACCTGCTCGGCGAGGCCGTGCTGGGGAAGAAGGAGGCGGCCCGCCGCCTCGAGGGCACCACGAAGCTCCTCGCGCGCGACGACGTCGACTACGTCTCGATCAAGGTCTCCTCGACGACGGCACCGCATCAGCCGTGGGCGTTCGAGGAAGCCGTCGCCGACGTCGTCGAGGAGCTCACGCCCCTGTACCGCCTCGCCGTCGAGAGCCCGAACCGCAAGTTCATCAACCTCGACATGGAGGAGTACAAGGATCTCGAGATGACCATGGCGGTCTTCACGCGCATCCTGGACGCCCCTGAGTTCCTGAGCCTCGAGGCCGGCATCGTGCTGCAGGCCTACCTGCCAGACGCGCTGTCGGCGATGATGCGCCTGCAGGAGTGGTCGGCGGAGCGGGTCGCCCGCGGCGGCGCTCCCATCAAGGTGCGTCTCGTGAAGGGTGCCAACCTGCCGATGGAGCGTGTCGAGGCGTCGCTGCACGGCTGGCCCCTCGCGACCTGGGGGACGAAGCAGGACTCCGACACGAGCTACAAGCGCGTGATCGACTACGCCCTCACCCCTGAGCGGGTGAAGAACGTGCGCGTCGGCGTGGCGGGCCACAACCTCTTCGATGTCGCCTTCTCCTGGCTGCTCGCGAAGCGCCGTGGAGCGACGGACGGCATCGAGTACGAGATGCTGCTCGGCATGGCGCAGAGCCAGGCCGAGGTCGTCAAGCGCGAGGTCGGCGGGCTCCTCCTCTACGTGCCGGTTGTGCACCCGCAGGAGTTCGACGTGGCCATCGCGTATCTCATCCGCCGCCTCGAGGAGGGGGCGAGCCAGGACAACTTCATGTCGGCGGTGTTCGAGCTGGCCGACAACGAGGAGCTGTTCGAGCGCGAGTCGCAGCGGTTCGTCGCGTCCCTCGATGCGCTCGACCGCGTCGTCCCTCCCAGCAACCGATTGCAGGACCGGACTGCCGAGCCGGCGGCGCTGCCCGCCGACCGCTTCGAGGAGACGCCGGACACCGACCCGTCGCTCCCCGTGAACCAGGCCTGGGCGCGCGGCATCCGCGAGCGTGCGCAGGCGTCGACCCTCGGCGCGGAGACGATCGACGCCAACACGGTCGGCACGCTCGGCGAACTGGATGCACGGGTCACGCGTGCCGTCGCGGGCAGCCAGTCGTGGGGTGCGCTGTCCGGCGCGGAACGCGCGGAGGTGCTGCACCGGGCTGGTGACGCGCTGGAGCGTCGACGCGCGGACCTCATGGAGGTGGCCGCGTCGGAGGCCGGGAAGACGCTCGACCAGTCGGACCCCGAGATCTCGGAGGCGATCGACTTCGCCCATTACTATGCGGAGCTCGCACGCGGTCTCGACGCCGTCGACGGTGCGTCGTTCGTGCCGTCGAAGGTCATCGTCGTGACGCCGCCCTGGAACTTCCCCATCGCGATTCCCGCGGGGTCGACGCTCGCCGCGCTCGCGGCCGGCGCATCCGTCATCATCAAGCCCGCGCGGCCAGCTGCGCGCTGCGGCGCCGTCATGGTCGAGGCGCTCTGGGAGGCGGGGGTGCCGCGTGAGGTGCTGCAGTACGTGCAGTTCTCGGACCGTGAGCTGGGCAGCGAGCTCATCAAGAACCCCTCAGTTGATCGCGTCATCCTGACGGGCGGCATCGAGACCGCTGAGCTGTTCCGTTCGTTCCGCCCCGAGCTGCCGCTGCTCGCGGAGACGAGCGGCAAGAATGCCATCATCGTCACGCCGAGCGCCGACTACGACCTGGCTGCGAAGGACGTCGTCGCCTCGGCCTTCGGTCACGCTGGCCAGAAGTGCTCCGCATCGTCGCTCGTGGTGCTCGTCGGGCAGGCACAGCGCTCGCGGCGCTTCCGCGAGCAGCTCCTCGACGCGGTGCGCTCGCTCACGGTCGGCTACCCGTGGGATGCCGCATCGCAGATGGGGCCGATCATCACGCCGGCCTCCGGGAAGCTGCTCGATGGCCTCACGAATCTCGGGGCGGGGGAGCGGTGGGCGGTGGAGCCGAAGCAGCTCGATGACAGCGGCAAGCTCTGGAGCCCTGGAGTGCGGGTGGGCGTGGAGCGCGGTTCCGAGTTCCACCTCGTCGAGTACTTCGGCCCGATCCTCGGCATCATGACGGCTGACACGCTCGAGGAGGCGATCGAGATCGTCAACGAGGTCGATTATGGACTGACCTCGGGCATCCACTCGCTCGACCGCGGGGAGGTCGCGCAGTGGCTCGACACCATCCAGGCGGGCAACCTCTACGTCAACCGCGGCATCACGGGTGCCATCGTGCAGCGTCAGCCGTTCGGCGGCTGGAAGAAGTCGGTCGTCGGATGCACGACCAAGGCTGGCGGGCCGAACTACCTCGTCGGTCTCGGCACGTGGCGGCGTTCGGATTCCGCGGTGGCGGCTCCCATCGTCGACGCGGGCGCGCAGTCGCTGCTCGACGCGGCGAGGGCGGTCGCGAAGGCGCACCCGTCTGCGCTCTCCGACGCCGACACGGCGATGCTCGAGCGGGCGCTCGGCAGCGACGCGCACGCCTGGGCTGAGGAGTTCGGACGTGACCGCGACGTGCAGGCCCTGTACGCGGAGCGGAACGTCTTCCGGTACCTGACGTTCCCCGGCGAGATCGTCGTCCGGCTCTCCGAGGATGCCCGCGTCGTGGATCTCCTTCGGGTGATCTCGGCGGGTCTCGTCGCGAATGCCCGTCTGCGCGTGTCGACGGGGGTGGCTCTGCCGTCCTCCGCCAAGGCCGCGCTCGCGGGTGCTGGCGTTCCGATGCGCACCGAGACCGATGCCGAGTTCCTCGGCTCGGCTGGCACGATGCATGCCGGGCGGATGCGCATGATCGGCGGCGATCCCGTCGCGCTGGCGCGAGCCGTGAATGGTCGCGTCGACCTCGCGATCTATTCGGGAGAGGTGACCGAGGCCGGTCGCGTGGAAATGCTCCCGTTCCTGCGTGAGCAGGCGGTGTCGATTACTGCGCACCGTTTCGGAACACCGAATGGGCTCACGGAAGGGCTTCTCTCACGCTGAGCTGACGCCGCTGAATTCGCGTGCAGTTCGACCGTCGGGTAATTCTCGGTATCCTGGCGTGAAGAGCGGGCGGTTGTTTTCGGGGGTATTGAGTGCTTGAAAGTTCGAGGCAGGATCTCAGTGCTTGGATCGCGAGGATCGCGCACACGGGGGAGCCGTTCGCGCATTTCTCGACGGATGATCTCGTTTCCGGCGCGTTCAGGGAATTCCACGGGGAATCCGGGATCGCGGAATTCTTCGGCCTCTCGAAGCTCGGCAATTCGGCCGCAGCGGCGGCGTTCCACGCATACACCCTTGAAGCCTTCGTCGGTTCGGTGCATCTCTACGGAACGCTGCGCACGAGTTCCGGCGTCGAGCGCGGCGGGGAGGACTTCACTCGGGATGCCCATGAGAAGCTCATCGCGATAGGCCTGCTGCGGGGGTCGCTGAAATACCGGAATGGGAAGCACACGGGGGTGCTGGGGCCGGGAGACGTGCTTGTCGCGAACTCGACGCATCCGCTCGTCACCGCGAGCATCGGCGTCGTCGAGACGCTCGGCATGGCAGTCCCCATCGATGACATCTCGAAGGACTCGCGGGTCACGGGCGGCCAGTGGCCGGTGCGTCTGCCCGAGAGCGCGCTCACCTCCGCCTTCCTGGCGTTCGTCGGGCGCTATCTCGTCGAGGACGCCACCGCGGAGGGGAGCGGGCAGGTGTCGTCGGGGCTGGCCGAGCCCGTGCTCTACGACCTGCTCCGCTCCGCCCTCCTCCAGGTCGTGCCGGCGACGATGACGCCGGCCCAGCAGTCGATGCGCCTGCAGGCGGCCGTGCATGACCTCATCGAGAAGTACCACGTGCTCCAGGGCTTCGATGCGGACAGCATCGCGCGAGCGCTGCACATCAGCCGACGCAAGCTCTACCGGGACCTCGCGGAGCACGGCGATGGTGTCGCCGGGCTCATCGCAGCGCGCAGAGTGAGAACTGCCGCAGCGATCCTCCTCGAGCAGCCGGCCATGCCGCTCAGCGAGGTGGCGGCGGCGGCAGGATTCGGGGACGCGACGACGATGCGGCGGCATTTTCTCTCCAAACTCGGCGTGACACCCGCCGACTACCGCAGGGAGAACGTCTGACCGCGTAGCCTCATCCGTGCGACTCCCGCATGCACGGCGGCTCTCCGTCGAATGCGGAGAACCGCGATCAAGGATTCCCCGCCGCCGATCAAAGGATGCCTCGTGGCTTCGTCGATTCACCGCCCCGCGCTGGTCACCGCCAAGATCGGGCTCGGTCTGCTCGCCTTCTCGTCCATCGTGTCGGAGATAGCGACGATCATCGAACGCGGAACCTGGGTGCCTGATCAGTTCTTCGCCTACTTCACGATCGAGACGAATATCCTCGTGGTCCTCTCGCTGCTGATCAGCGGCGTCGCGACCGCGGCGAATGCGCAGGGCGCGCGAATCAACGCCTTCCGGGCGGCGGTCGCGGTCTACATCCTCATCGTCGGCATCGGGTTCTCACTGCTGCTCTCCGGCCTGAGCGACGTCGATTTCACGGCCGTGCCGTGGAACAACACCGTGCTGCACTACGTCATGCCCGTCGTCATGCTCATCGACCTCCTCATCGACCGGCCGACCAAGCGCATCCGCTTCGCCCCCGCGCTCATCTGGCTCATCTTCCCCGCCGGATACGCGGCGTTCTCCCTCATCCGCGGCAACCTCACCGGCTGGTACCCCTACCCGTTCCTGAACCCGACGAACCAGGGCTATGCGCCCGTCGTGCTGACGATCATCGGCCTGGTCGCCCTCGGCCTGGCGCTGACCTGGCTCGTGACACTGCTCTCGCGAAGGTCAGCCAAGTCGCGGTAGACTCGTCTCGGCCGCGACTGGCGTTCAGGTGGGTCACCACCAGGGAGCGGCTCTTCGGGTTCTCGAGCCGTTCGCCTGGGCTCGCCGGTTCACGACCACATGTTCGCCGTGCCATCCGGTTTCCTGAAGGAGTCTTCGTGACCGATACGTTCAACGCCCCGCTGAGTGAAGTAGACCCTGAGATCGCTGCGGTTCTCGAGCAGGAGCTCGACCGCCAGCGCTCCACGCTCGAGATGATCGCCAGCGAGAACTTCGTTCCGCGCGCCGTCCTCGAGGCGACTGGCAGCGTTCTCACCAACAAGTACGCCGAGGGCTACCCCGGGCGTCGCTACTACGGCGGCTGCGAAGTCGTCGACGTGGCAGAGAACCTCGCCATCGAGCGTGCGAAGTCGCTGTTCGGTGCGGCGTTCGCGAACGTGCAGCCGCACTCGGGTGCGACGGCCAACGCGGCCGTCATGCACGCCCTCGCCCGTCCCGGCGACACGCTGCTCGGCCTGTCCCTCGACCATGGCGGACACCTCACGCACGGCATGAAGATCAACTTCTCCGGCCGCCTCTACAACATCGTCGCTTACGGCGTCGACGCAGAGTCCTCGCAGATCGACATGGAGCAGGTGCGCGAGCTCGCACTCGAGCACAAGCCCAAGGTCATCGTCGCCGGCTGGTCGGCGTACCCCCGTCAGCTCGACTTCGCGAAGTTCCGCGAGATCGCTGACGAGGTCGGCGCCTACCTGTGGGTCGACATGGCGCACTTCGCCGGGCTCGTCGCCGCCGGCCTGCACCCGAACCCGGTTCCCCACGCGCATGTCACATCCAGCACGGTGCACAAGACCATCGGCGGACCGCGCTCCGGCTTCATCCTGACGAACGACGCCGACCTGGCCAAGAAGATCAACACCGCCGTCTTCCCCGGCCAGCAGGGCGGCCCGCTCATGCACGTCATCGCCGGCAAGGCGACCGCGTTCAAGCTCGCTGCGAGCGATGACTTCAAGGACCGCCAGGAGCGCACGCTGCGCGGCGCGAAGATCGTCGCCGACCGCCTCCAGCAGGCAGACGTCGCCGAGGCCGGCATCTCGGTCCGCTCGGGCGGAACCGACGTGCACCTCATCCTCGTCGACCTCCGCAACGCGGAGATCGACGGCAAGCAGGCAGAGGACCTCCTGCACGAGGTCGGCGTCACCGTCAACCGCAACGCGGTCCCCAACGACCCTCGCCCGCCTCTGGTCACGTCGGGTCTGCGGATCGGCACGCCCGCTCTCGCGACGCGTGGCTTCGGCGATGCCGAGTTCACCGAGGTCGCCGACGTCATCGCCCTGGCGCTCCTCCCCGACGCCGACGTGCCTGCTCTGCGCGCCCGCACCAAGGCGCTCGCCGACGCGTTCCCGCTCTACCCGGGCCTCGGCGAAGCATGACGGCTGCCTCACTCGACGGAAAGAAGGCCGCGGCCGAGATCAAGGCCGAGCTGCGGGATCGCGTAGCCGCGCTCGCGGGGCGAGGCGTCGTTCCCGGGCTCGGCACGATTCTCGTCGGAGAAGACCCCGGGTCGAAGTGGTACGTCGCGGGCAAGCACCGCGACTGCGCTGAGGTCGGCATCGAGTCGATTCGCGTCGACCTTCCGACCGAGACCACGCAGGAGGAGCTCGAAGCGGAGATCGACCGCCTCAACGCCGATCCCGCGTGCACGGGCTACATCGTGCAGCTGCCGCTGCCGAAGCACATCGACCAGGACCGCGTCATCGAGCGCATCGACCCGTCGAAGGACGCGGACGGGCTGCATCCCACCAACCTGGGACGTCTGGTGCTGAACGCCAACGACCCGATCACGACGCCGCTGCCCTGCACGCCCCGCGGCGTGATCGAGCTGCTCCGCCGCAACGACATCTCGCTCAACGGCAAGCACGTGCTCGTCATCGGCCGTGGCGTGACGGTCGGCCGCTCGATCGGTCCGCTCCTCACACGACGCGAGAACAACGCGACGGTCACGCTCACCCACACGGGCACGCCCGACATCGGCGTGCTGGCACGTGAGGCTGACGTCATCGTGTCGGCTGCCGGTGTCGCCGGCATCGTGCGCCCCGAGTGGGTCAAGTCGGGCGCCGCGGTCCTCGACGTCGGCGTCAGCCGCATCGAAGACCCGGAGACGGGCAAGTCCAGAGTCGCGGGCGACGTCGACCCGGGAGTCTGGGACGTGGCCGCCTGGGTATCGCCGAACCCCGGCGGTGTCGGACCGATGACGCGGGCGCTGCTCCTCGAGAACGTCGTCGAGCAGGCCGAGCGCCTGAACCCGGCGGTCTAACAACCGTTTTCGTGCCAAGGGTGCGGGCAGTTCATCGAACTGCCCGCACCCTTCTGCGTGCCAACTGCTCTGCGTGCCGGTTGTCCTGCTGACCGCAGCCCGCAACCGCGAAACGACGCGTGCTTCTCTTCACAGTCGCGGACGGCTACCTGTGTGCATTCGGTCGCGACCTGGAGCTCAGTCGTGCGGCTGAGCTTGGCGTTGCGCCGCGAACGAGGAGGCCAGCTGCTCGATGCGATCGGCGATGATGACGTTGCCGTACTCGGGGGACGATGCGATGGTGCCGTCGGCCGCCAGCAGTATGGCCGCGGGGGTCGCGCTGGCCCCGAAGAACTCCGTGGCAGCTTTCGCGCCGAAGTAGGTGAAGGGCAGAGCGCTCGGGTAGTTCTCCGTCATGGATGAGCGACTCGACGAGGTGACGACGATGATCTGCGCGTCGCCACCGAGTTGCCGCGACCAGTCGCCGACCTGGCTGAGCACGGGTCCGCAGGAGCCGCAGCTGACGCTGGCGAAGATGAGGATCGTCGTCTTCTGGGGGACGACGACGAGGTTGTAGAGCAGCTCCGGCGCCCCGTCCCCGGAGACGAGTTCAAGGGTGTGGGGGATGGCGTCCCGTGCGGTTGGGTCGGAGATGAGGTCGGGACCCTCGACGAGTTCGAAGTCCTGCCCAGCCGTCGCGTCGCGAGTCGTCGTCGGCGCGGATACGGATGGCTTCACGAGAGCGGCGACGATGCCGACGAGCGCGACGGCTGCAGTCGCGGTGAGCCACAGCCAGTCGTCGGCCGAGAAGAACGCGAGCTGGGTCGGTACTCCGAGCGCCATGCCCGGGAGGAATATCGCGAGGAGCGCTGCGAGCGTGAGACCCGCGTTCCGCCAGATCGTCATCTGGCTGACCGGCGCGGTGCTGAGCGCTCCGAAGCAGTTGCAGTCGACGGCCTGTCGCTTGGCGACGCTGCGTGCGACCACGGCCAGGTAGGTCGCCATGAGGGCGGCGGCGAGGGTGGCGACGATCAGGTAGGCCGGTCCGCTGAGGAGCAGCAGTGCGGCTCCGAGGATGATCTCTCCCACCGGCAAGGTGACTGCGGCCCACGGCTTCCGGAGCGGGGCGGGGACGCCGAACGCGACGAAGGACTGCAAGGTGCGGGAGCGCTGGGGGAGCTTCAGTGCGCCGCTTGCGATGAGGACGCAGGCGATCAGCGCGGGGAAGATCACGAAGGTAGGAAGCACTCGTTCATTATCGCCCGCGGGCGGCGCCTCGCCTCATCGAGCTTGGCCGGTGGCGCAGGCCGTCGAAATCGACGCATGCGCCTGAATTCCCCCGATGTGATGCGCGGCTTCGCGATCTTCGCCATGATCATCGCCCACACGGTCGTGTTCTTGGACGCCCGTGAACCGCGGGCGCTGCAGGTGCTCTTCCAGTTCCTGAACGACGCCGCGTCGCCGTTGTTCGCGTTGGTCATCGGCGTGACGGCCGGCTACCAGTTGCGGGATGCGGCGCGGTGGGAGTCGCGACGGAAGAGCTTCTTCGCGCTCTCGTGGGTCATCAAGGCGATCGTGCTCATCTTCGTGGGGCTGCTGCTGAGCATCAACTTCTCCGGCGTGCTCATCGTCTTGGATTGCCTGGGCATCATGATGCTCGTGGCGACGCCGTTCCTCTTCTTGCCGGCGGCCTGGTCGGCCGGGGCTGCGCTGCTCTTCCTCGCGCTGGCGCCCCTCGTGAACGAGGCAGCCCGGGCCTGGGCGCTGACGCCCGCGTTCGCGCCGTCGTCGATGTTCGACCCGACCGCGCTCCTGCTCAACTGGACGGTCCTCGGGTCGGCGGACCGCCTCACGAATCTGCTGCCGATGCTGCTGATCGGATTCCTCCTGGCCCGCTGGCAGCTCGGCAACCGAAGCCGAACGGCGTGGGCGTTCGGTGGCGGGGCGGTGCTCCTCGGTGTGTCGCTGCTCGTCCGACGGTGGGAGGAGATGGCGACCGGAGCCACCCTGTCCGGTTCCTACGGCGACGAGGCCCGCGATCTCGGGCTCGCGCTGCTCGCCTACGCGGGTATCCAGCTCCTCGGAGATTTCTCGGGCGAGCGGATGCGCACCTGGTTCGCTCGCCTGACGAGGCCGCTGGCCGACATGGGCACCATGGCGTTCACGGTCTACTGCCTGCACGTGCTCATCCTCACGGCGATCTGGTCGCAGCTGCTCCTTCGTGAAGAGAACTGGCTCGCGGGCCCCGGGCTCGTCTATCGGCAACCGCAGGGCCTGCTCACGATGGTGGCCATCGTGGTCGTGTGCATGCTGTTTGCGACCCTTTGGCGGCGCTACCTCGGGGTCGGGCCGCTCGAGCGGGCCATCGGGGTGCTCTCGCTCAGGCATCCCCCGGGAACATTGCTTGCAGTTCCTTCCTCCGCGACCAGGCGAGTCGAACCAGTTCTTCGAGTACCTCGAGATTGAGCGACGAGAACCGCCCCACCCAGATGCAGTCTCTGCCGAGCTTCGTCTTGCCGAGCTGTTCGAGGAGCTCCTCCGGGGCCCACGTCTGGAGTCCGTAGATCGACATCGATGCTTTGCGCGGGGCGAAGCCGAGGATCATCGCCTCGCCGGAGTGGCCGCTCTCGTACGTGTAGCGATAGCTGCCGTAGCCGATCATCGTCGGGCCCCACACGACTGCCTCCTCGCCCGTGACCCGATCCATGATCTCCTTCAGAACGCGCGCATCCTCGCGGCGCCCCGAAGGTTCTGCCTGATCGATGAGGAGATCGGGGGACACGTCCGACGGCTTCGTCTTCGCTTCTACCATGACGAGAGTATGACCCCCGCCGCCGACAAGATGGGCCGCTTGAGCAGAGGTGAGGTCAGGTTTCGCGATAGGATTTCCCACGGTCGCCGCACGCCAGGTGACTGTGGGGCCTGTAGCTCAGTTGGCAGAGCATCGGACTTTTAATCCGCGGGTCGTGGGTTCGAGCCCCACCGGGCCCACCCAGTAGTCGATGTTCAAACTTGCGACGTCCGCAGGTTTTACATCCTCCCCCGCGCGCACGCTGGCCTGATAGGCCAGCGCTGCCGCGTGGAGACTCGGATCGAGCAGCGCATCGAACGGCTCGCCGTGCTCAGCCCTCACAATGTCGGCGTTCTCGATCTCGTAGACGTGGATGCGCTCGAAGAACGCTTGGTTGCAGATGCGTCGGAGTGAGTCGTCAATGCTCATGTAGATCGCGTGCATGTCACCGGCCAGAGCGAGGCAGTCTTCGAGGTGCGCCTTGGCCTGGTCGTACTCGATCTGCCCCGCGTCGATCTGCGCGTCGAGGAACACAAGCCGCCTCGCGATACGGTCCTGCTCCTGACATCGCCTCCGTCCTCCACCACCGCCTCGCCCGCGCGACCGCGAGGCCGGTGGAGTCTGGGCGTACCCGCAAGGCGCCTCGTCTGATCGCCGGACTCATCCCCGAAGCGGCGGGGCCGATGAGCGCGGAGATGCGGAAGGCCCTCGCGGAGCGGCGTGAGTTGATACAGAAGCGTGCCGAAGCCGTCTTCGATCAGGCCATCGCCGAACGGCAGGAATGGGTGCTCGCGCTCGGAGACACACCCGCCGAACCGAGAGCCGCGGCAGCGTGGAAACGGCAAGCGCGAACGGTCGCCGCGTATCGCGACCGTTACGGCATCACCATGCGCACGCCGCTCGGCTCCGCGCCCGATAGCGATGCGCAGAAGATAGACGCGGCACGAGCGAAAGCCGCTCTCGCGAGGCTCCGCGACCTGGCCAGCAGCGACGGTCAGAATGAGCCGTCGCGTACGGCGCGGCGTGAAGGTGCGAGCCGGGGCCTGTGACCGGTTGCCCTTCCGAATGTCGCCGGCGCGTCGTACCCTGGTGATGAGGCGGATTTCTCCTTGATATGACGCTCCTCGGGGCAGGCCGCAAGGCCACTCACACACGCACCGCCTCAGACGATCCGTCGTGCATGTGAGAGGAAACCCCATCATGATCCGCCAGCTCTGGACCCTCAGCGTCCACACCCGCGCATTCCTGCGCCGCTACATGCCCACCAACATCCTCCTCGACGCCATCCGCACCCGCCGAGGACTCAAATGGGGCATACCCGCGATGCTCCTCGCCGTGCCCTATCTACTCGCCGCGAGCACCTTCACCACCCTCATCGCAGACGGCGGACCCGGATGGCTCAACCTCCTCGTCCTCCTCTGCCTGTGGAACACGATGAAGTTCATCATCATGGGACCCGTCAGCATGTCGTTGCTGGTGCGCGTTCGTCTTCTGGAAGCCATCGAACGCAGCCGCGCCAGGCGTTTGGTCTCGACCACTCAGGAGGAGACAGCGAGCGTCAAGTGATGTACGTCATCCTCACGTAGAAGCGCGCATCCATCCGATTCCGGGAGCGAGCGGCAGCGCACGGTTAGGTCGGCGGTGTCTGGGAGGATTAGGTGGTGGCCAAGAAGAAGTCGAATCAATCGAAGCGTGGGAAGCGAGGACAGCAGACGCGCCGCTCACGCGCTGTCTCTCCCTTAGCGGCCACTACGGTGCTTGCCGAACCGGATGATTCAGCTCGCCTCATTGATGAATGGAGCGGAACGAGAAGCGGAGCTTGGGCGAGCAGAGGTTTTGATTTCCAGCACACGGTCGCGGCTTGGCTTGCTGCTCGACTGATCGCTAGCGATCTTGAAGCCGAAGCACTCGTTCCTGAGGGGCTCGAAGATATCACGATTGAGTCCGAAGCCCCGCGGCACGTTCAGGTGAAATCGAGAGGTGAGCACTTGGGCGTATTCCCTGCGGGGAAGGCAAGTGTTGATGTCGTTGACGCCTGGCTCCGTCACCGTAAACGTGACGGTGATTTGGACAGTCTCACCGTCGTTTTCGAGCGTGGCGTTGAAGGAGAAACCGACCTTGGGGAGTTTGATAAACCGCTCCGCGAGTCGCTCGGACAGAATTCGAGACTGAGAGAGAGTATCGCTGCCGCAGCGAAAAAGCGCGGCCTCGGTGAGAGCGACATTCACGAGCTGTTTGATCGCACAGCTGTATTCGGAGCCTCCTGGTCTTATCTGGATGAGAGCAGCAGAACGTTGCTGGGAGCGACTTTTCAAAAATTACGGCCATCAGTCCTTGACTACCTGGCACGTGAACTCCGCACCATCACGGCCGAGACAGCCCGATCCAACGCGCCAGTCGATTACGCCAACAGGCAGTCTCTCGACCGAAATGAGCTAGTAAATCGGAGCCAGAACTTCATAGAACAAGTTGACCTCGATGCGCTCGAAGCGGCGATCACCCGCGGCCTCTGTTCGCCTGTTTCGCTCACCGAAGAGCTTCACGATGATCGCTTCTATGAGGGTGTAGCGACACAGCCAGGACATGTTGCGGCAGGCCTAGTCGTGCCCCGCTCCGACCTCATCGGTGAAGCGGTAACTGGAATACAGGAGACCACATCCGTTATCTTGACCGGACCATCTGGTGTGGGCAAGAGCGCTCTGCTGTGGTCAATCCCGCATGCCCTCCCGGGCGTCTTGTGGTTTCGCGTGAACCGGTTGTCCTCCCAAGACGTCCCTGAGGTACTGAGGCTGTGTCGTTCGTACCGGGTTTCCGATGCGAACCCCATCGGTCTCCTCATCGACGCCGCTGGCGCAGCGCAATTCAGTGGATGGTCTCAGCTACGTGAGGAAGCCGCTGCGATACCAGGCCTTTTCGTCATTTCGACTGCCCGGCACGAAGACCTCATCTCGCTTGGAGACCTATCGGGCTGTGCCACAATCACCGTGGCGTTGGACGAGCCCGCCGCCGAGGCGATCTTCGAGGGTCTGCATGACCGAAACGCAACAGACTCGCCCCACTGGAGAGAAGCGTTCGAACAGTCCGGAGGGCTCACCCTCGAGTTCACGCACTTGCTCACTCGTGGAGAACGACTAAGCGCTGTGGTCGGTGACCAGGTGCGCCGTCGCATCTCTGAACAGAGAAACGTCGAACTCGACCTGTTGAGCCTTTCCGCGACTGCGGACCGCTGGTCGGCCACGCTACCCGTCAACAAAATCGCGGAAGCCTGCGGAGTGACTCAGCTCGAACTCCGGGAACCGCTCGCTCGCTTGGCGGAAGAGCATCTGCTGGTCGAGCGCAACGGAACGATATCCGGAGTGCATCAACTGCGATCGACCGCCATTTCCCGCGCTATCCACAACCAACCGCCTCCAACTCTTGACCACACGATCAGTCGTCTCCTCCCTGTTCTCGCACCTGAACAAGTCAGGCGGTTCGTCCCCAATGCGCTTAGGGACGAGCCAGAACTGGACCATCTGATTCACGACTCCGCCCTACGCGAATCCAGCGACCTCATGAAGCTGGCCGCGTATCTGCGAGGGCTGCGCCTCTACGACTTCTACGAACGGGCGGTTAAGTGGACTGACATAGCCGTACGACACGGCGTCCCTCCCGCGAATCAACCTGTTGCTCAGCTCTGTGCCATTACCGGCACTGTTCTTCTTGACTTTTTTCCAGAGGAGTTCAACCACGCCGTCGCGGACATGGCCGCATCGCCCGAATCTTCGCGAGGATCAGCGCTGATCGCAGCGATCGGTGCTCGGCGACTCGCCGAAGTGTTTGTCGCAGCAGACGATGTCGACCTCGCGAATGAGCTACTGTTCGAGTTCCAAGGTAGCTCGGTTGACTTCACCGCCGATTTTCAGTCCGCGCTTCGGAACTCCAGTCCTCTCAGCGATGCGATTCAACGCGCGTCGATCACACAAGTCGCAAACATCCTGACGACGGCGAACGCCCTAGATCCCGACCTCGCTAGGTCCCTTATCCACTCATCCGGTGGAGAGTCCGCGATCGGTGCCAAGATCAGGGATAGTGACCCGTGGATAGTCGATCTCCGCATCGATGAATCCGGCGGTGAAGCGGTCGCCTACGCTCGTGTCCTTCATGCCTCCGATGCCATTCATGGCGATCCGCACGATCGAGTGATCGCGCTCGGACGACTCCTCCTGCGTTGCTTTCCCAGAACCACGCACGTTGACGTCAAGTTGGTACTTCCCGGAGGTCACGACTACCAAATAGGCGAGTATCATTTTGGTTCCACTAATCTCCGCCGAGAGTACGACCACTCTGAACTAACGGTGGCTTGGAATCAAGAACGCATGCGAGTGACCAACGCGGTCCTCGGGGTTACCGATACAGAACGTCTCTCAGCCGCACTTCCCCTCATCGAGTCCGCCTCCCGACTTACACGCGTAGTCGGAAACGCATTCACTGCTGCGGATGTGCGAGGCATCGACACCAATCAGCTTACGGAGCAAATCAACACTCTTGGCGAAGACGCCAACCAGATCGGTCCGCGCCTCAACGGACGTCCCCAGGTGCTTGACGTCAATGGGGATCAAGGGCCTGCATCCTTGACCGCAGATCCGCTCTCGGGCCTCCTGACGGACCTCACCGGCAATGTGTTCCCGCGACTCACGAAGCTGGACAACCCCGCGGCGCTCGCAGCGCACCTCAGCGACCATGTGATCGCGAAGTCACTCCACCGCGCACAGGAAGAGCCGTGGCATCTGCTGGGCTACGACACGTTCCCGGACAGCCTTAGATCGCTGGAAACCGATCTACATCGGCTCCTCGCTGTCGTTGCCGCGCTTGCCGCAGACTCATCTGCGAACGTGGCTCTCGTGCGTGCGGCGCGCGCCGGACGGCGCGAGGGCGCACTCGGCAGAGCAGCCGATGCTGCCCGAAGCCTTACAAGGCGGAGGCTACAAGCTCGGAAATCTGAACTGGAACAAGTCGGTACGGGCACCGGTTGGCAGTTCCGTGTCCACATGCCCAAGAGCGACCGATATCAACTTGTCCCGGAGCGACTGATAGCTCTCGACGTACCGTCGCTTGTGACCTGGGGCAACGCGCTTGAAGAGATTGTTGGTGCTCTCCAGATGGCAGGACGGCCTGGAGAGAAGTTCGTGCTTGTCCCGATCCGTAAAGGAAGGCCGGTCGAATCGCTCACCATGTCACTGATCGCTTCGTTGTTGCCAACTGGGACGCTTGGACCTTGGGCAGCCGATCTTCCCCAACCGCACGACATCCCCCTGACCGAGGCGCTCGACGCGACGGTCGCTTCGGTTCAGGTCGCGTCAGGGGTCTTGGCGCTTCCTGAATTGCAGCGAGCACACAGCGCTGTTGTCCAGGTTCTGGACGATGCGAAACAAGGAATCGCTCGATCAAGGGGGATTCTTACGCGAGCACCAGAAGACGCGGTAACCGAGCAGATCGACCTGTTCTTGGACGCCCTTGAAACGGAGCTGACGGGTGAGGAGTCTGGCGATTCCGTTGGCGGCAACATCGCTAGCCAGATGTTCCGGATGGCGACGCAGGGCGAGCAGACGGAACTCACGATCGCTTTGGGCGCGGTGCGCCTCATGGCATTGGAATGGGATATCGATCCCCATGCTGCCCCACAACTATTTGAACTGCCCTAATCCGAGGCAGAACGACCGACGTTGATGCTCAACGATGCGCAAATCCGCTCCGCATCCCGAGAAGCGTCTAGCGACGAGGACGGCGACCCTTTGGGCGAATCTGCCCGCCCTGATTGAGTACCGCCTGGCGCACCGCCTCGTCGCTGACGCCCATCGGCGCGGCAACCTGCGCGAGCGTCATCCCGTTCTCGTATAGTGATGACGCCAGTTTGCTTTCCTTCGCATCAAGGCCCGCGACTCGCACCGCTGCACCCGCGCGACGAACCAACGTCGAGATGGTGCCGCGATGCGCACCGTACTTCGTAGCGATCGTCCGAACCGGCGTCCCCGCCACATAGTCCGCGACCATCTCAGCCCGCCGCTCGGGGTCAATCGTGTTTGAGACTTCGCCGGATTTTTCGCGACCAAACCCCGCATATCGCGCCGTTCCGGGGCCCGGCTGCGCGGCCCACGCTCCTCAGAGCCCTTGAGAACGCGGCGAATCAGCGATTTCAGCGCCGGGCGGCTGTTTGAGAATCGCTTGGGAAGGTCCACATCGTTAGACCTAAACAACGATGTTCAAACCAGCGGGCGGATCTGTCCGCAGGGTGCTAAGTACGTCGCCACGGCCCTCTGTGACTTGCTGCATCGCAGTGGCCCGAGGTGACGTGTACACGCATTTAATGCGTGTATCATCTCCACATGCGATATCCAGTGCTGGCCGCTCTTTTGCGCACTGCCCGTGAGGCGAAGGGGCTGGACCAGGCCGCCGTGGCGCGGCACGTCGGGCTGCGACAGCAAGCGGTTAGCACTTGGGAACGAGGAGGATCACGTCCGCGGGTGAATCAGCTACCGCAGCTCTGCTCACTGCTTGAGCTCGACATTGTTGCCGTTCGAGTTGCTGGCGAGTACGAAGATGCGAGCATCATCCCCAGCCAGCCGCGCCTTCGCCTGCTGCCCTTCGCACAACTAAGCGACGACGCGTTCGAGGCATTTGTCCGCGACTTGTATCGCGGACTGCATCCCGACTGGGAGGTTACCCGGAACGGATCGACCGGATACAAGCAATACGGCGTTGACGTCTTCGCGACCGGAGATGGGCAACGGGTAGGCATTCAGTGCAAACACGAGAAAGTGTTTGGCCCGGCGGATGTCCAAGCTGCGATCGACGCGGTAATGCGCGAGGCTCGGATCAACTCGGGACTTATCGCGCTGAGTCGGCCTACCGCAACACCAAATGCGCGGCTCAAGGTAGCAGACCACCCCGGATGGGCGCTGTGGGACGGCGAGGATATTGCGGCCCATGTTAGAGACCTCCCCGCTGAGAAGCAGCTCGTTCTCATCGACGCGTATTTCCCGAGACTGCGTGAAGAGTTTCTTGGTGTCGCGGCACCGTCGCCCTGGCTAAAGGTGGACGAGTATGAGCCTGCCCTTGCGGGAAGGCTCGGATATGATCGCCGATTCGATCTAGTAGGTCGCGACGACGAGATCGATCGGCTGACGCGACTGATCGCTGACCATCAGCCAACCGTGTTCGTGGTTGGACGGGGAGGCATCGGCAAGACACGCCTCCTCGTCGAGCTTGCGCGCACCGAGTCTGACCGTGAGATCCGCTTCGCGTCGCGTGGTCCGATCACTCCCGACATGTTCGAGATGCTCCCGAGCGGGGCTCCCGTCATCGTGCTTGACGATGCACTGAGCTTGGACACGAATGTCATGAGTCTTGTGTCAGGCATTCGCAACGCTCGACCCGACGCCAACATCGTCTTCTCGGTGCGACCCAAGGCCGAGCCCGAGCTGCTAACGGCGCTGTCGATGACGCCGCTGACCGCGAAGGAGGTGAGGGTCAGCGTCACGGAGTTGTCGATTCCGGAAGCCGAGAAGCTGGCCCGCGTTGCGCTCGGAGAGGCCGGCTCTGATCAGGTCGTTGAGTTGCTCGGACGGGCTGGCTACGACTGTCCTCTTATCATTGTGGTCGGCGCGCATCTTATCCGAGAGGGCCACCTCCGTTCGGATGCACTGGCAGGGAACCCCCAGCTTCGAGAAGAGGTCCTAGTTCACTTTGCCGATGTCGTGACCCGCGGTACGAACGGTGAGGCTCGCCGAGCTGTCCTCGATGCGATCGCCACCGTGCAACCTGCACGACTAGATCAGTCCGACTTTCTCGACGCGCTCACCGTGCTGAGCGGGCAATCTGAACGTGTTGTCCTGCAGTCCGTCGATGACCTAGAAGACATTGGAGTCATCATGCGACGTGGGCAGTCGGTCCGCGTTGTGCCAGATTTGCTCAGCGAAGCGATACTCGAACGCGCACTCATCTCTCGGTCAGGCCTCGACACGAAGTGGTCGATGCAAGTCGCGCAGTTCGTTCGTGACGATGCGCTAACGAATGCCATTCGAAATATCAGTTTGATTGATTGGTATCGAAGGGGGATGTCTGAATCACAGCTCGCGGACTCGCTCTGGGAGAGGTTGACCCAGTCTGTACTACAACTCAGCAATACCGGCCGCAAGAGCCTAGTGCACGGCGTCGAAGCGGTTGCCGCTGTGTACCCGGATCGAGCCATGCACCTCGCGCAGTTGATCGTTGATAACCCGGCGCCAGACGAGGACGATCCCCTTTCTCGCCTATGGGGTGGTGAGGGATATGTCACCGCAACGTCGACAAATCGAGAGCTTACTGGGCTCATTCGTAACGCCTCCTACCACCCTGATCACCTCGAACACGCCATGGAACTTCTGTTGACCATCAGCCAGGGCGATGCACGGCCAGAGAACCAGAACCCTGAGCACGCCTTCCGGGTGCTGCGCGAACTAGGCGAGTTCCAGCAACACCGGCACCTGCGTCTGAATGAACAGTATGTCGAGATCGTTGGCAAGTGGCTGGAAAATGAAAGTTCTACGACCCACCGACCAAAGCTGTTATCTCTGCTCAAACCCGCGCTCGCTGACGAAGTAACATTCACGCGCTCGAAAGGTCCGTCGATCGAGTTGTCTCGTCGGTCCATCAATATGGACGTCGTTGCTACGCTCCGCCTTCGAGTCATCGAGCTCGCCGCAGGGCAACTCAGGTCTGATTCCGCAACGGCGCTGGGCGCAGTTTCAGTGCTCGAAGAAGTCATTCGCTCCGCGGGCCGCGATGAGGAGATGACGACTGAGCTAGAGACAGCGTTTGAACTTCTCGGAGACGTTATCTCAGACCCCTCGATCCCACCGAGCGTGCGACTATCCGCCTACCGTGCACTCAAGTGGCAAGCGAAGTATGGCCACGGTGCGCGGAAGGGCGCCGCCCGGGAGACTCGCCGTCGTCTCGTTGTCGACACGGACTACCAGGTCACGCGCCTTCTGCGTGCGGGGTGGGCAGTCGACGAAGACGACGATGACGACGACGACTCGGGACAACCAGCAAGCCGGTACGAGAGGTCGCTTGAGGTGTCCCAACTCATGATTGACAGTGTTGTAGCTGAGTGGTCAATCTCCTACGATGATCAGCAAGTCCTGGATCGAGTGCATGAGCTGATGCGAAGCGAGCATGCGGCTTCCGGTAGCTTTCTGGCCCCGGATCACCTTCTACTCCGACTCTTTGAAACACGACCAGGTGTAGCTCAAGCAGCGCTCACTGACATTACAGTCGGCGATGACGCTGTGATGGCCACCCAGCGGGTCGCGATGATTACCCTGTTCGCCAAGGACGACCCGCTCGCCGGTCGCGCTGCACGTGCACTCGCAGACATGGATCAGCGAGGCGCTCACCTAGTTGCGGCAGCGGTAACGAGTGTTCGCGGCGAAGCAATCGGGGGTCAACGTGAGCAGATTCTCCGCGACCTCGCCGCACGTAATGACCTCGTTCTTTCCACTCAGCTACTGAGCGCCGCGCGTTGGTGGGAGCCTCAAGACCACAGCCTCGTATTGGACTTGTTGCGCTCGGCGCCCGTCGATCTCGATTCGAGCCTCGCCGAGGCCGTAGCCGAACTACTTGTCGACGGACGCATCGTGGAATGGTCTGGCTTGGTGGACGCAGACAGGGATGCTCTTCTCGATCGTTTCGTCCGAACTCCTTCACTGGATGGCTACGACTTTGCACGACTGCTCAACACGGAGATCCGGATGGATGCATCACGCGGCATGCGGTTTCTTATGGACCGGCTGGAAATGGAGGAAAGTGCGGACAGCGGGTACCAAGCGCTCCCGCATTCATGGGGCGAGCCACTCGCATTTCGCGAGTCCGGCTTCTTCTCAAAAGCACTCAGCGAACTGGTCGAATGGCTCTTGGAAACTGACAGCTGGAAGCGCGCCTCGCTCGGCTCGGCTCTGTTCGAGCAGATCGCGGGTCGGCTCGATGCTGAAGCGCTCATGGTATTGCTGGATCTGATCCGTTCCGAAGACAGTGCACGGATTCGACTCGCGGCGGACCTTTTGCAGCATGCGCATCGGCACTTCGTCTTGGAGCACCCAGACTTCGTTGATGCAGCCTTGGCAGCCGTCGGAAATGTGGACGAGGGTACGGCGCGAGCGCTTATCCGAGGTCTGCACGGCCCTGCGGTTTACGGCACGCGCTCACGCACAATCGGCGTCGACGATCCTGACGAGATCGCCCTTCGCGACGGGGCTCAGGCCCTCGCGCAACGGCACCCCATGAACTCGCGTGTTCGTTCGTTCTACGAGGATGTGAGTCGACTGGCTGCTGACAGAATCGAAGAGGAGCGTGTTGATGACAAGTCGCTCTGGGAACCACGACGGTGGTAACTCGGCAGCAGGCGACTCCTCGAGCGACGTCAAGCAGAACGATTCGGACGACGGCCCCGAGGCCGAATCTGACCGCCCTCGTCCAGCACTGCCTGGCGCACCGCATCATCACCGATGCCCAGGTGCCGAGCGGTCTGTGCGAGCGTCATCCCGCTCTTGTAGAGGGATGACGCTCGCACACTTTGATCGGCATCCAGGCCCGCTGCTCGAACGGCTACGCCCGCCCGTCGAACGACCATCGGGATCGTGCTGCGGTGCACACCGTACTTCTCGCCTATCGCCTTAACCGGCAACCCAGCTTCGTAGTCCGCGACCAGCTCAGCTCGCTTCGACGGGCGCAATCTTGTTTGAGACTGAGCTCGATTTTTCGCCACCCGACCACGCGAATCGCTCCTCTCAAGCTCCCGTGAACGAGGGTGCCGCGCGTGAGGCCCCCTGAGGACACGGCGAATCAGCGTTGCGAGCGCGGGACGGCTGTTTGAGAATCGCCCAGGAAGGCCCACCCTTCTCCCTGCTGGTCAGCGCTCGAACACAACGGCGCGTCGTCGTCCGTCTCACCGATGAGATACGCGACGGAATACACCGTGCAGACCTTCCAGCGCGACGCGGATCCCGCAACGAGAGCTGCCGTGTCCGTGCTGCAAACGATCCGCCCAGAACGCGTGGAGCAGCTGCGCGACTTGATCCGGTACGAGCACGTCGCGCCGGGAGCTGATCACCAGCACCTTTCCACAGCAAAACTCCTGGAATCGATCAAGGAGGAAATCGACGGGAACACCTTCACGTCCCCCAGCCAGCGTCCTCAAACGCCCACCTTCGGGGACCACCACGGTCACCTCGACAACGATGAGCGGGACGAGTACTGGGAACGAGCTGCAGTCGACTACGCGCGTGACGTGTTCCGCGCCGACGCCTACGCGCGCAGCACGGCCAGACCCAACGACATCCACGCGACAGCAAGCATGCCGCGTCCAGCATCGTCCGCGGCCGCCACCGGCCCAGGCCTCTGAGAGAGACGCGCATGATCATCAAAGCCAACGCCGTCGTCGAACGCACAGTTCGCAGCCACTTCACCGACGGCCCTGGCGTCGACGGATTCGACCAGGTCGAGGACCAGGACACGTTTTTGCATCACGTCGCGTGGAGCGCGACCCGCGAGATGCGGGCGCATGCCGTCGAGTACGTTGCGCGCAGAGGTCAGACGGGAGATCTCACGGATGTGAAGCGCGGCGCGGGACGCCGCGCACTGCGCCTCGCAGTTCCCATCTGGCTCGAGTCGCGATACCCGAGGCACGACCCGTCACGAAAAGCGCTCCCTGTGCAGCTTCGGCAGTCGGTGCGCGAAGGTGGCATGCCCACTGAGCAACTGCTGCATCTGCGCCACGAGCTCCGCATCGAGCAATTCACGCACGGCGAGCGGACCCTGCACACTCTGCCACCCGCCAACCCAGCACGGCCGTGCCCCGGGGCCCACTCGATCGGCAGGCGCGAGAAGCAGGCATTCGTGCTCACAGACTTCGACTTTGAGTACCAAGCGGAGCTGCTCAGCGTGCGGTTCCTACGCCAACTCGACACGTATCAGTGCTCGGACCTCGACGGGCTCGTCCGCTTCTCGAGCGGCCGCGACCACCCCGAGGGAACACCCTGGTCGGCCTACGCGCATGTGATGCAGGAGGAACGCGCGCGAGGAGGATTCGCGGCCTACCTTGTCTCTCGGGTGCCGGAAGTCGCACCCGTCACCGCCACCATGAGAGCCCTGTCGCAAGAGTTCCGTGCGTACGCGCACAAGACCAGCATTTCGCGGCTCGCGCTGGTCCAGAACAACGATCTCATCGAGCGGCGAGAAGCATCTCAGCAGGAAACGCTGCGCAACGCGCGGGGGGTACGGGATGCTCCAGTTCGAGCTGAACATGCCAGCGCGTGGCATCGCCATGGGAAACAGGCTGCTACGTCAGGACGAGGCCGAATCGGACCGCCTCCGTGATGTGCTCCGTGCGCCGTTTGCGCGGGCCGCGGAGCTGTACCGAGCGACGCGACCTCTCGACCTCGACAAGCTGGCCCAGGCGTCGAGGGGAATCCGCTTCACGAACGATGTGCGGACCCAGGCAGTCGCGCCGCTCCCTGAGCAGGCGGGACCGTCCATGTAGACGTTGTGCGCGCGCACGTGCCGGTGGCGCGTTCGCAAGTGCTGTCGCACAACCACACGCGGCCCCGGAACCATCATGGTTTCGGGGCCGCGTTGTCGTCGGGTCGCGCCTGCTGGAAGCGTGCTGTGTTGATCCACGTTGGTTGCATACAACATGCTCGCTCGCTGCGTCGATGCTCCGCGTTCAGAGACTACGCTTTGGAATCAGCCGAACGTAGAGCCGCCCCAGAGATACGCTGCAGCCTCGAGTCGTGTCACGTAGGCGCTGTGTGCTGTCGTCATCACGTCCACCCCCAGTGGGATGGCCGCAACGATTCCGAGCGGGATTATTCGTCCGTTTGCAGGGTCGTAGGCAGCAACTGGACCACCGCTATCGCCCTTGATGAACTTCCCAGGCTGTGCCCAGAAGCGCTGAATCTGGCAGTACTGAGTGCCGTCGTAGGTGAGGCAACCACCAGCCATGCCTACGTAGCTGAGCGTGGCCTGGCCACTCTTTGATCCGGAAACGAGCACTTGGTTGCCCAGCTGAATGGAGTTTGCAGGGTAGAGACCGTATGCCGGGAGCGCGCTACTGGTCAGGACACCGCCCATCCATACGTTGCGCGAGTAGCTACTTCCTTTGATCACCATTGCGTCAACCTTGGCTGACTTGAGTGAGCTCGTGGTGGTACCCATATAGCCACCTGCGCCGTCAGCGTGGTCGATTACACCTTGCGAGCAATGAGCCGCGGTGACGGTGCCAGTGGTGTTCACGCGGAACGCATTGGAGCAGGCTTCCGTCCTGTTGCCGCCGTTCCATGGTGCAGAGTCGTTGTAGCGTCCAGCAGCCTCGACACCCTCACCTTCGGTTTCGACTCGGACCAGTTTCCCGAACTGTTCGGCATGACGCGTGACGATTTCAACGTCGCTCTTGCCCACCAGTACTTGCAGCTGGCCGGTGGGAGGATCTGGCAACAGTGCCAGGTTGAGGGGTTTCCCTGCGGAGTTCGTCAGTTTGAAGAACGAATCCTGCGTCTGGCAGACCTGGTTGACACTTAAGGCCGTTTTGTTCTCGACGCGTATCTCGATGCCTTCTTTGTCCAAGATGTCGAGTGCCTCACGAAGCTTGGAGTCGTTCCGAGACAGCGCCTCAAGGGTGCTTTCTGGAGCGATCTTCCAGTCCTGAGTTGCGACGAGGACTCCGGTACGTTGAGTTGGGTCGCTTGGATCTGCGTACAGATCCATGAACTCGTTAGGGTGAGCACGCAGAGCCTGCGCGCGAACGGTGAGGAACGCGGCATCAACCTCTGAATATTCGTCGTACGGCAGCGAACTGTCCTCATAACCGATGCCACCAGCCGGGTAGACAGCCGAGCGGAAGAGGCACTCTCCCTGGGCGTCCAGGCCCTCAACGAGCTTGAGGTTCGTGGAGTCCATCGGTTCGACAGCATCGTAGCTGGTTTTTGAATCCTCCTCCGGCGCTGCCACAGCTGGAAGCGCTGGAAGCCCGATGAGCAACAGGCCCGCCACTCCGGATATCGCCAGCGTTAGGGTGGAAATCCCCATTGGATTTCTTCTATTCATATTGTCCCCTGTCAGGTTCCCTAGCTGTGGCCCTTGCCACCACTTTTCTGAACTTACAGACAGGTTCGCGCAAATGGCAAGCAAAATGTTAGCGAAGATTCAGTCGATCTGACTCAGGAAGACAACCTGATCTGGCGAGCAGATCTCCGGTAGTCCGATCAATTCCTCGCGGGTACTCCCAGAAGCGAACCCGCCGGTACCGTCGACGAGATCACCCTCGGAGAACACCCTCCCGTCGGGAAGCTCGACCCCTGCCTGATCCGACGTGAGATGAGTCTCGTACGGGAAGCGGGCGACGTAGAAATTCGACCCTGCTCCGCTCTCAACCGCCAGGCCCCAGCAGCCAGAGTCATCTCGGGTGAGAGTTCCCTTCGGGTTGGCCAAGGCGCTGAATTCTTCCTCTTCGGGTGAAGCCCAGAGGCCTGCCACAGATTCGGATGATTCGTTACCCGCCCCAGGTGAGCAGGCGCTCGTGAGCACGATCAGAGCGGACCCGAGCAGTGGAACGGCGAATTTGCGCACGATTCGTTTGTACCAGACTTTTTACATGAGGAGAAGTGATCCCTGGATACCTGGACAAAGGGGGAATTTCGCGCACCCTCACTGCCTGAGATGATGCTTTTTGTCGGCTGGGGCCTGGATCGAACGCATCCGCGTCGGACGTGTGGCGCGCCCGACGAGGCTCCGGGCGGGCTCTGATGTCATGACGGGGGTCTGAACGTCCGACATAGGCTCGGTCCTCAACACATGGGCTGTTGCCGTCGTTCGTAGACATCACCATGGCCGTGCCGCAGTACTGGTCGGCAAACGGTGGCGAGCCAGCTGGCCGCAGCGCGGTGCTGCTCACCGGGGCCCTCTGACTCGCTGCGTTGCTGATGTTCGGGTGCGGCCGGGATGCGGCGTCCGGCAGCGTTGCCGCAGCGAACAGGATCGTCGGCACAGCCCGCGCGCCTGCCTTGAGCACGGTTCGCCGGTTCGGAGCGCATGATTTCTGCCAGGACGTGTCTTGTGGAAACGGATCCTGCGTTTGTGCTGAGGGCCGATCAGAGCGATGGGCCAACGGCACTGCGCTCGTGAGGCTCGCGTGTTGCACTTCCGAGCTGATGGGCGTGCACATCGACAGGGCGTCGCTTTCGATCGCGACGCGCGTGACTCACGCGTTCCTCGTGCTCTCGACCCGCGACATCGGGTGCAAGGAGCTGTGTCCGTGTGACACGCTCGGCCTGGATCGCGTCGAGCCTGCGCAAATCCGGCACGGAGACCTTAAACGCTTCGCGTTCGAGCCCGCGTGCTTCATTCATCTGGACCTGGAGCGCTTCGATGTCCGCAACTTGTGCCCCCCCGTCGCGGCGCGGGTCCGAGTTTGCGTCGTTGCGGGCCTGGCGGAGCTGCCGCAGCTCGCCTTCGAGGCGGTCGGAAGTGTCCTTGATGGCCTGCAGCTCGGCGTGCGTGGGCGCGGGGAGGATCTGCGCCTCGGCAGCGTCGAGGTCGAGGACATGCCCCGCGGGTCGCTGCTGCCAATGTGTGGGCGCGAACACGCCTTCGCGTGCCGAGATTCGTAGTTCACGATGCAGCGCCCGGTAGTTGTCGTGCAGGCTGGCTTCGAGGTCTCCGCGGCGCAGCGACTCCACGAGCTGCCGCTCCGCGGCCGCGTCGTCGCTCGCGACGAGGAACGCCTCGTTGACGTGCTTCCCGCGGGTGAGCCCAACGTAGAGGCCGGCGGCGTCGACGCCGGGGCCGACGATGGCGCCGTGCACGGTTTCGCCCTGGATGCCATGAATCGTGGACGCGTAGGCGAGGGCGAGCTTGTCGGCCGCGTTGACCATGGTCGTGAGCCCCTTCTGGTCGACGGACTCGAGGAGCAGCTTCCCGGTCGGCGTCTTTTTCCGGACGGTCCAGACCTGGCGGTTCTCAACGTTCTGTTCGCTGTCGTTCTGCCTGGTCTGCACGACGTCGCCCGCGTAGATGACCGACCCGTCCCTAGTGCTGGCCAGCACCTTGCCAGTCACCTGTCCGCGGACAATGCGCTGTTCTTGGATGAGGTCGTTGAGGGTGACCGTTTCCTCGTTCGTGGCCACGCACAGAGCGGCCCGGTCCTTGTGTCCGGCCAGCTCCAGGTAACGGTCACGCATGGCCGCATGTAGCTCGGTCATGGTGGCCGCTGTCCGGACGTGGCCACCGGTCACGAGCTCGTGCGCCACGGTGTCCGGATCCTCGCCGGACCGCATCCGCAGCGTCAGGTTCGCGTAGGCCGTGTCCGTCTCGCCCTCTTCGGTACGGAAGCGGTGCACGGATTCGAGATCGACGTGAGTGTCGGCGTAGCGCTGGCCGAGCGCCATCGCTCCCGTGTGGCCGACGGGGTTCACCTGGGCGGGATCACCGGTGAGCGCGATTCCGGCGCCCGTCTCGGCAGTCACCAGGAGCAGCGCGTGCATGGTGTGCAGGTCGACCATGCCCGCCTCGTCCACGACGATGCGCGTCTTCCGATCAACCACGGCCTTGTCCTTCGGCCCACGGTAAACATGGCCGTCCTTGGACACCGGGTCTTTCTGGCCGATGGCCAGGCGCTGCCAGACTGGCCGTCCCGTGTCCTTGTCCGGGCTCCATCGGAACCCGTACTGGAAGAGCAGCGCGTGCAGGCTGGTCGCGTCCGCGCCGGTTTCGCGTGCCGCCACGGACGACGCTTTCTTCGTCGGCGCGACGATGAGCACCTTTCGGCCCTGGCCGGACAGTGACGCTCTGGCCACTTTCAACATGGTCGTCTTGCCCGCCCCCGCGGGGCCGATGACCGTGACCTGGCGCGAGGAGCCCGCGATCGCGCAGGCCGCCTTCGTCTGCTGCTCGTCCAGGCCGTACTCCCCGCCAACCTTCGGGTTGCTGGCCAGCTTCTCGATGACGTCCGTGGCCACGTTCTTCCCGCGCTTCGCTTGCGCCTTCATGCCCTCGTCGACGTCGCGCTTCAGGGTGGCCGTCTCGGACAGCATGTACCGGCCAACCCCACCCGGCACGTCTATGGTGTCCGTGGCCAGGTCGATGAGGTGGCGGCCGCGTGCCCGGTCGAGCGCAGCGTCCACGGTGGACGCGAGCACGTCGCGGTCGCCGGTGGCCACCACTCGAGCCACCGCGCGGACCGCGCCCGCGCGCAGCGTGAAGTCCGAGAACCGGCCGCTGGAAGAGGTTGACCGGGAGTCGGCGTCCGCGATGGCCAGCCTGGCCACGCGGTCAATGTCCGACGCGGATACGCGGACAGCCCGGTCGGTGACCGGGGGAGTGACCGGCTTGCGCAGCTTCAGCAGGGCTGGGTCGAGGTCGGTGAGCTCGCGGCGGACGCTCTCCGCCCAGTCCTCCTCGGACAGCATGTCCGGCTTCTCAGGCCGTCCGACCGCCCACGCGCGCCGGTCAATGGCCATCTGGTCATTGACCGTCGGCTCCTGTCCGGGGTGGTCAGCCTGCCACTCCGACAAGAAGCGGGCCTTGGCCGCGAGCGTGGCTACCCATTCCGTGTCCGTGACCGCGGCCAGCTGGCCTTCCGCGTTGACCAACGTCTGGAAGCGCAGCATTGTCCGGGAGCCGAGGTTTGACCAGCGGCCATCCTGGCCGAGGACACGGGCGTTGAGCCACAAGTGGGTGTGGGCGTGGGGGTCGAGGGAGCGTGACCGGGCGTGCTTGAGCTCGACGACCTCGATCTACGCGAGGTCCATGCTGATGCGGCCTTGTGCGTCGCGGCGAGCATTGAGCTCGGTGCGCCACATCTCGATGCTGCGATCGCGGATCCGCTCCTGCAGGGCGTCGAACGCGGCCGCGATCTCCGGGTCCAGCATTGAGGCGAGCGATAGCGTTTTGGGTGCGTTCACGGTCGCATCGAAGAGGAGATCCGCGTCGGGCCCCTGCATTTGGTAGCCGCGATGCACCCCGGTGGTTGGGTCGCTGCCCGCGACCCAGGCTTTCAGCTGCTCCACGCCGAGCTTATCGACGGCGATTCCCGCCTCGGTGGCGGTGAAGCGGGCCACGGTCGATCCGGCGTGCCTTACATCGTTTCTCTCTTCGTGTCCGTCACTCTCCCTTCCTCCGTTTCCCTTGTCCTCTCCACTCATCTCTCCTTCAGCCCGTCTTTCCTCGTTCTCTCTCCTCACCTTCAGTCGTTCGTTGCTCTTACTCCCTGGGTCCTCTCCACGTGACTCTGACGATTCATGTCTCGACGTGAATCGAGGCGGTTCAGGCGTCGTTGACGCGTTCCGGCCGAGTTGACGCATGGGAGGGGAGGGAAGAGCACACGGCTCGCCCTCCGGGAATGCCCAGCGCCGCCCCGGGAACACCGCCGGGCGCGGTAACGCGGCCCGGCGAGGAGAGGTCAGTCATGACACGCACGAACCGCACCGCAGCGAACCAGCTCCGCAAGCTCGACCAGCAGTGGGCAGCCGAAGATCACCAGGCGGTCGTCGCCTGGTTCATGGGAAACCCGGACATGGCCGCACGGGAACTTCCCGAGCTTGAGGAACTCGTGACCGCGGCCACCGAGTCCGGACACCCACCAGCAGCCGCACTCCTGGGCCTGGCCGTGCTCGTCACGGACACCACGATCCGAATCGCGGACGCGGCCACTCTCGACCCGGTAACCGGTCGACTCGATCGTGCCGCCGTCGAGGGGTACCTGGCCGCTCTCGACCTCTGGATCGGACCGCCTTTGGACAAGGCTGACCGCAAGTCGGCCAGACGGACACGGGACATGTTCGGCAACGAAATTGGCCGCGCGCACCACATCGAACGCTGAACGGCCATGCTGGCCGGAGCGCGATTGTCCCCGTGACCGGTCAGCGAGAGCGGCCACCCGGTGTGCGCGGCTGTCCGGACACGTGAAGAGCAGTGGACATGGCCGGTCGCACGCCCCAGGGCTTGTGATCGGCCATCGGCCGGCGCCTGCTGTGCGCTCTTCGCGGTTGGCCGCGTTCCGAGAGGTACTGCCTGATCATGGTGTCATCGGCGATGTCCTTCTACGCGGGCCTTCCGTACAGCCGCGTGAAACCCGCGCTCGCACTGGACGTGCTGACGCCACCGAGCAACGACGGTAGCGTCCTGCGGCCAGTCGCGATCTTCTTCCACGGCGGAGGATGGCACGAAGGCGACCACGGCGCAGGCATGCATCCATGGCTGAACCCGCTGCTCACGGCGCGCGGATGCGTGGCCATCTCGGTGACCTACCGCCTGACTACGCGTGCGCAGTGGCCGGCGCAGTATGAGGACGCCCACGACGCTCCGAAGTGGGTCCTCGAGCACATCGAGCAGTTCGGAGGAGACCCCAGGCGCGTCGGCGTCTGGGTCTTCTCCGCCGGAGCACACATCGCAGCACACTGGCATTTCGCGAGCCCGTATCTGTCAACGCCGCATCCTTGGCTGTGTGTCCCGCGGATCTCAGACGGTCAGTGGTTGATGAAGCCAACGAGGTGACCGGGCTGCTTGGAAACTCACCAAGCAGGGAAGCTCTGGACGACGTCAGCCCGATCACTTGGATCACAACACACGCACCGCCAGTCCTCATCGTGCACGGAACCGACGACCAGATCGTCGAGTTCGCTCAAGGAACCGCGCTCCAAGACGCGCTCAGGGACGCGAACGTGCCCGTCGCCTTCCGAGAGATCGCGAACGCACGCCACGAGTGGGCCGACACACCTCCGAGCATGGACAGCGACTCTGACCTGAATTTCGGAACCATGACCGCGGACTTCTTCGACCGGGTGCTCTAGGGAGTCCCCTCATCGCGGGGGCCTTAGGCGCACGAGCCATCGGTTGGTATGCCCAGCTCCAACCGAGTCACCTGAGGCGGATGACCTCTGTCGGGCCGAGGGTCGTCAGATGGGCGATTACCCGGCCACGCACCGTAGATGAGGTCGCAGCGAGCAGGGAGGTGGCGTGCCTGTTGCTCAAGACCCACGCGACCCGTGCTCCGGACTTCACAACGTTCGATGTCTGGATAGCCGCTTTGCCCTTCGCTACCCACTTTTTCGGATAGATATCCCCGGGGAGTTCGGAGCCCAGATGCGGTTATGTGACGGTCTGGAACACGGTTTGTGCCCAAGATGCCCACAGCGAAGAGAAGGTCTGCTACGTTCGAACCGCGGGGATTTCAAGTTCACTTCGCGCGATGCAATGTGTCAAATAAGTGCTCAGTGCGGACTGGGCTTGCCGGAGGAGAAGCATGTACAAGAAGGTTGCTGCATTCGTGGCAGCTCTCGCTGTAGCGTCTGGCATTGCGGTAGCAGTTGCGCCGGCCTCATCTGCCGCCATTGTCGGTCCCTGCGAGCGCGGCGTCCACTGCTTCTGGGAGCACGCAAACTGGGGCGGTGCCGGCGTGAAGTCCGGCTCGAACGGCGCCTACGGTGAGCTTAAGTACCTCTACCAGCCGGTGAGTGGATGGATCTGGCATGACGAGATCTCATCGGTGCACAACAGCTTCCGAAGCACAAGCGTTGCCTACTTCGAGGACGAGCTCGGCTATGGGCGCAAGTTCATCTACGGGCCTACGGGTGCCCACTACTATCTGCAGCTGGCCAACGTGGGCCTGAGCGGGAGCGAGGTCTGGAACGACCGTATCGATAGCATCTACCCTCAGTAACTGAGATGCTGGGAATGTCTAGGAAGAACATTGCTTTGGGTTTCGTGAGTGCAGCTCTACTCCTTGTGGTCACAACGGGATGCACCAGCAGTCCTGACGAAGTCAGCGTGCCGACCGACATTGACATCTCGAAGTTCAGTGCGGTAAAAGCCGAGCTAAACCCTGCCACTGAACAGATCGTCATGCCGATCGATAAGTACTTTCTCGCCGATGATGAAATTCAGCGCGTGGGGGTGGCGAACGCGATGCTGATTGCCAGCTGTATGGAGGAAGCCGGGTTCAAATTCCACACGCCCGAAAAACAGGAGGCCAGCCAACCTAGCCCGGATCGGGTCTACGGCATCTGGAACCGCGAGGCCGCTGAAGTGTATGGCTACACGATTCCGAAACTAGCCAACTCTGCGTCGGTGGACCTTGAGGCGCTGAACTCTGCGGAGGCAGAGCTATCCAGCGGTTGGGACCCGGCCTTCGAAAGTTGCGCCGCCACGACAGAGCTACTGCCGCTGCTGGGGAAGGACTATATGGACGACTCTGCGCAGGAGATCACGGGGCCGGCTACGAAGATCGCCAGCGACGCCTACGTCCTGGCCTCGGCTACAGACGCTTGGGCAAGTGCGCACGCGGATTGGTCTGCGTGCCTCAGCGAAAGCGGACTGAAGCCTCCAACGGAAGTCACTGACGTCCTCCCCGAGGTCCCCGAGGCGCTTGAAGAGCAGATCCGCGCAGCCGTGACCGATGTGGACTGCAAGGAAGAAACGAACTACATCCACCGGGTTGCGGACCTAGAGGCCCGATATCAGGCGGCGCTGATTGAGGGGCAAACGACCGCGCTCAACGGCGTCAGTGAGCGCGTCGCGGACATTCGTGTTCGCGTGGACGAGATCATCAATCAGTGACTCGAACTCGCAAATCAGTGAATGCGGAGCTACCCTTCGTCCCTCACAGGCGGAGGGTAGCGGCGTTCCTCGTCACGGTCGTGCTCGTCGGTGTTGCGGGCGTTGTCCTCGGAAGCACGCTCGCAAGCCAGACTTCGACGGTCCAATCGGCAGTCGAGTTAAATCCGGTGGTCACTGCCGAGCTCGAGAATCGTGCCATCTCCTCAGACATTGAGATTCAGGCTGCGGTCACGGCTGGGTCCACTGTGGAAGTCAAGCCCGTCGTCCAAGGGGGCGCCGATTCGCTCCCGCTGGTCACCAAGTCGTCCCTCACAGCCGGATCGCTAGTCTCCAACGGTGAGCTCCTGCTTGAAATCATGGGCAGGCCTCTGGTTGTCCTCGGCGGCGGTTCGCCGCTGTATCGTTCCCTGGGCATCGGGGACACGGGCAACGACGTTGAGGCCTTCGAATCGGCGCTTTCCAGAGCTGGATATGGTGGCTTCGACATCGATTCCGAGTTCACCGAAGCGACGCTCGAAGCAGCGTCTGAGCTTTGGGAGGCGCGAGGCTACGACCTCCCCGAGAGGGCTTCCGCGACGTCGCTCGGGCCGAGCTACACTTCGTCGGCGGATAGCGCGGGGGCGACACCTGCCCCACCCGCAACGCAGGCCCCTCCGGCGGTGCCCTCTTCTCAACCGTATGTGAGCATCACCGAGATCGTGCAGATTCCGGCTGATACAGCAACAGTCGCGTCGATTCTTCCTCTCGCTGCTTCCATTGGTTCAGACACGCCCGTGGCGGCGCTGCAGGTGGGGGCAAACACGGTTCGAGGGCGTGCCTCCGTGACCGATGCTGACGCGCTTCCGATCGGAACATCGGTTCTCCTCCGCGCCGCGGGGAAGGAAGCTGCGACTTCGGTGGTGACCGAGGTCAGCGATTTCATTGCCGCCTCGACGGATGCGAACGAGACTGCGCCTCAGGCGTCAGGCCGGGACATTACGGCCAGTGTTCCTGCGGACTGGGCCGAAGGGCTCCCGATCGGTACTGCGGTCACTCTGTCGATAGCTGGAGCAGAGCAGCTCTCGCTGGCGGTTCCGGTAACGGCAGTCCGAGACGCAGGTGCTGCCCCGTACCTCCTCGTGCAGTCCCAGGAAACGGACGCAGGACCCCGTCGGGTGGACGTTGCGCTCGGGCGAAGTTCAGATGGTTGGGTTGAACTCCTCGATTCAGGCGGCCTCAGTACAGGCGACGTCGTCTTGGTCACGCCATGAGCGTTCCCATCATCGAGCTCCGAGCAGTGGGTAGACGATTCGACGACACCGAAGCGCTCTCGTCCGTAGACCTCCAGATCTTCAGTGGAGAGTTCCTAGCAATCGTTGGACCCTCCGGCGCTGGTAAATCCAGCCTGTTGAACGTCCTTGGTCTCCTTGACCGACCCTCATCCGGCGTCTACCTCCTAGACGGTCAAGATGTCGCCGAGATTCCCGAGAGGCAGCGAGATTCGCTCAGGGGAGACACCTTCGGCTTCGTGTTCCAGGACTCGTTCGTGCTCCCGTGTGAGAGCGTGATGCGCAACACTGCTCTCGGGCTCAGGATTCGAGGTGACGACAAAGCGACACAGGCAACGGAATCGGCAGCCTCTCTTGAGAGGCTTGGTATTCGACGCCTGGGCTCCAAGCGAGCGGGTGAACTTTCCGGTGGGGAACGGCAGCGTGTAGCGATCGCCCGAGCAATCGCCACCAGTCCACGCGTTCTTCTGGCTGATGAGCCGACAGGCAACCTTGACTCGGAGAACTCCGCCGCAGTTGTTGCCTACCTTCGTGAGCTCTCCACTGGTGGCACCACCGTCATTGTCATCACCCACTCGCACGAGGTCGCGGCGCAGGCAGACCGCACAGTGGTGATACGTGACGGAACAATCACACAAACGACCGACTCGGATTCGGCCGCTTCGCTGCGCGATCTTGCAACTCCTCCCGCGGTCCGCCCGTTGACCTCCTCCGTGCCTTCTGGCGGAGCTCACAGGCGTCGTCTCCTCGAAACGCTCTCAGACGCTGTCACATCGCTGGCGGTTGCGCCGAGGCGTTCTGGCCTTCTACTGGCGGCCTTCGTTCTCTCTATGGGAGGACTGGTCGCCGCCGTCAACATCGGCGCGACTTCATCAGCTCAGATATCGCAGCGACTTTCAGCCGCCGCGCTCGATGAAGTCGTCGTCCTTCCAGAGGTCTCTGCGATTCAAAGTCCTCATGCCGAACTGGCGCACGCAGCCGAGACCATCAGCTCGCTCGAAGCGACAGTGGGCGTGGGGCAACGCGTTGAACTCTCTGGTGCGGGAGCGTCAACGAACAGGCCGCTCTACGGGGCGCCCGCCTTGCAACTGGACGGCCCCACGATTGCAGTCGATGCCTCATTGCTCAACCTCGGAGGGGCGAGCGTGTGGCCTGCGACGGCTCTCGAGCAGATGGATGCCGAGGATGGGATCGTCACAGCGGTGCTTGGAGCGGATGCGGCGGAAGAGCTCGGAGTGCCCATCGGTCGAGTTGGCGATCAGATCAGTGTGGCGGGGCAAGAAGTGACGGTGGTAGGTCATCTGCGGTCCGCGGGCCGTGACCCGGCGCTGTCTCAAGCCGTGCTTGTTTCAGCAGCAGATCTCGTCGTTCCCCAGGACTCGACACTAAAGCTCGTTGTGCGAACGCTGCCCGGTGCGCCAGCAGTCCTATCCGAGGTCATTCCACTTGCCCTCGACACCGCAAATCCAGATTCCGTGCGCATCGAGACCGTGGCTGATTTGCGCGCGCTCCAACTCGGGGTGGATACCGACTTAGCGCTGAACCTGGCGGTTATCTCTGGCGTGGTCTTGGTCCTGACGTGCCTCACGACCTCGGTGTCGATCCTCTTGAGCGTGTCTGCCCGCACTCATGAGATCGCCCTGCGGAGAGCGCTAGGCGCGAGCCGTGGACAAATACAGTCCCTGTTCGTTCTCGAGGGTGCCACGACCGGGATTATTGGTGGTCTCTGCGGGGTCTCCGTAGGCCTCGCGGCCACGACACTGGTCTGCGCAATGCAGGGATGGACCCCTCAGTTTGTGTTTGCGACGGTCTGGATCGGAATCGCTGGCGGGCTTCTCGTAGGCGTTGTCGCCGCCCTGGTTCCTGCGCGCCGCGCCTCACGCATCGAGCCAGCCGTTGCCCTGCGAGCTCGCTGACCTCCTGACACGACCGAGCCAGGGCAACTACCGCCTCCGGCAACCAGATCGCGGGTCACCGATAGTCGAGCGGAATTCCCTGCTCCGAGCGGCAAGCAGGACGGCGCTATTCCCGTCCAAGGTATCGAAACGGATACGACGTTGACTGCCATCTCTGGTGAAACGTCCACAGTGATCCCACTCGACGCTGCTGAGCCTGTCGTTGTGGGAGCAACCATCGACGGTGCAAGCATCGAAGCGGAGATCGTCCTCCCTGAAAGACTCTCTCTCCAAGACGCGTCGGTTTCGGACAACGGCACCGTCGTGTTCCCTGCTGTCGAAGAAGGCAAAGACGCTGAACTCGGGGCATCGCTCGCAGTCCAGGCTCTCGAAAACGGCAGCACGCGAGTCCAGACGATCATTCCCGACCCAAGCTCGGACCACGAGTACTCCTACGCAATGAATGGCTACCAAGCGGTCGTCGACGAAGAAGGTAACGCATCGTTCATTGGTGGCGGCGAAGAGGCGCTGCTCATTCCAGTTGAGGCAGCCTGGGCAGTGGATGCCGGTGGACTCGCGGTAGACACGCACTACATTGAACGCGACAGTGTGCTCGTGCAGATCATCGAACCTTCGGCTGAGACTGTGTACCCAATTGTTGCTGATCCGACGTGGGGGTGGCGCAATGCTGCATACGGCATGACGCTATCGCGATCTGAAGTCAATGCGGCAACGAGCTATTCGGGTGCCCTTGGTGTTTGTTCAGCGATGGCCAGCGCCTTTAAAATCAAGGGTGTTGCGATCGCCTGCGGTGGGTATGCCGGGTACCTAAGTATCCAGGCTGCGACCGCGAACCGCCAGAACCCTAAAGGTTGCCTGCATGCCGTGGTGGCACCAGCCCCAGGGGCTCTGCTCCACGTTCGTGGCTAGCCCCCTCATGACTTACGTGTTGTAAGCTCGAAAAGTCACAAACGATTGGATGCCGATGAATGATCTTCTTGCTAACGGTGTTGGCTTCTACGGAGCTATCCTGGTGCTCGCAATCGGTATCGGGGTCATGGTGGAATTTGAGGAACGCGTTTCAAGGATCGCGTTCGCCGCCGTAACTCTCGTCGTGGTTCTGTTGTACTTCATGATCGACTACGATGCTCCGTTTGTGATTCCAATATTCCTTGTCGTAGCCAACGGAACTGCATTCGGTAAATCCCTGTACAGCTACCGGGATAGTCCACTCTTGGAAGGGGAGACTCGGTTGCGCAAGATTCTCATTTCGATTGCTCACTCGTCGCGCGTACGGTCAGCAGCGCTAGACCGCAGGAATCTTGCGTCTAGCTGAGCTCGCTCTGATGACCCTCCGGCTGCAACTTTGAGTTGCTGGCCGGAGGGTTTTTCTTTCGTTCTCCTTGGGTGTGTCAGGCCCCGAGGGGAGTGCACCACCTGCTCTCCGACGGTCAGGCTGTTGGGCCGCTGATCTCCCGGGAGCTGGCATGGCCGGCGACGTGGATCGGCGGACTGATCGTTGGCCTCACGAACATGGTCCTCAATCTGGGCAGAGCGGCTCTTGGTTGCCACTGGTTCCGCTCACCGCCGCCCTGCTGGGCCTGGGGGTCTGGAGTCTGCGGATGGGAACGAAGCAGTAGCGACCCACGCGATGCCGACCGCCTTGCGTATCGGCGGCTACGCGAACTGGGTTTCGCGCGGTTGTCAAGGGTTTCGGTGGATATATATAGCTAGCTAAACTAGCTATATGACTTCGGAGACAATCGATCGCACGGCAGCGGTAGCACCGACACCTCCTGCGCCTGAGGACTACTGGGCGTCGTACGAGCGCCGCGTGATGCCGCGTGAGCTCCTGGCGCTTGGTGCCGTAGGCATCACAATGAGCATCGGGATCGCCGTTGCTGTCGCTGCTTTCTTCTGACGCCCAGCAGCAGCTCGACACAAGAGTGCTCGCGCACCACCCACAAACGCGAGGTGGCGCCCGCCCGAGGACGTCAGGGCGCTGCCGTTCTCCGCGATGACACATAGGCCACATCCGGGGTGAGCCCGGACGTCTAGCTATCTCCCTGCCGCGGAAATATATGGTTTGGCCCAGCAAGTCCCGACCATCGGCGCGGGATCTTCACGGCGTCGTGGGCACGGAGGCTTCTCAGAATGAATGCGGAACTCGACATTGCTCTGTCTGGCGACCGTGCGGGCGAGTGGCTGGAAGCTCATGGGGTGCAGCCGATAGCACTCGGCGAGGATTTCCGGCTCTTCGCGGATCTCATCTCCAGTCCCAGCATCAGCGTCACCCGCATCTGGCACACGCCCATGGAAGTCCGGGTTCGCCCGACGCACGAGACCGGCCTTGATCGCGTCTATCTGAGCTTCATGATGCGTGGAACCCTCAGCGTCACCGAAGAAGAAGCAGCAGAGTCGCCGCAGACTGCAACACCTCCGATCTTCATCCACGACACGGCGCTTCCCGCCGGTATCCGCACCGTAGAGGAATCGAGCAGGTTCGTCTTCGGTATCCGACGATCCAAGATCGAGGCTGTTCTGGGGGCGGACATCTCCGACGGCCGCCCACGCATCCCGGACGCGAGCCTGCGACGCGTTGCTCTCGCTGCCGCTGCAGCTTCTTTCGACGGCCAGCCGGAGGAAGAGACACTTCCCTTTCTGGCCTGGCGAAACGCGATCGAGACTCTGGTTATCGCCGCACTTCGGTCGACGATGCACGCTCCGGGCCCGTCGGGGGCGCTCCTGCAGCGTGCACAGCAGCTCATCCTCGACCACGCGAGCGACCCCGATTTCTCGGTCACCGAGCTCGCCGACCGGGTGGGAATCTCCACTTCGCACCTGCACCGCGTCTTTCGCGCCATCGACACGACTCCGGCGACGGCCCTGCGCGAAAGGCGCCTCAGCCTTGCTCGTGACCTCATGCCTGCTCAAGCAACCCCTCAGGATCTGAAGGCGATCGCACTTCAGGTTGGCTTCAGAAACCTGCGCATGCTCCAGTACGCGAGGCGGATGTACGCACACGAGACTGCCGTGGCTGGCCGATAGAAGTGCTCTTGCTCCCTGGCCGCGAAGTCGCAGGGGACTGCCGGGGCGGTTTCGAATCCCGTCGTTTGCATGCGAATTCGTCCGCGCCGTTCGGGTCCGGTCCACTGCTCTCGTCTCCGAGAAGTTGGAGCGACCCTCCGAGGTGAGAGAGCCGTTGCCCCACGCGCCCGGCCGATGAGATGGGGACTCCCCATCTCATCGGCAAGCGGACGGGGAAGCCAGATTTGACCCTTCTCGGGGTTGCTCCGGTGCGGCCGTCGGGGAACGGATCAGGCGTCGACGACGATGGCCGTGACGATCGGCTCGCGGCGATGGCGGCGCAGGAGCCACTGCGAGACCGCCCGCGTGATCAGCTTTTCGAGCCCCTCCGGGGTCAAGCGAGCGCCGTTGGAGCGGGCCTTCGTGATCGCCGCGGAGATAGTGTTCCGGGCGTTGCTCTGCCAGCCGGGCTCTTCCACGAATCCCGAGGCGAAGAACTCGAGCTCTTCGACGAGTTCCTGCGTGCGCTCGTCGTAGATCGCGAGAATCGTGAGCGCGCCTTCTTCCGCAAGTATCCGTCGATCATCGAGTGCGGCGTCGGTCGCGACGCCCATGGTGGTGCCGTCGACGAAGATGTGGGGTGCCGGAATCCGGCCGCTGACGCTCGTCACGCCCCGTCGGAGATCGACGGAAACCCCATCCTCGATGATGTGGACGCGGTCCCGCGGGATCCCGGTCCGAACGGCGATCTCAGCGTTGGCCGTGAGGTGACGCCACTCGCCATGCACAGGCAGGACCGCGGTTGGCGAGAGGATGTTGTAGCAGTAGGCGAGCTCCCCGGCGCTGGCGTGTCCGGACACGTGCACCTTCGCATTGCCTTTGTGCACGACCGTCGCGCCCCACCGGATGAGCGCGTTGATGACACCGTAGATGGCGTTCTCGTTGCCCGGGATCAGCGAGCTCGCGAGCAGAATCGTGTCGCCTTCACCGACTGTGATGATGTGCTCGCGGCGCGCCATGCGCGAGAGTGCCGCCATGGGCTCACCCTGCGAGCCAGTGCACACGAGGACAGCTTGCTGGGCGGGCAGCTTCTCCAGGCGCTTGAGGTCCACGACGATGCCCGCCGGCACCTTGAGGTACCCGAGACGCCCCGCGATCTCCATGTTGCGCACCATGGAACGCCCAACGAACGCGACCTTGCGGCCGTGCCGTTCCGCGGCATCCAGAATCTGCTGAATGCGATGGATGTGGCTCGCGAAACTCGAGACGACGATGCGCTTCGGCGCGTTCCGGAACACCTCGTCGATGGCCGGCGCGAGATCCCGTTCGGATGTCGTGAAACCCGGAACGTCAGCGTTCGTGGAGTCGACGAGGAACAGATCGACCCCCTCGTCGGCGAGGCGCGCGAATCCACCGAGGTCAGTGAGCCGGTTGTCGAGCGGGAACTGGTCCATCTTGAAGTCACCCGTGTGGAGAACAAGGCCAGCTTCCGTGCGCACCGCGACGGCAAGACCATCCGGAATGGAGTGGTTCACGGCGAAGAACTCCAGATCGAATGGGCCCATCTTGACGCGATCGTTGGCCGCCACCTGAGATGTCGGGGGCTTGATGCCGTGCTCGGCCAGCTTCGCAGTGATGAGAGCCAATGTGAGCTGCGATCCCACGATCGGGATATCCGCGCGCTCCTTCAGCAGGTACGGGACACCGCCGATGTGGTCCTCGTGGCCGTGCGTGAGCACGATCGCCACGACATCGCTCAGTCGATCGCGGATCGCGGCGAAGTCCGGGAGGATGACGTCGATGCCCGGCTGGCTCTCCTCGGGGAACAGCACGCCGCAGTCGATGATGAGGAGCTTGCCGCGGTATTCGAAGACCGTCATGTTCCGGCCGATCTCCCCGAGGCCTCCGAGTGGGGTGATCCGCATCGCGTCGCCGGGGAGGCGCTTCGGCGCTGAGAGTTCGAGGTTGTGCTTCGAAGTGTTCTTCATGGGTACTTTCTGTGGAGTCTGAGCGGACGGACCCCAGTTCGGGTCCGCACGCAATGTGGAGGTAGAGCGAAGTCAATTGCTGCCGAGCGCCAGGCGCGATCAACGCCAGGCAGATTCGACCTGGAGGAGAAACGTTGGCGCTCCGGCCGCTTCGTCGCTGGCGAAGATAGCTCTGCGGCAGGCGTGAACGCCGGTCGACCTCCGTGCTCACTGCGAAGAATCTGTGCGGCACAGCTGGGCGACTGAAGCGTTGCTGTTCTCTACAGCCTAAGCGCGACTGCTGAGACGGCGAGTACAGGAGGGGCAGCTGCCAGAAGTCACGGAAGGGGCGCGCCTCGCAGACCGCTGCGACCACCGGACTACGAGCTACGAGCGACGACAGCTTGCCGCCTGGCGCGTGTATGGCGAACTGACTGGTGGTAGTCCAGCTCCTTGAGTAGCGCGGTCGCGGCCGCAGCGCACGCCGTTCGTGCCGTGTGTGCCGCGACCGTCGCCGGAAACCCTTGTTGTGGCCGCACCTTCCCCTGCGAACCCAGCGAAACTCTGTGTCGTTCCGTTATCAAGCAGTCTGGGTGGTGGAGTCGTCGAATGTCGGCCCCAGCCCGGACGACAGCCCGGTGCACCGGCTCTGGCTAGGACTGATCAGAATGAGGTCCCCTAGGAGTTGGAGGGAAGGGTGTCAGCATAGGTACGCGCTGGTTCTCTGACTGGGTTTGGACCGTGCTAATGTGCTCTTGATAGTGGATCCAAGAATAACTTCAAGGGGGGCAATTGTCATTGAAAGTGAAGATTTCCTCGGCGACGGTGGCGCTCGGGCTTCTGGTTGCAGCGGCGCTCGCCGGAGCGGCGCCGGCGAACGCGGCTGACAATCGCAACCAGTGCGAGCAGGGCAAGCCCTGCTTCTTCATCACTGCCGATTTTGCGTCGGCGCCGTGGGCCATTAGCCCCTGGCCTACACAGCCGGACATCAGCCTCGATGCGCACCCACTCAACAACCAGGTCTCGAGCATCAACATGCGAACCGGTCGGTCTATGACCATCTGGGATTCGTGGAATGGGACGGGGCCATCGGCCACCGTCGCCGGATGGAACGCGCTCGGGAATCTCGCCTACGTGGGGTGGAACGACCGCATCTCGTCCTTGAAGACCATATGAGAACGCTCACCGCAATCTGCGTGGCACCTCTCCTCGTGCTCACGCTGGCCTCCTGTGCCGGCCCGTCTCCCGCTGCGCTGCCAACCGAGTCGACCCTGCCATCGGTGAGCCTTGTGGGCTACGAAGATGTGTCGGTCCTCGTAGATGAGAGCACCGGGCAGTTCGTCTTCCCGATTGACGCCTACCTGATGGACACGGACGCGTTGAGATCTGTTGACTACGCCAACGACATTCTCGTCCAACAGTGCGTCACCGCCGCAGGCGGATCGTACGTGGCCACTGAACCGGAGCAGCCAGGCGCTCAACCTGCCGACCGACGATACGGACTCTGGGATGTTGCCGAAGCCGCGCAGTACGGCTACGCGCTGAACGTCGGTGAAGTCTCCCTCGCTGACCCGAACGAGTCGGCGGGGCAGGACCCGACCGAGGCCGATGCCCGCATCCTCGATGGGTGCGTGGCTGAGATCGACTTCCTCCCCTCAGTCGGACGTGGTTCCCTCGCATCCCGAGACCAGGATCCCGAGTTCTACCTCGCGGCCAACCTCATGAACACCGCGTACGCGCTGGCCACAGCCGATGAACGGTGGACGGCGATCGATCAGGAGTGGGAGCAGTGTCTGATCGACGCGGGGCTCGAGACCGTGCACGACCAGGAGAGTGTTCCGGTCAGCCCCGTCGTACCTGATGACCCCGAATTGTCGTTGCGGACGGCCGTGGCCGAGGCCGAGTGCAGCGTCTCGGTCAATCGCGTCCAGGTATTGGGCGATGTGGAGTCGCAATACCAGGCTGCTCTGATCGACCAGCAGCAGGCGGCCCTCGACGAGTCACTCGCTGAGCAGAAGGCGGTTGTCGACGAGGCCGCTTCGATCATCACGGGAAAGTAGCGTGAGGCGGACGCGCGCTCTGGGCCGTTTGTGTCTCTGAATTGGACGTCGATGATCCTATGAGTTCGAACATCAGACAGGCCGCTCGGAGCAGCGAGAACGAAGGTCCTGAGCAGGAGGGGCGCGTCACGCTTCCCAGGGTCGCCCGTTCCCGTGTTGCCATCGTGTTCGCGCTGGCTGTCGCTCTTGTGGGAGCGGGCGGGTTCGTGGCTGGCTCGCTCATCCCGCGCTCTCAAGCCTCGCAGGCGTTCGACGACGCGACACCGGCAACCGTCATCGCACCGGTTGAGACACGCGTGGTCACCGAACGTGTTTCTGTGCAGGCGCAGGTCTCGCCAGGTGCGAAGACCGAGGTCGTCATCTCAGACACCACCACTGCCAATGAAATCCCGTACGTGACGCAAGCCGGACCCAGCGCAGGAGAAGAGATCGCAAGTGGGGCCTTGCTCGTCGCGGTAGCGGGGCGCCCGCAGATCGCTCTGCAGGTGATCTCCCCGTTGTACCGCGACCTGACCGTGGGCGACGAAGGCAGCGATGTGTTCGCCTTCGAAAGCGCGCTTGCACAGACCATCGGCGGCGACTTCGACGTCGACACAACCTTCACTGCCAACACCATGGACGCGGCAGACTCCCTCTGGGATCGCCTGGGGTACGAACTCCCCACAGCTGCTCAGAGTCAGCAGCCACTGGATGCGACCGCGGCTGCAACGCCGCTCCCGACCGCCTCTGCTGCGCCTGTGGGGCCCGTAACAGCGCCCTACGTCGACGTCCACGAAATCGTTCAATTGTCTGGCCCGACTGCGAACGTGGTCGCCAACGCGAAGCTTGGCGATCTGGCAAAGGCGGATGCGCCGGTCGCGACGATCGTCGGCCCCAATGCTCACATCGGCGGGCGAGTGACTGTGGTCAACGAGAGCTTGCTCACCGTCGGTGCGGAAGTGATGCTCACGGCCCCGGGTGTCGCGGATGAGATCGGCACTGTCCAGATGCTCGGGGACTTCGAACTCCCCACCGAAGGCGACGAGGACGAGACAGCAGCGACCACAGCCGGGCGAGACTTCGACGTGACGCTGCCTGAGTCCTGGAAATCCCTGCCCGCCGGCACCCCTGTGCAAGTCTCACCGACCAGCGAGGGGACGCCCGTGTTAGCGGTTCCGCTCGTCGCTATCCGTGGGGCAGCGACAGACCCGCACGTCATCGTCGAAGAATCCCAGTCTTTCCCGCCGGGAGCAACGGTGGCCGTGAAGGTCTTGGATACCGGTGATGGCTGGGTGCAGATCAACGAGGACGCAGGTTTGGTCGGCGGCGACCGCCTTCGGCTGGCGCCGTGAGTCAGCCGATCCTCGAGGTGAGCGGTGTCTCGAAGTCGTACGAGCATGGCAAGCAGACGGTCCTTGCGGACATCAGTCTGACCGTCCACGCCGGCGAATTCGTGGCTGTCCTCGGTCAATCCGGTGCGGGAAAGACGACCCTTCTCAACTTGCTCGGGCTGCTCGACGAACCCGATAGCGGCAGCCTGCGAATTGACGGTCTCGAGACGATGGGAATACCCGAGCGACAGCGCGACGCGCTGCGGGCCGAGAAGCTCGGGTTCGTCTTTCAGGACTCGTTCGTGCTGCCGAGTGAGACCGTTGCGCGCAACGTTGCCCTGCCCTTGCGGATGAACAGGATCGTCCACACCGATCAGGTAGCGACGGTCGTCGAGTCACTCAGGCACTTCGGGCTCCTGGAGAAGGCGGATCAGGTGGCTGGAAGCCTGAGCGGGGGCGAACGGCAGCGTGTCGCCTTCGCGCGCGCAATTGCGAGTGCCCCGGTGGTGCTCCTGGCAGACGAGCCCACGGGCAACCTTGACTCGGCGAACACGCACCGCGTCATGCAGCTCCTGAAGGACCTGAACGAGCAAGGCACGACTATTGTCCTCATCACGCACTCGGAGGAGGTCGCCGCGGCCGCGGGGCGCCGAATTCGGATCATCGACGGCGAACTCCACGAGGACTCGGCAGCGTCGCACGAAGAGGCTCCCGTCTCTGCACCGAGCGCCGCGGAATCTGTCGTCGAGGAGACCCTTCCCGCCGCCACCGCGCCACAACGCCGAAGGCCCGCAGGTCGTTGGCATCTTGCAGAGGCACTCACCGCTCTGCTCCTGAGCCCGGTGCGATCCGCCACCATCCTCGCAGCATTTCTCATCGCAGTCGGCGGACTCGTGGTTGCCGTGAACCTGACGAGCTCGGCGGCAGACCAGGTCTCATCAACACTCTCGGCGGCTGCGCTCGACGAAGTCATCGTCAGGCTCGACGGTCCGGAAGCTGCATCGGAGGCAGCCGCGCAGATCTCCCAGATCGAAGGCGTCATCGGAGCAAGCTCGATCACTCAGACGGCCAGCAACGATGTCGACGTCACCCGACCCGTAGGCGGCACCGTCATTCCTCTGGCAGCCGACATTCGGTCAGTCGACGGTGCGTATCTGGGCATCAACGGCATCTCTGTGTGGCCTGCCCAGGCTGCAGAGCTCCTCACCGCACGACAGGGCACGCCAACCGTGATTCTCGGCCGTGAAATCGCGACCGAATGGGGTATCCCGGATGGGCGCGTCGGCGACATGGTGACCATCGCCGACCAGCGTGCCGTCATCGTGGGGTTCATCACCGGCGCCGACCGAGACCCGACACTGGCACGTGCGGTCCTGGTCTCGCAGGGGGAATTCACTTCGCCGATCGGAAGTACCTACTCGGTTCTGGTCCGGACTGAGCCCGGGCTGCCAGCGAGAATCGCCGAAGCCATCCCGCTTACCGTGGCTCCAGGCAACCCGGAGTCCGTCCGCGTGCAAACAGTCGCAGATCTGCGGGATCTCGCTCAAGGGGTGAACAGTGACCTTGCCTCCAACGTCCTGGTCATCTCTGCGGTGCTCCTCGTCCTGGTCTGTCTGACGTGCTCGATCTCGATGTTCCTCACAGTCCTGGCTCGCACCCGAGAGATCGCACTTCGCAGAGCCGTCGGCGCTACGCGCCGAGATATCCGAATCCTGTTCCTCGCTGAGGGCTTCCTTCTCGGACTTTCAGGCGGCTTAGCCGGTGCCTCGCTCGGGATCGCGGCGACGACGGTGGCCTGTCTGCTGCTCCGGTGGGCTCCCACCTTCGATCCGTTGGGCGCACTCGTCGCGGTTCTCGTTGGAACGACTGCAGGTGCGCTCTCTTCCGTCATCCCGGCCCGTCGAGCCGCCCTGATCGAGCCCGCGAGGGCGCTCAGAACCGTGTGAACGTTGGGGCGACTCCCTACTTTTCGACGTCGCTGCGGGAGCTCAGGGCGAGCCGTTCGACCAGGGTCTCAGGGAGGGGCTTGCTCGCCGGGAACGTAATGCCGGTCTTGCTGGCCTTCAGCCCGAGTGCCGCGATGTCGTCGGCGTGGGCGGTGAGAGCGCCGGGGGAGAGGTAGAGACCGCATTGCCTCGTAAAGGCGGCGTAGCTGGCGATGATGGAACCCTCTATCCGAAACCCTGGCATGTCGTATTCGATGACCTCCTGCGCATCCGGCAGAGCCTTCGCCAACTGTGCGCGCAGTGTGGTGAGCAACGTACGGAACTGCTCCGGCGCCGCGGCAATGTACTCGTCGTGGTTCGAGACCGTCATCTCACAAGTCTTCGACAATCCGTTGCCGTCTCGCAACCACGAAGCACCGGTGGATATCCCGCGTGGTGGCTTCGTGTTCACCGCTGCGCATCGGCTCGAAATCGATGATGACCGGATCGGAGTAAGGGCTTCGCTTTCCGTGCCTCAAGCCCCCAAGGACTTGCAGCGTCTCCATCGGGCGATCCTTGGATCAATCCAGCAGATTGGCCTTGCGCGCTGCTGCGAGCGCATCTTCACGATTCGTCACGCCGAGCTTGCGATAGATCGAACGGACGTGCGTGCGCACAGTGGCGAGCGTCACGAAGAGCGCAGTGGCGATGCTCGCGTACCGAGGGGTGCGGGCCAGCTCCAGGAGCACGTCGTGCTCGCGGCGCGTGAGACGGGGGGCTCTGGGGTCCGCTCTCTGAACCTCACCGGTTTCGCCGGGTTCGGCGAGAGAGGCGACGAACAGGCGCGTGCGCTCGTCACCGTGTGCAGTTGCCAGGCGGAGCAAGCGCGACCCAGCGTGCGGCATCAACGCTCGGAGGGGCAACGTCAAACCGTCGCGCGTCATGCTCGTGACCCCGCTGGTGAACGCGCGTGCGGCTGACGGCCCCTCGTCGAGCGCATCGTGAGCGACTGCTTGCAGCAAGGAGCGCGCAGCGCGCTCGCGGGGTGTACGTGCCTCCGCCAGGTCTGTACCAAGTGCTGCAAGCGCCCGGTGCGGATCGCCTCGAAGCAGCGCCAGGTGTGCGTGCAGGGCCTGCGTCGTGAAGGACATGGCATGCCGGGGTATCTGATCGAGGTGCGTCTCTGCGGAGCGCACGTCCCCGCTGGCGGCGGTGAGCATCACCAGGGTCTGAGCGAGGTGTGCGGCGACGAACTGGTTGACGGTCCGCTGACGACCGATCTGCACACGCATCGTGCGCACGAACTCGAGACCGGCATGAGCTTGACCGGCGCCGATGTAGGACCAGGCCTCTGCTCGCAAGAGGAGGTGAACGTTCTCGATGGTCTCGTAGTGTTCACGCAGTGGAGCCAACCGCGCCCGAGCATCCACAGGCCTTCCGGCTTCGAGATGCAGGTAGGCCTCCGCGAGACGAGCGGGGGACCCCGAGTAGTTGTTGTGTCGCGCCTCCTGCCCGGGAATGAGTGCGAGTTCGGCCAGTGCGTGCTCGGCTTCGCTCATCTCACCGGCAAGGGCATGAGCTCCAGCGCGTAACGAGAGCGCGAAGTAGCGGGAGTGCCGATGGGGCTGATTCAAGCGCGCAGTGCTCGATCCGCTCATCAGCACGTTGAGCGCTCCCGTCGTCTCTCCGCCGAACAGCAGCGTCGCAGACACCTGCGTGACGACATATGGAATGAGGTTCGCGATCTCGGCCCGGCTCTCCGTCGGAAGCTCCTCGAGCTGCGTCGCGAGTCGTTGCGCCACCCTGCTCGCACGGTCCGACCGCCCGTGGGTGATACGCGCGGCCACCATCTCCAAGAGAGAGAACACGATCTTCTGATCCGGAGTGGCGCTCCGACGTCGTATCGATATCCCGAGCATCGCGATGCCGAACATCTCTCGGGCCTTCCACTGATGGTCCTTCTGGCCGAAGTACTGCAGGGCAAGAGCGGCCGCCAAGATCGGCCAACGCAGCAGGGTAGAACGGTGCGCGGTCCCGAAGAGCTTCGGCACAAGGCCCTGATGCACCACGAACAGCTCGAACCAGTAGTCCGTGATCACGGCACTGCTCAGCGCATGGTCCTCGATGTCGGCGGCCGCGATGAGCGCTTCCACGGGATACTCGTGCTTCCACGCCCAATCCGCGAAGGACCTGCGCGTGCGGATGTAGAGATCACGGTCCTGGGCCTGCGCACGCTCACGCAGGGCATCGAGGGCCAGCCGTGTGAGCCGGAACTCGAGACCGGCCCTTCCCAAGGCAGAGCTGCCGAGCCCCATCGTCTCGGCCCAGTCGATGGCCTCGACCGGAACATCGAGTGCCGCGGCGAGTGGACGCGTGATGAACTCGGTGGCACTGAACGTCGTGAGCGCGTCGAGAAGTCCACGCGTCCGGAGATCAGAGTCTGCCAGGACCTGGAGCCGCTTCTGCAGCCAGACGCGAGGCGAGGAGATATCCCTCTGCTCAGCCACATCCGAACCCGCGAGCCGAACGAGAATGGGAACGCGTGCGCTCGCCGTTTCCACTTCTTTCCACGCGTCGGCAGTGGCGGCGCCATATGCGGATCGGAGGGCCTCGGCCCCCTCCTCAGCGGTGAAGAGGAGCTCGTGCGCCTCGACAACGGTGACATCGACGCGGACACGCGCATCGGCCGACTCCAGAACACTCACAGTGCGCGTCGCGAGCACGAAGCGAACGAATCGGTACCGCTCCGAAATGGCCAGGAGGTCTGCCAGCACCAGCTCATCGTGGAGTTCCTCAGCACTGTCCACGACCAGACAGACAGGCTCACCCACGCTGCGAAGCGCAGACACCAGATGATCCAGATACGCCCCTTCCGGGAGAAACGTCTCAGACAGCACGCTCGCCGCGTGAGAGGGTTCGAGGCCCAACCCCTCAGAGATCGCAGTCAGCGCGTCGCGCCAGATCGCTGTCTGGGTGCCTGACTCACCGGATGCGTCGACCCAGAACGTGAGCGCCCTGCTTTGGGCCCACTCGGCCAGAAGAGCGGTCTTGCCATATCCAGCAGGGGCCCTCAGGACGGTGACCGCATCACCGGCTTCGATCCGTTCGGTGAGGCGTGCACGGTACACGTGACCCCGCCCCAGGCGGGGCATACGACGGCTGGGCACGCTCCCGTTTCTCCTCATCCTGCACAGGTCACCTCAAGTGGTGGCACCGAGTGCTTCCGGCCAATATCCCCGCAATCATATTTGCCCGGATCACTTCCCCGGGGACAACGTCGATTAGAGGGTCGAACATGAGATTCGAGAGGATGCTGGACTGCGCGGCGCTCAGCGCTCGGCGCGAAGGTCTCGGCGCGAAGGTCTCGCTCCTACAGCCCTGCGTTGTGCAGCTGCGCGCGCAACCGGCGCACGAGGGCACCGATACCGACGTAGGCGCCGACTCGGAGCACGAGGATGAGTGCGATCAGCGCGGGAGAGGACACTTCAGGAGACAGCACGGCGAGCGAGAGAACACCGATGGTCAGTCCTCCAGCAGCGCACGCCGTCATCCACACCGCCACCGGCGGCAGAGCGCGGGCGTTGATGCGCGGCGGTCTGGGTGAGCGTCGTCGTGCGCCGAAGAGCACGAGTTCGATGGCCAACGCCGGGACAGTGAGTGCCACGATGAGAAGCGGACCGAGCGGTGTCGCTATCAGCAACGCCGCGGTGAAGAATGCCACGAAGGTTGCACTGCCGAACCTCGGAACCAGGAGAGCCGCCAGCATGGGAGTAGCCATGGTGAAAGAAGCGACCACCGCATACGCCGGCGGTGAGACAGGTGCGAGCACCGTCGTCAGCGGTGAGATCACGAGCGCGATCACGGCTCCGAGCGCCGCGAGAGCACCAAGCCGCATCAGGGTGGAGCTGCCACCGGACCTGGGAGACGCGGCAGGCCGTTCCGTCTGTGTGGTTCGGCCCACTGCTTCTCCCTGATCGACGTGATGTCCCTGAACTGAGAGTAGGTGACGTGAAGACTCGAGACTGGCACTCAGAACCCGAGGATCACTCCCGTGGACGTCACCGAAGCGTTCGACTGCCATCCGGACGGCCAGCCGACTCGCGTTCCCACGTCGGGCGCGGGAACGCAAGTCGGGTGGGCCTACCCCGCGGTGACGACCAGGGTGCCGGTCCGGGATGCGACGTTGTTCGCCGGATCCGAGTCCTGAGACGTGAGACCCGTCGCAGAGAGCGTGCCGCCGCGGGTGCCGAGCTCGGCAGAACCGGCGCCAGGCGTGACGGTGAGGGGCACCACATACGTTTCGCCGTACGGCAGGGGTGCGGAGAACGTGAAGATGTACCCATTGATGAGCCCACTGTCTTCATCAGCGAGGGCCGAACGCGTGAGGCCGGCGGGCAGTGCGGAGTTGGCCGGCACGCGCACCTGGACAACCGTCGCATCGAACGTGAAGATGACCTGCACCCCCTGCGGAACAGCCCCGCCTGATTCATCGAGGCTGCTGAGCACGAGCGTGGTCGGGAACCCAGTGCCCACTGCGCGACGCGTCCCCGAGACCTGGGTATCGAAGCCCTGCTCGCCAGAGAACGAGGGGGACAGGTCCCAGAGCGCCTGTGAGGCTGCAGCGAACGGGCTCGTGACAGCGAGCGCGATCACTGGGGCAGTCCACGCGGTGGCCGCGAGCACTCGCCGTCGAGAGAGGGGGGCTTGGGTGGACTGATGCGCGAGGGGGGTGGCACTCATGGTTCTCCGTTTACTGGGGGAGGGGGACTCGAACGAAGCTATGCATCCACCCAGCACGGATCGATCAGTCGTCGCATCTCATATCCAAGTTTCAGATCGTGAGTTGCCGCGCATCTGGACGGGAGTTATCAGCAACGCGAACGAAGCGAGCTGTGGCCAAAAAGTCGCACGCTGGTGTGCGAGCTCCGTGGCGTCACTATGTTTGTGAGCTGCCAGTCACTTCCTCGGAAGTGAGATGTTGAACCGAAGGAACATGATAACGATGTCACCAGTCGAGCGCAGGGCTCTGCCCAAGGGGTCTGCGTGGATGGTGCCTGCACTCGCTGTGTCCGTTGCCGTACCGCTCGCAACCGAGTCGACGACAGCTTTCGACGGTGCATTCAGCTGCAGCAACGGGCCACCCGCATCGCTTGAAGTTGCCCATCCGACCGTTCCGGTCGACCCGGGCACGACGTGCTTCGTGTGGCTCGCATCAGTGCGCACGCGCATCTCGGCTTTCTTCGCGATCTCGGTGCGAAGGCCATGGCCCCAACCGGACCGACTCACACGTCTTTCCGATCACAGATGCGCTCGCGGAAGACGCCGCGAATACCTGAAACGGCAGCAAGTCAGGACCCGTCTTCGACGTTTCGGGCGCTGCGCAGAGGGGAACGCCTCGAGCACGGTTGGCCTTCAGCCGTCTCGACTCAAAGAAGTGCGCGGAGCGCCTTAGCGTCGCAAGCGATCGGACGCCTCCACCGCAGGGGAGCAGCCCAAGGGGTGAGCCCAGGCCGCGTCTCGCGGCTGGCCTGGCCAGCCACCTCGTGGGCACATTCACCAACCAAGTCCGCGAGTCATGCACGTCATTGATCGGTCGGGCGATGTTCACGTCGTGCGGAAGGAAGAGCTTCCAACCACTAGCTGGTTGTGTGCTCCTCCACGTACGACCGCAGATCTCGTGACTACACGCGAGCTGCAGCTGAAGCGATTGAGGTAACACAGATATGGGTGATCGCTCATATTTCTCGGAAATTCACGGCTGGCAAGCATTGCCCGGCTTGCGAGGGTACGAGAATACGTTCAAGGGGGTACTGCCCGACGACGCGTTCGAGTCTTCGGGGGTCTTCGTTCGTGATCATTACGAACCGGCTCACGCGGAAGTGCAGCTCCTTCGCTTCAACAACTTCCTCGTGGCGAGGCTGCGAACGCGTCCGGTTGTCCTGGAATGGCCTCGCACGCGTCTCCCCGCGCGGCGGCGATTCGCGTTCATTCTCGTCAATCAAGGCGAAGTCGCATTCGAAGGTGACAGCCTGAAGGGCACGCCAAGTGCCACGGGCGTTGGCATGGCACTCCCGGGGCATGAGCCACTCACGATCGAGGTGGTCGGTGTCACGGAGATGATCGTCTTCACGTTCGACCAGGACGAGATCTCGCCGTTGCAGGCGAACCGGGTTCCCGGCGTCACAGACGTCTCCAGCTCACCGCTCTACACTGCGACCTCGCACTTCCTGAGCAAGCTGCTCAGCCAGTCGCCCGACGCAGACCAGATGACGGCGAACTCCATTCGCGAACTGCTTCGCTCCTTCGCCCGCGCACTTGTCATGGAGTCGACTCGCGAGAATATCGAAGCACCAGATGATCTTTTCGGGCGCGTCAAGGAGCTGGTCGATTCACGATTCTCGAACCTCGACTTCGGGCCCTCGGAAATCGCGAGGGAGCTCGGCGTTTCGACGAGGTCGCTGCAGCGAGCCGCGGAGAAGCACGGAGCTAGCGTCGCCAAGATGCTGCGAACAGCACGGGCACAGCGGGCCCAGCACCTGATGCTCACTCGGCCGCATCTCACTCTCGATGTGGTCAGCAAGATGAGCGGATTCAACTCGGTCGGATCCATGCGTCGTGCCCTGCTCAGTACTCGCGGGATGACTCCGAAAGATGTCCGAGCTTCCTCGGGGACTGACATCAGGAGATCCCCGACAAGTCCATCTTCGGACTACATCCTCTAGTGCGTTTGCCAACCTCGAGCCGCCACGACCAGTTCATCGTTTCCTCGTCGGAGTAAGGCCCGGATCATTCACTTGAGCTCGGAGCCGCTGTGGGTAGTCGCCGTCGGGCAAGCGTCTCCGGGCCGGTGTGATGGTGGGTGCCGATCGGTGCCGCCCGGCCCAACGCTTGCGTTCCTCCCCGCCGCCGAGAACGGTTGCTGGCTCCTTGCTCCGCGTGGCAACGAAGCAAGGAGCCGGCTGGAGAAGCTACTGCCAGCTGATCGTGACCACGCCCGGCAAGCCGTAACCGCTTGAGGTTGCCGGTCCGGAACTGATGGTCGAGGTGAGCACGGCGGCGCCAGTGGTGCCGCCAACGTAGTTGGAGCCTGCGCCGCCGCCGCCGCCCGCTCCGGCCGGCCCCTGCGGGGAACTGGGGCCGTAATAGATGGCGCCGCCGCCACCGCCGCCGAAGTAACCGCCGCCGCCGCCACCGCCTGAGGCCCCGTCTCCGGTGCCGTAAGCGTCGCCGCCAGCAGAACCGTTGCCTGGGTTCCCTGTGCCGAATCGGGTGGGGCTTCCTCCTGAGGGTGTTCCTCCGGCGCCACCGGCGGTGGCAGTGCCTGCTCCTCCTCCTTCAGCACCGGCCCCGCCTCCACGTGTTCCGCGTGTGCCGGCTGCTGGTGGATTGCCTCCATTGCCGCCAGCGCCGCCAGTTGCCGTCTGCGCGCCCGAGGCTATTTCAGCTCCGGCTCCTCCGCCACCACCGGCGACGACGACGGGGCGCCCACTCAGCACAATCGCTGAGCTCCCGCCGCCGTTCCCGCCATCGTTGTTCGGGTCTCCTGTGCGTGCCCCGCCGTAGGATCCGACGCTCCAACCGCCAGTACGGTCGCCCCTGACGCTGCCCCGCGGTGCGCCTCCACCTCCGGCTACGAGGGTGAGCGTGGTGGCTACACCACCGAGGTTCAGCGTTCCGGTGATGACCGCACCTGCGCCACCGGCCGATGCCGCAGGCCCTCCAGCACCGCCCCGAATGGTGTACGTGACGTTGCGGGCCCCCGCGGGAATGTTGACCGTCAGGCGACCCGCAGAATCGGCTGTTGCGTTGACGGTCGCCGTTCCAGGGGTCCCGGATGCAGAGCTAACTGGTACAGCAACAGCGCCCAGAATGATAGGTGCCGACCATGCAGCTCCTGCGAGCAGCTTGCGGCGATCAAGCCCTGTGCTCTCGGCATTCTTCTCGTTGTCCATATCAATATTCTTTCTTCGTCTTTGCTCGTCGTCGTTCGACTGCCGGAAGAATCACCGGATCGTGTACAAGGTGTCGTGACGAGAACTTTCTGGTTTGTTGGGGGTCAAACGTCGCGAGTGCACCTCGCGGGATTCCGAGGCTCACGCCTTCGGCGGCATGCTTAATCTGTTGGGAATGAATCACGGAGATATTGCATGTCGGCATCAAACTAGACTTTTGTCCGGTTGTGGCACCTCGACTGTCGCCGCTTGCAACAATGCTGTCGCGTTCTGGCACGATCGAGCTTCTGCGGTTCGCGCAGTGGAGTAGGTCTTGCTGCCCGCTGGATATGGGATAACCCGTGAGGGAGCCGTCTACTTCGCTTTGGTGCATCGTGCCTCGGGGCTCGATGGTGCGGTGAAGCCTTTCGGGCACGCGGCGGAGTTTAAGACCAATCGGCTCAGCGTAGGCGACACGAAGAAGTCAGTGTCGTTTTCTAGAAATGCGCGGCGCGGTGACCCCAGATCACCGCGCCGCGCCGTGGGGCGCCGTGCATGCCATCCCCCGATAGCGCAGTCATAGCGCCCACGTCGCTCACTTTAGGAGCAAGATTTCGCCAACCGGAGGGATTGGCGGCAGCTAGATGGAACATGTCGCGTTTCGCGACCTTTCCTTGCTCCCAAGGGAGGCGCCAGAGGGTGAACCGTCAGCTTCCTCGGAGTATGAGTACACTTGCCGGTCTCCAGCTTCATCGAGCTCCCGGCGGCATCTTCCGCTGAGGCGCACGTGGGGAAACTGAGCGGACTTCGCGCCGAGAGCGGGTTCTGCGACTCCCCAGACCACGAGCCGGGAGCGTGCCGTCGAGGAGGGGCAGCGGTCCGCGGTGCTTGCTGATGGCGGATTTCTCTTGGCAGATTCGGCCCCTAGGGTTGATTCGAACGATCGGAGCGGCAATGGACTCTGCACATGTTGTGGGTCTTGAGAATCACGAGGCACTGCAGTGGCTGCAAGAGCAGGGCTGGGATGTTCGGATTGATGGAGCAGAAGTTCGTGTCCATGCAGACGTCATCGGAACTCGCACATTCACGTTGGGACGCATCTGGCAATCCGCCACGAGGCTGGAGCCCGATGCCGACTCGTATAACCCCGACCTCGTCTATGTGAATTTTGTTTTGACCGGTCATCTCATGATCCAGAGCGCTGAGGGACGATCAAGACGAGTCACCGCGCCGCACTTCTACACGCATTCAGCGCGTCGACCAGTGAGCGTTTCGTCGACGGAGCCCCATTCTTGTCTCTTCATCGCGATACCCAGGGATCAGCTGATTGAGCTCCCGTGGGTCGAGGGTCAGGCACCGGGGCCGTTCAAGACAACCAGTTCCTTCCGCAAGGTCTTCATCGCGGCCGCGAGTGCTTCGCTGAGTACACAGATCCAGGAGCGGCAGGTTGGTTTCAACTTCTGGAGGCGTGGAATCCAAGAGCTTCTGCTTGCTGCACTCGCGGAGACGAGAGTTCAGGAGGAAGTCGAGAAAAGCTCACCGCGCGAACTGCACCTCGCTCGTGCCTACCAGCTGATCGAGGAGAACTACCGGGATCCGAATTTCTCGACCCGAGAGCTGGCACGCAGTCTGAGTGTCTCTGTTTCACAGTTGCACCGCATCTTCGCCGCAGAGGGCCGAGCCGCCGGAGCGACTATTCGGAGCATGCGAGCAGCGCGGGCCCGAGCTCTTCTGAAGGTGAGCGAGAAATCGGGATCCGAACTTCTCGTCATCGCGCAGGAGAGCGGATTCCGGTCGGTGCGAACGATGCGTCGTCTGCTGAAGGACGACGTCACAGAGGGCCCGTCCGCCTAGGACTGAGGCCCGACGGGACAAGGCATTTGCACCTCGTCGTGTCGAACCGTCAGCTCGTGGTCTCGCCCAGCTGGTCGGTGCACTTCGGCGCGGGTACCGGCCCGTACACGTTCGTGTGGGCCACCGCGGGCGAGAACACCACCTACAACGACATGGACCCCGTCGACACCACGCTGGTGCGGTGAGGAGAGCGAGCCCTGCCGTCGGATGAGGGCAGGGCTCGCTGCCCTGGTGAGAAGGGATCGACGTGTCGCTCTCGCCTGATCGTCTAGGTTTATCCGGATGATGATGATGTCGAGGTGGGCAGCGAGTGTGCTCCTCGTGTCGGTTCTCGCGGGGATCCTCGCGGCAGTGTTCGCCGCCATGCGGTCCGACTGGGCGACTGGGCTCGCAACGCTCATCGCGCTCGCGGCCGCCTGGGCCTCGATCTGGCTAGTGCTGCGCGAGCATGCGCGCGACCGTGCGCGGCTCGAGGAGGTCACCGAGCTCAGCACGAGGCGGGCGGACCAGGCATCGGTGCTGAGCCACGAGCTCCGCACGCCGCTCGCAGTCATTCAGGGGGCCGGGGAGCTCCTCGCGGAGGAGAAGGCCGGCCCGCTCACCGAGAAGCAGTCCGTGTTCGTGCATCGCATCGTCGACAACGCCGTGCGGATGCACAACTTCTCGGAGCAACTGCTCACGAGGGCCCGCCTCGAGGCCGGCCTCGTGTCGATCGAGCGCTCTCGGGTCGACCTCAGAGTGCTGTTCCGGGGCGTCGTCGAGGAGCTGTCGGAGATCTCCGATGTCACGGTCGTGCTGGATGCCCCTGGCGCCCCGGTCAGCGCGTTTGTCGACCCGCAGCTCACGAGGCAGGTCATCACGAACCTCGTGAACAACGCGGCGAGGAGCGAGTCGGCGGGCGGTCGCGTGGAAGTGCGTATCGTTCCTGGGGACGACGAGGTCATGATCTCGGTCAGCGACGGAGGGACGGGGATGACGGAGACGCAGCGGGAACGCCTGTTCAGCCGGTTCTCGAGCGGCCGCCCGCTCGGCAACGGCACCGGCATCGGGCTCTTCATCTCGCAGCAGTTCGTGGAGCTGCAGGGTGGCCGCATCCACGTCGACACGATCTCGGGAAAAGGGACGACGATGATGTTCACGCTGCCGCTCGCGGACCCAGCCGTCGCGAGGCGTCGACGATGACCGCGCCGCACAGCCTCGCGTTCGTCGTCGACGATGAACCGGCGATGCTCGACATCGTCACGTTCGCGCTGGAGACGCAGGGGTTCACGACGGAGTCGTTCCGCTCGGCGGAGACCGCGTGGACGGCCCTCGAACGCTCACGCCCGGACCTCGTTGTGCTCGACATCATGCTGCCCGGCATCTCGGGCATCTCGCTGTGCCAGCGCATCAAGTCCCGCTGGGACTTGCCGGTGATCCTCGTGACCGCGAAGGGCGAGGTCTCCGACCGGATCGCGGGGCTGGAGGCGGAGGCCGACGACTACGTCGCGAAGCCGTTCCACCCGCGCGAGCTGGCACTCAGGGCGCAGCGCCTCGTGCGGCGCCCGGAGTCGTCGCGTGCCGTCGTGACCTCGGGGGTCCGACTCGAGCTTGACCCCGCGAGCCACGATGTCATCGTCGCCGCGGAGCGGGTCTCGCTCACCAATACCGAGTACAAGCTCCTCGCCGCCCTCATGGCGCACCCGAACTCACCGCTCGACTTCTCCCAGCTTCTCCTCATGTGCTGGGGCGAGTACGACCGCCACGGGGATAGGGAGATGATCAAGGCCGCGGTCTATCGGATGCGCCACAAGCTCGAGGCGGCCGTCACGGGAAGCTCGGCGGCGATCGAGAGCGTGCGGGGCACCGGCTACCTGCTCCGCGCCGACCGCACCTGAGCCTCGTCCGTCACCAGGGTGCCCGCCCAACTCGGTGACAGAGCTGTCACCGAACATCACCGAGCTGTCACGGGCGCGCCCGCATCCCGCTCGTAGCGTTGGCAACGTCGAGCACAGCTCACTGATGCTCGGCAGTTCGAAGACCAGGACAAAGGAGTTCTCCCGCATGCAACGCACACTGCTTCCCTTCGCGGTCGCGGCAACAGCCGCCACCGCTCTTCTCGCCGGTTGCTCGGCGGGTGCGGGTACCGAGGCGGGCGCCTCGAGCGAACCGGTCACGTTCATCTGCACCCCGCAGGAGGACTGGTGCCAGGTCATCGCCGCCGAGTTCACGGCGGCCTCCGGCATCCCGGCGAACTATGTGCGGCTGAGCGGCGGCGAGGCCGTCGCACGCCTCAGCGCGACAGGAGACACCCCGGAGTTCGACGCCTGGTTCGGTGGCGGCGCCGAGGGGCATCTCGCGGCCGACGAGTCCGGCTTCCTCGAGCCGTACACCTCACCGAACGCCGAGCAGATCCCGGCGGAGTACAAGGACGCGGATGGGCGCTGGACCGGTGTCTACGTCGGCGCGCTGAGTTTCTGCTCGAACACCGACGTGCTCGAGGAGATCGGTGCCGAGGCGCCGACCTCCTGGGCGGACCTGCTCGACCCGAAGTTCAAGGGCAACATCGCCATGGCGCACCCCGGCACCTCCGGCACGGCCTACCAGGCGCTCTGGACCGAGGTCGAGCTCAACGACGGCGACCAGGATGCGGCCATCGGCTTCTTCGGCAAGCTGCACTCCAACATCCTCCAGTACTCGAAGAGCGGCAGCGCGCCGGGCCAGATGGCAGGCCGCGGTGAGGTCGCCACCGGCGTGATCTTCGCCCAGGACTGCCAGAAGTTCGTGAACGAGGGCTTCACGAACCTCGAGACGACCTTCCCCTCCGAGGGCACCGGCTACGAGGTCGGGGCCGTCTCGCTCATCAAGAACGCGAAGAACCCAGAAGGCGCCAAGGCGTTCATCGACTGGACCCTCACGGCAGAGGCGCAGGACCTCGCCGCGACTGTCGGAAGCTACAGTGTGCCGACGAACCCGGACGCGGTCATCACGGAGGACATGGTCGACTTCGACACCGTGAAGCTCGTGCACGCCGACATCGACGCCGCGGGTCAGGCGCGCAACGAGCTCACGGGACGGTTCGACTCGGAGGTGGCGCCTGCTCCCAAGGAGTAGAAGCGCGGACGAACAATGACCTCAACACTCGAAGCAGTCGCTGGCGGCACCACGCCGCCAGCGGCCCCCGCCCCCGCACGAGGACGCGGCTCGCGCTCGGCACCGCGGTCACGAGCCCGCGCCGACCGCAGCGTCGTGATCCTCGGCACGGCCGTCGCCGTCATCCTCCTGCTCCTCATCGGCTACCCGGTGATGAGCCTCCTCTCCGCAGCGTTCGCCCCGGATGGGCTCGCGGTGCTCGCGAGCATCGTGACCGACCCCGTCAACCATCGGATCGTGCTCAACACACTGGTCCTCGGCCTCATCGTCGGGGTCCTGGGCACCATCATCGGGTTCCTGTTCGCGTTCGCCCAGGTCCGCATCGCGTTCCGCGGCAAACGAGCGCTGCACCTGCTCGCGATGGTCCCGATCGTGGCGCCCCCGTTCGCCGTCGCCACCGCCGTCATCACGCTCTTCGGCCGCAACGGCGCGATCAGCAACGGCATCTTCGGCATCAAGGGCGACATCTACGGGCTCTCCGGCCTGGTGCTCGTCCTCGCCCTGTCCTTCTTCCCCGTCGCCTACATGAACTTCAAGGGCATGCTCGAGTCACTCGACCCGAGCCTCGACGAGGCCGCAGCTGGCCTCGGGGCGAGCAAGCTCAAGGTGTTCTTCTCCGTCACCATCCCTATGCTCGTCCCCGGCTTCGCCGGGTCCTTCCTCCTGCTGTTCGTGGAGTCCATCGCCGACCTCGCCAACCCGCTGGTGCTCGGCGGCGACTACACGGTCCTCGCGAGCCGGGCCTACCTCGCCGTCACCGGCGACTACAACACGAGCGCGGGCGCTGCCTACTCGCTCACGATCCTCGTGCCAGCCCTCCTCGTGTTCCTCGTGCAGCGCTACTGGGTCTCGAAGCGCAGCGTCGTGACCGTGACGGGCAAGCCGACGGGACGATCCGAGCAGATCACCGCTCCGAGCATCCGGGTGCCCATCCTCCTGCTCGTCGGCTCGATCAGCGCGCTCATCGTCACGATCTACGTGACCGTCCTGACCGGCGGCTTCATGAAGGTGCCAGGGGTCAACAACGAGTTCACGCTCGACCACTTCAGATTCGTGCTCACCGGCATCGGCTCGAAGGCCATGATCGACACGGCCACCCTGGCCCTCATCGCGGCCCCGATCGCCGGCGTGCTCGGGATGCTCATCGCCTGGCTCGTCGTCCGGAAGCTGCGTCGCACCTCCGGGCTGCTCGACTTCGTCGGCATGCTGGGGCTGGCCGTACCCGGCACCGTCCTCGGCATCGGCTACGCGCTCAGCTACATCACGCCTACCACGATCTTCGGCGTGCAGATCCTCCCGGCCCTCGCCGGTGGAAGCGCGGCGTTCTCCGGCGGCATCGCGATCGTGATGGTCTACATCACCCGCTCGCTGCCATCAGGCCAGCGCTCGGGCATCGCGGCGCTCAACCAGATCCATCCCGCCATCGAGGAAGCCTCCACGTCGCTCGGCGCCGGGTCGGGGACGACGTTCCGCAAGGTGACGCTGCCGCTCATCCAGTCGGCCCTCCTCACCGGCCTGACCTTCGCGTTCGCGCGGTCCATGACAACGCTGTCGCCCATCGTGTTCCTCACCACCCCAGGCATCAAGATCATGACCTCGCAGATCCTCGCCGAGGTCGACTCGGGGCGCTTCGGGAACGCGTTCGCGTACTGCACGGTGCTCATCCTCATCGTGCTGACGCTCATCCTCATCATCAACTTCCTCGTCCGAAAGGTGATCTTCCGTGGTCGCACACACCGTCGTTGACTCCGTCGATGGCCTCGCCGAGGCTGTCGGCATCGACCCCGAGGCCGCACTCGGCCGCATCACCCTCCGCAAGCTGACGAAGCGATACGGAGCCAAGGCCGACGACCCGCTGGCCGTGGACTCCGTCGATCTCGAGATCGAACCTGGCGAGTTCATCACCCTCCTCGGCCCCTCCGGCTGCGGCAAGACCTCGACCCTGCGGATGATCGCCGGGTTCGAGGAGCCGACCTCGGGGGAGCTCGAGCTCGACGGGGCCGACATGATCCGTGTCGCCCCGAACCAGCGGCCCATGTCGATGGTCTTCCAGTCGTACGCGCTCTTCCCGCACCTGTCCGTGCGCGAGAACGTCTCGTACGGGCTGAAGCTCAAGAAGATGCCGGCGGCGCGGATGCGCGAGGAGGTCGACACCGTCCTGACGATCATGAACCTCATGAACTTCGCCGACCGGGCGCCCCACCAGCTGTCCGGCGGTCAGCAGCAGCGCGTCGCCCTCGCCCGTGCGCTGGTCATGCGGCCGAAGGTGCTGCTCTTCGACGAGCCCCTCTCGAACCTCGACGCAAAGCTGCGCGTCCTGATGCGCAACGAGATCCGCCGCCTGCAGCGTCGACTCGGCATCACGAGCATCTTCGTCACCCACGACCAGGACGAGGCGATGACGCTCTCCGACCGCATCGTCGTCATGAACCGCGGCCGGATCGAGCAGGTCGATGTCCCGGACACCGTGTACCGGCGCCCGGAGTCGGTGTTCGTCGCCGACTTCATCGGCCGCGCGACGTTCCTCGACGCCACCCTCCTCGCCGAGCCGGCGAATGGGCGGGCCCGGGTCGTGGCGCTCGGCCGGGAGTTCGAGACGGACTGCCAGGACGGCGTCACGATCGACACGGAGGTGCTCCTCATGATCAGGCCGGAGTCGGTGCGACTCTCCGGTCGAGTGGAAGCAGCGGAGGTCCACGGCGACGTCGGACGGGTCCTCACGACCATCTTCCACGGGGACAGCGTCGAGTACGAGATCGAGACCGACACGGGGACGATCGTGGCGCAGGTCTCGGACCCATCCGTCGAGGACATCCTGCGCCCCATGGACTGCGTTCGCGTTGGCATCGCCCCGGAACGCGGATGGCTGCTGCCCAAGACGGGCGACGAAGGCGACGACACGGCGGCTCACTAGGCGCCTGCGCGCTGAGGTCTCGGGCCACTGCCTTCTCTCGAAGGCGGTGGCCCGAATGGTGCGGCGGGGTACCCCCGGGGCGCCGCAGGTCAGCGTCGGCGCGCGGCTCGGACGCCGTTCAGGATGACGAGCAGCTCCGCGGCTTCGTGCACGAGCACGACTCCGGCGAGGCCAAGCACACCGAACAGCGCGAGTGGGAACAGGACCACGATGATCGCGAGTGCAAGCGCAATGTTGACGGTCATGATGCGGCGTCCGCGTCTGGCGTGTGCGAACGCGCTCGGAAGCAGCCTGAGGTCGCTTCCCGTGAAGGCGATGTCCGCGGACTCGATCGCCGCGGCGGACCCATGGGTCCCCATGGCGATCCCAACGGTTGCCGTGGCGAGCGCCGGGGCGTCGTTGATGCCGTCGCCGACCATCGCAGTCGGCGTCTGGGATGCCAGCCGCTCGATGACGCGGGCCTTGTCCGCCGGAAGCTGCTCGGCGTGCACCTCGGCGATCCCCGCCTGCGATGCGAGCGCCTGCGCGGTCTGCGAGTTGTCGCCGGTCAGCATGAGGGAGCGGATGCCGAGCCGGGAGAGCTGATCGATGGCGTCCGCAGCATCCGGGCGCAGCTCGTCGCGGACGCCGATCAGGCCCGCGATGCTGCCATCGACCTCCACCACGACGACCGTCATGCCCTGACCTGCCAGCGTCTCGGCCGCGACCTCCACGCCGAGCGGCGGGAGCCACCTCGTGTTGCCCACTCGCACGGCCGCGCCATCCACCTGGCCGGCTATGCCGAGCCCCGCGAGTTCTTCGACGTCGGCGGCGACGAAGGGAGCCTCACCCGCCGCAGTGATGGCGCTGGCGAGCGGATGCCCGCTGACGGCCTCGAGGGCAGCGGCGAGGTCGACGACCCCTTGCCCGGTCCAAGCGGCCGCCGGAACGACGTCGACCACGCGCGGGTCGTTCATGGTCAGCGTGCCCGTCTTGTCGAACGCGACCGTTCGGATCGTTCCGAACTGCTCGAACGCAGCACCGGATGTGATGACCACGCCGAGCTTCGAGGCGGAGCCGATCGCGCTGATCACGGTCACCGGGACGGCGATCGCGAGGGCGCAGGGCGAGGCCGCGACGAGCACGACCAGGGCGCGCTCGGTCCAGAGCGCCGGATCTCCGACGAGGAACCCGAACGCCACGATGAGCAGCGCCAGCACGAGCACCGTCGGCACGAGCGGGCGGGCGATGCGGTCCGCCAACCGCGCGCGGTTCCCCTTCTTGGCGTGGGCTTGCCGGACCAGTTCGACGATCTGGGTCAGCGAGTTGTCTCGGCCATCGGCCGTGGCCTCGATGCGCAGAGCGCCGGAGATGGTGATGGTCCCGGCCGCGATCGCGTCTCCCGGCTCGAGCTGCACGGGGATGGACTCGCCCGTGACCGCCGACGTGTCGACGTTCGATCGCCCCTCCCGCACGATGCCATCCGTGGCCGCACGGTCACCGGCGCCGAGCTGCAGCACATCTCCGCGACGCACCTCGCTGGCCGGAACGGTCGCGGTGCCGCCGCCGCGGACCACGATCGCCGTCTCCGGGAGCAGCGCGAGGAGCGCGCGCAGCCCATCCTTCGCCCGCGACATCGCGCGTCCCTCGAGCGTCTCCGCGAGGGAGAAGAGGAACGCCAGTGCTGCGGCCTCGCCCACGTGCCCGAGCAGAACGGCGCCGAGGGCCGCGATCGTCATGAGCAGCCCGACCCCGAGGCGGCCCCGCGCGAGGCGACGGAGCGTGTCGGGGACGAAGGTGGACGCCCCGGCCAGCAGGGCGACGGCATGGAAGACGACCGCGGCGGCGGGCGCCCCGCCCCATTCGAACCCGTAGCCGACGATCAGCGCGACGCCCGACACTGCGGACGGAAGGAGCGCCCGATCCCGCCACCACGGCGCGGCGACGGGCGGTCCGCTCGCCGGCTCGGCTGCGGAGGCCAGTGAGGCCGCCGAAGCCAGCCGAGGTCCGCAGCAGGCATCCCCGTCATCGTCTCCGCATGCCGCAGTGACGACCGGCGACGAAGGGAGGCCGTCGAAGGCCGGTGGCTGCCCCGAGCGGAGCAGCAGTGGCCGAAGCTGGGCGCCTCCTCGCGGGGGTTCGGTCGGGCCGCAGCATTCCTCGCTCACGCGAGACCCGCCACTTCCGAGGCGCACGCCTCGCAGCTGTCGCAGTCGGACGCGCACGGGACGCCCTCGTCGACGGCCAGGACGGTCTCGATCAGCGTGCCGAGCGCGCGGGTGATGTGCGAGTCGGCGATCTCGTACCGCGTCTGCCGGCCCTCGGGGCTCGCGACGACGATGCCGCACCCCCGCAGGCAGGCGAGGTGGTTCGAGACGTTCGTGCGAGTGAGCCCCAGCGACTCGGAGAGGCGAGCGGGGTACCCGGGGCCGGAGAGCAGCGCGAGCAGGATCCTCGATCGGGTGGGATCCGCCATTGCCCGACCGAGCCTGTTCATCACGTCGAGCCTCGAAGCAAGAGTCAGCATGGAGTGACTATACAGCGAAGAGTGACCTGTCTGGCGGGTCAGGCTGCCTCCACCACCATGTTCGGGTCAGCGACCGGCCCACTCGCCGCGCACGTGCCCGATGTGCTGCGCCACCAGCTCCTGCATCCGCGCTCGGTCGCGGTCGAGCGCCGCCTCGATCATCTGGCCGTGCTCGAGCGTGGACGTGGTGAGCTGGCCGGCTTCGGCGAGCGGCAGGAGGTTGTGGAGGCGGCTGCGCTCGCGGGCACGCCGCACGATCTGGACGAGCTCCGGGTTGCCGTGGAGAGACAGGAACGAGGTGTGGAACTCGGTGTCGGCCGTCAGGTAGGCGACCATGTCGTTCGCCGCCTCAGCTCGCTGCATCGCCTCGACGAGGGGGCGGAGCGAGCGGATGCGCGCCGCGTCCTCGTTGCTGTGCCGCTCGGCGATGTCGCCCATGACCGGCACCTCGAGCAGCCGGCGCACCTCGGCGAGGTTGTCGAGCTCGGCGCGCGTGACCTCCGTCACGCGGAACCCCGTGTTCGGCAGCACCTCGACCATCCCATCGCGCGACAGCTCGAGCATCGCCTCCCGGACCGGGGTCGCCGAGGAGGCGAAGCGGGCAGCGAGCGCAGGCGCCGAGTAGACCTGGCCGGGGGCGAGCTCGCCGCCGATGAGCGCGGCCCGCAGCTCCGCGGCCACGCGCTGCCGCACGGAGTCGCGACGGCCCGGGCTGGGCTGCGCGCCGGCGGGGGTGCTCATCGGCGACGCTCGTCGGCGTCGGCGATCGCCCGTGCCAGCACGAGGTCCTCCCACGACATTCCGGCGCTCTTGAACACCACTGGTCGCCCCCCGAGCGGCCGGCGGTTGCCCTGCACGAGAGCCGCCATCGGGATCAGGTCCCGCGCGTCGAGGGCGCCCTCGCCGATGGCCATGATGACGTCGCCGCACTCGCGAAGCGCCGCCGCGACGTCCTCGACGACCACGTCGGCTCGGCCGAGCAACGCACCTGGCAGCTCGCGTGCATCCGGCGAATGCGAACCGACCGCCACGACCACGGCGTCGTCGCGCACGAGCTCGTCGGGGAAGAGCGGGGCCGAGGCTGTCGTCGTGCACAGGATGAGCCCAGCCGCGCGGGTTGCAGCCTCGGCCTCCTGGCTGCCCGCCGCGACCACGGCGTCGAAATCCTCGCTCGCGAGGACGCGCTCGGGGGAGCGGACCACCGACGTGACTCGGCCGATCTGCCGCGTGCCCTCGAGCACGGCCCTGACCGTGCGCACGTGTGCTCTCGCCTGGGGGCCGGCGCCATAGGCGACGACCTCCAGCGGGCCAGGGTCGCGCTCGAGCGCATCCCTGACCGCCGCCACGGAGACGGCCGAGGTGCGAACGTCGGTGAGGGCCGGCCCGTCGATGAGGGCGCGAGGCGTGAGCGTCTCCGCGTCGAACAGCACGTAGAGGCCCTGGATGCGGGCGCGTCCCCGCGCCGGGTTGTCCGGTGCGATCGTCAGCAGCTTGATGCCGGCGCTGTCCGCGGTCTCGGCCGGCATGAGGAGGAACTCGCCGTGCTCGAGCGACTCGAAGATGCGCGCGTGGTCGGTCTCGGGACGGAATCCGTCGGCGAGGGCGCGCCGGAGCGCATCCACAGCTGCCGTCGGGGAGAGGAGCGCCGCGACGTCATCGGCGCCGAGGTAGGGGATGCGCGCGCTCATCGCAGCACGAACCCGGGCGTCATCTCGTCACGAGGGTCGACCTCGAAGACGTGCTCGCCGGTCTTGTGCGCCATACCCGAGACCTGCGTCGTCGTCGCGCGGCGCCCGGCCTCGACGCCTTCCGCGACGACGCGGGCGAGGAAGCGGGAGTCGACGATGGAGTCGTGCACGAGCTCGGACCCGACGGGCAGCGCGCCCTGCTCGGTCAGCGTCGCGACCCGGGCGCACGTGCCGGAACCGCAGGGGGAGCGGTCGAGCTCACCGTCGGCGAACACCGTGGCGTTGCGCTGGCGGACGACGCCGTCGGCGCTGTGGTCGGAGAAGAGGATCGTGCCGTAGACCCCGCTCAGTCGTGCGTCGCTCGGATGCTGGGCGTGCGGTGAATCGTTCAGGAGCCACTTCACCTCCCGCCCGAACGCGATGATCTCGCTCACGTCCTCCGGCTCGATCGACAGCCCGATGGTGCTCGCGTCGACCTGCGCGTAGATGGCCCCGGCGAAGGTGAGGTCGGCGAGCACCGTGCCCCTGGATGTCGAGACGTGGACCTGCCGCGTGAGCACGTAGCCCGGAACGTTGATGAAGTCGGCCCCCGTGACGGTGCCATCTGGGTCGGTGTGGACCCTCGCGGTCACGCGCCCTGAGGGGACGTCGATGATGACGTCCGTCGTGCCGCTGGTCTCGGCGGCGACGAGGCCGCTCTCGATGGCCCACACGCCGAGCGCGATCGTGCCGTGCCCGCACGCCGTAGAGAACCCGTCCTTGTGCCAGAAGAGCACCCCGAGGTGGGCGCCGTCGTCGTTCGGCTCCACGATGAAGCCGCCGTACATGTCGGCGTGCCCGCGCGGCTCGAAGCAGAGCAGCTGGCGGACTCGGTCGACGGTGGGGGAGGCCATGGCGAAGACGCGCTTGCTGGCCACGTCTGTGCCCTCGATCGGGATCCCGAGCTCCGGCACGATGCGGAACGGCTCGCCGGCCGTGTGGTAGTCGATCGTCGCGTAGCGCTCGCGCATGAAGCCTCCAGAGAGATTGCAATTGCAATCACACTACGGCACGGCGCGCACGACCGACAGGGTGGGTGCAGACACGCGACTCGCGCAGCACTCGAACCCTGCCTAGAACATAGGTACGATGGCGGGGTCATGAACTCGTACCTGCTCCATGCCGACGCCGACTCCTTCTTCGCATCGGTCGCCCTGCGTGACCGGCCGGAGCTCGCAGCCAAGCCCGTCGCCGCCGTGGCGCACCTGTTCATCGCCAGCGCCAACTACCCGGCGCGGGAGTTCGGCATCCACGCCGGCATGCTCGTCACCGAGGCGCGCGAGCTGTGCCCACGCATCCTCCTCGTCGAGGCCTACCGCCAGGAGATCGAAGCGGTCGGGGATGCGCTCTACGCGCTCTTCGACTCGGTCGCGCGGGGCATAGAGCCGGGTTCGATCGAGGAAGCGTTCCTCGACGTCGGGGCTCGCACGATCGAGGAGGCGCAGAGTGTCGCCCGTGAGCTCCGTCGCCGCGCGGCGACCGAGCTGCGCATCCCCGTCAGCGTCGGCATCGGCCGCACGAAGCTCATGGCGAAGCTCGCCTCGAGAGCAGCGAAGCCCGACGGCGTGCACGTCATCGACGAGGCGCGCGAGCTGGAGCTGCGCACCGAGCTGCCCATCGGCGAGGTGTGGGGCATCGGGGCACGCACCGAGGCGCGGCTCATCAAGCTCGGCGTCGGTCGCATCGGCGACGTCGACGTCATCCCGCGCGACGAGCTGCTGCGGGTCTGCGGCACGGGAATGGCCAGGCGGCTGTGGCGCATCCGCGCCGGCACCGACGATGCGATGATCTCGCCCATCCGGCACCGCACGAGCCTCACCTCGGAATCGTCGACCTCGGGGTACGCGCGGGCCGACCGCACGCCGGAGGAGGTCGTCGAGGGCTGCGTCGAACGCGTCTGCCACCGCGCGACTCGAGCGGGTCTCAGCGCGACGGGCATCAAGCTCGAGCTGCGCCCCGTCGGGCTCGGCCCGGTCAGGGAGAAGTACCAGGGCATCGACTCGAGCGCGTCCTTCGACGTGTGGATGCCCGTGGCGAAGAAGCTGCTCGTCGACTCGAGCACGTCGGAGCTCGAGTCCGCGAGCGTGACGCTCACCGGGCTGGTTCCGGTCGAGATGGTGCAGCCGACGCTCTTCTGACGGTCCCGCCCCGCGGTTTCGCCTGTCGGTGCCCTGCCTCTACGCTGAACTGCAGATCGCGGGATGCGCGAGCGGACGAGACGAGGACCCCGACGATGAGCAGCACTCTCGAGCCGCGCGAGGGCATCCTCCGCCCCATCTCGGCGGGCGTGGTCTCGGCGCTCGTGGCGTTCACGAGCTCGTTCATCGTCGTGCTGACGGGCCTGACCGCCGTGGGCGCGAGTGCAGATCAGGCATCGAGCGGCCTCCTCGCCGTGAGCGTCACCATGGGCCTCGGGTGCATCCTGCTGGCGGGGTGGACTCGCCTGCCCATCACCGTCGCCTGGTCGACGCCGGGCGCGGCCCTGCTCGCGGCGACGGGAACCATCGATGGCGGCTGGCCGGTCGCGGTCGGCGCGTTCCTCATCACGGGACTCCTCATCGTCGTCACGGGGCTCATCCCGCAGCTCGGAGCGCTCGTCGCCCGCATTCCCGTCTCCGTCGCCCAGGCGATGCTCGCGGGCGTGCTCTTCCAGCTCTGCCTCGGCCCGATCACCGGCATGGCGGAGAACCCGCTCGCCGTCGCGCCCGTCGTCATCGCCTGGCTGCTCGCGCTGCGCTTCCTGCCTCGGTGGGCCGCGCCGATCGCGTTCCTCGTCGCGGCGATCGTCATCGGCGTGCACATCGTCGCCACCGGCGCCTCGATCCAGGCCGGCGACCTCGCCCCGCGCCTGGAGTTCACCGCTCCGGAGTTCTCGATCGCCGGCATGATCGGCATCGCGCTGCCCCTCTACCTCGTCACCATGGCGTCCCAGAACGTGCCGGGGGTGGCCGTCATGAAGGGCCTCGGCTTCGAGGTGCCGTGGCGGCGGTCGCTCATCGCGACCGGCATCGGCACCGTCGTCGGCGCCCCCGCCGGGGGCCACGCCATCAACCTCGCCGCCATCAGCGCGGCCCTCGCCGCGGGGCCGGAGGCGGGAGAGGACCGTTCACGCCGCTGGGTGGCGAGCGTCACCAACGGGGTCGTCGTCATCGTCCTCGGCGTGGCATCGGCAGCATTCGGAACGCTGGTGCTGCTCGCCCCGGCCGGCGTCATCGCGGCAGTGGCGGGGCTCGCGCTCATCGGCACGCTCGCCGGCTCGCTCAAGGCGGCGCTCGCCGAGACGGGCGAGCTCGTGCCTGCCGTCGTGACCTTCGCGACCGCCGCATCCGGCATCGCGATCGGTGGTGTCAGCGCCGCCTTCTGGGCACTGCTCGCGGGCCTCGTCGTGCGCTTCGTCGTCCGACCGCGCCGCCCATCCACCGAGAGCTGAGTTGTGGTCGTCTCGGGCGACGAATGACGACCACAACTCAGCTCTCGGTGGATGCGCGGCCCGAGGCGCAGTCCGCGCTCAATCGTTGCGGGGCGCCGTGATCCGAACGATCACGAGGTAGACGGCGAGGCAGACGACGGCGCCCACGATCGCCGAGGTCCAGTTCGGCAGCGAGAACGGGTCGCTTGTGCTGCTCCAGAACAGGACGCTGCTGAGCCAGCCCCCGAAGAGCGCGCCGAGCGCGCCGACGAAGAGCGGCGCGATCCAGTCGTCGCGCCTGCGGGTGGGCAGGAAGCGCTTGGCCAGCACCCCCAGGAGAAGGCCGATGGCGAGGAAGGCGAAGTAGCTCACGCGTGCTCCAGAGGTTTCGGGGGAGAGGACGAGGCTTCCAGCCTAAGAGCCCGCGGCCACAGCGCAGACCTCATCGCCGACGCCACCCACGATGAGGCCGCGCTCGCGGAACGCCTGCAGCCAGCCGACCATGGGCCACTCGCCCCAACGCTCGCGGAACACGTTCGCGTTGCGCGCGATGTCGGCGACGTGCTGCACGGGAGGCGAGGAGGTCGGATGCCACTGGTGGTAGGCGCGGGCGCCACCCACCCAGGCGAGCCCAACCCCGGCGTCTTCCGCGAGTCGCGCGAAGTCGGTGTCCTCCCCGCCGTACCCGTCGTACCCCTCGAAGAACCCGCCGATCCGCCGCCAGGTCGCTGCGGTCGTCGCGAACGACAGCGACCAGAACAGGTTCCTGTCCTCGCCACCGACCACCGCTCCTGGAGACGGGGCGGGGCGGGCCGGGTGCGGGGCATCCAGCAGCTCGATGCGCTCGCCGTCGTAGCCGGCAGGTCCCGGCTGCTCGAGGTAGGTGACCGGCCCGCTCAGCAGCGCCCCAGACCAGCGCGCATCCGCCGCAGCAGCACGATACGAGGCGACGAGCCCACGGCCAGGGATGCAGTCGACGTCGAGGAAGATCAGCAGCTCGGCGCCGCGTGCGAGGGCAACCCGGGCGCCCTCGTTGCGGGCGGCGGCGAGCGGCAGGGCGCTCGTGTCCGCCTCGACATCCATGACGATGCCGCTGAGGCGATCGGCGGCGGCGAGCCGTCCCAGCTCGGGATCGTCCATGGCCACCACGATCGTGTCGTCCGCGGGGTGGGACTGGCGGAGCAGGCCGGCCCGCAGCGCCCTGAGGTGCGAGTGCCTGCCGTGCGCGATCGTGATCACCGCGGTTCTCATCTGCTCGCCATCCGGTCGAGCAGGGCCGCGGCGCGCAGCGCGCCGGCCCCGTCGTTCCAGCTCGCCCAGTTGCGTCCGTCGAGACGTGCTGCCTCGTCGAGCAGCGCGGCCCAGTCGTCCCGCTCGAAGCTGTTCGTGACGATGACGGGCAGGCCGGGGGTGGCGGCGAGGACCCTGGCTGCGGCCGCCTGCTCGTCGTGCGGTCGATCCTGCGGGACGACGACGGCGGGAACCTGGGCGGCCGCGACGTCGGCGATCGCTCCCTGCCCCGCGTGCGTGAGGACAAGCGAGACTTCGCGGATACGCGGGCCGGGGTCGGCGACCCGGTTCCCGGGCGTCGTGCCGATCTCGTCCCATTCGACGCCGGGCGTCTGCCGCTTGGCCTCGCGGATCTGCGCGGAGCTCATACCGCCGCCGCCGCTTCCCGCGAGCACGAGGACTCGCGTGATGGGGCCGGGCCCGCGGCCCGTCGAGCGTTCGGCTGCGGAGATCGCGCCGACCGCGTGCAGGCGAGCCAGCACGCGAGCGGATGCGCCGGGCAGCATGCCCTCCGCGCTCGCCGGCCAGGCGGCGAGGACGGCATCCGACAGCCCGAACCCGAGGGTGTGCGGCGCGTCGGTGCGAACTCCTGGCAGTGCGACCGAGACCACGGGCACGCCGTGCAGGCGGGCGAGCGCCGCCACTTCCACCGACACGTCGGAGACGAAGAGCGTGGGTGCGGCGTCGGCGATCCAGGCCGAGATACGGGCCATGCGCCGCCGCATGCCCTCGTCGTCGACGGGGGCCCAGTGCAGGGCACCGTTCGCTGTGGGCTCGAGCGGCGAGACAGCGAGGTCGTCGCGCTCGAGCCGGATCCAGGGGCCGAGCCAGGCCTCGGGTTTCGGCAGCGTCGAGAGCCCCGTCACCGGGGTCGTGCACTCGCGTGCGATGGCGAGCGCACGTCGCGCGTGCCCGCCGCCTCGGTGGTGCACGTAGTAGCCGATGCTTCCCGTCTCGGACGAGCCTGTGTCGCTCATGCCGCTTCCTGCCTCTCAGTCTGTGCGCCGCCGAGCAGCGCCTCGTACTCGTCGACCATCCGCTCGAGGGAGCAGAAGGCGACCGCGCGCTCCCGCGCACCCTCGCGGGGCAGCCTCGCTGCCTCGAGCAGCGCGGCGGCGAGCGCCGGCACGTCGTCGCGGGCCGCGAGCCTGCCGCTGCGCTCGTCGATGATCTGCGGAAGCGCGCCCCGATCGAACGCGGCGACCGGCGTGCCGGCGGCGAGCGATTCGGCCGCGACGAGGCCGTACGGCTCGTCCCACCTCGGCGTCACGAGTGTCACGCTCGCCCGCCCGAGATGCTCGAAGAGGGTGGCCTGCTCGAGGTGCCCGAGGTACCGGATGCGCCCACCGAGTCGGGGGCGGATGCTGCGCTCGAAGTACTCGGGGTCGAAGATCGGCCCGGCGATGTCGAGGTCGACCTGCGCGAGCTCGGCGGCCGCGATCGCCAGATCCAGTCCCTTCTCCGGCACGATGCGACCGGACCAGAACGCGGCGCCGCCGCCCGGCCCAGGCAGGAGACGGTCGGTGTCGACGCCGTTGAGGATAACGGTGCTCTCGACGCTGTCGGCCCAGGCGTCCCGCATGTGCGAGCTGACGGCGATGAAGGTTCCCGTGGACCCGCTGATGCGGACGGCCGACTCGATCCACCCGATGGGCGGTGTGTGCAGCGTCGTGAAGAAGGGCACCCCGAGGAGGCCAGACATGGCGACGGGAAGGTGGTGGATGCTGACGTTGAGCACCGCGTCGAAGCGCGCCCTCGCGGTCTGCGTGAGGTCGAGCATGAGGGCCAGGTAGGCGTGGTGCTCGTGCATCCACTCCACGGGCATCGCGCCCACGTCCTGGCGTGCCGTCTCGCTCATCGTGAAGCTCTCGACGGACAGGTGCTCGACACCCAGGGCGGGGTCTGAGCCCGGGGCCGCGAAGAGCGTCACCTCGTGGCCGCGACGCTTGAGCGCCAGGATGAGGGCGTGGGTGTGCGACTCGAGCCCGCCGGCGAAGGGCTCGATGATGGGGAAGCGGGAGGGGCCGATGACACAGATTCTCAACTCGCCACACGCTCCAGGCTCAGAACGGACGTGTAGACGTCGTGGTGCGCGGCCGCGATCCGGTTGCGTTCGACGGCACGCGCTTCGGGGTCGGGGCGTCGGGTCTGCGCACGGGCTGCTGCGAGCACCGCGGCCTGCAGCGAGCCGACGTCGAGGGCCCCGGTGGGGTCTCGGTGGTACTCGAAGACGGGCCCCTGGTCGGCGAAGTAGCCCACATCGGGCGCGATGACGGCCGTGCCGAGGTCTCGGCACGCCTCCATCCAGCCGGAATGCGTGCCGAATCGGTAGGGGAGCACGGAGGCGTCGAGCGACGCCAGGTAGTGCCACAGCTCCGTGTCGCTCAGGTAGTCGTGGATGCGCAGCTGGATGCGCCCAGCGTCGGCGAGCTCGCGGAGCCGGGCCGAGAGCTCCGGCTCGAACTTCGCGCCGGTGGGGTCGAGGAGCTCGCGGTGCCCGTTGACGAGCACGTCGAGGGTCTCCTCCCGAGCGCTGAGGTCGACGAGCGCCTCGATGACGGGCAGCGGATCCAGGCTCGCGCGCAGGCTCTTCGCGTGCACGCCGACGCGGAACCGTCCGGCGGATGCGGCGCGCCCGTCGATGGCGGCCTTCGCTTCGTCCGGCCCCACGATGTGCGGGTGCGGTACGACGATCGGGCGGCGCCCCCAGCGGCGCTCGATCTCATCGGCGGCGCCTGCCGTGAGCGTGATGAGCCCATCCGCGGCCGGGATCAGGATGTCCAGGTGGGCGGTGTGCGCGTCCGGGGTGTCGTGGTGCGGGTTCGTGAGGTCGTGCACCGTGTAGACGAGCGGCTTGCCGTGCCTGAGCAGGGCCTCCACGATCGACCGGAGGGAGGCGGGGGAGAGGGCGTCGAAGCCGAAGTGCACGTGGAACACGTCGAACTCCGCGGCGTGCTCGTCGATCCAGTTCGAGTCGAGCATGACCGGTGGCCACCAGCGATCCGTGGCGGCTCGGCCGGACCCATCAGGGTGCGGGTCTGCAAGGCGGACCACCCGATGTGAGGAGGGCGCGGAGGAGACGGGAGCGAGGTGCCTGACGTAGACGTGTCCCGAGGGGACGCTCGCAACCCGGATGGCTCGGCTCGTGTCGCCGAGGAGTTCTGAAGTGCTGAGGGATGCCACTTATCCACATAACCAGGACAAGTGGAGGAGCGTGCGACTCTTGACAGTCCTCGGCCTCCGTGCATGCGTCGGCGGCTTCGTGCCGCTGACGGGTCAGTCGCCCGGGTACGGCTCCACGACCACGATGCCGACCCCGGGTCCGACCAGCAGATTCGCGGGCTCGAGGCGTCCCTCGCCGCGGTCGCCGCGCACCCAGAACCACTCGCCGGCGGCCACTCGGGCGAGGATGTCCTCGCGGAAGGCGTCGACGTCGGCGACGAGCTTCGAGAACGTCTCACCCTGGTAGAGCAGCTCGATCCTGGTTGACGTGCTCATGTTCATGAGGTCCTCTCTGCGGGTTCGGCGATGACGGCGAGGCCCGCCTGCGAGTTGGCGCCCTGCACGAGCGCCTCGACCCACGAGCGGTTGATGTGCACCTGCCTGCTGCCGAGGAACTTGAAGCGGATGGGCACGGCCGGGTGCATCCATACGGTGCTTCGACCGTCCCCGCCGGCGTTGTTGTCCTTCCAGCTGAAGAAGAACGACTCTCCGCGGCGCAGCTTCGTGCCGATCGCGAGCTGGAGGTGTGCCAGCAGGCGGTCCTCGAAGTCGACGGTGACCTCGGAGTTGTAGATGAACTTCCCCACGCTGGATCCTGCTTTCTTGTCACTGGCACATGGTGTGCGCCGTCCATTATCACTCGCAGAGCGCCGACCTGTGGCCAGGGCGCCCGATCAGAGTTCGTCGAGCCAATCCGGATGGGGCACGCGCGGGTCGTTCGAGGAGCCTTCCTCGACGAGCCCCTCTGGCGCGTAGCTCTTGTTCTCGAGCTCGGCGCGCAACTTCGTGAAGGTGGCGAGGGCCTGGCTGTCGTCGAACTCCGGGACCTCGGTGTCGACCGTCTCGGTGGCGATCTGGCTCGACGGACCGACGAGCACGGAGAGCATGTTCGAGGTGCCGTCCGCGTGCCGCACGGGGATCTCGACGATCCCGGCCTGGTGCACCTCGGCGAGTGCCGCCGCATATCCCACGAGCTCTCGCGCGATCTTCGTGCTCGTGAAGTAGACACCACCTGCGTAGTGAAGCTGATCCATCGTTCCCCCAGACGGTCGCGGGCGTGCGTAATTTTCTGAGTCTCCCAGCCCCACTTGGGTGTGCTCGGAGTATTGCATTCTGATTCGTTGTATGAAGCTGATTCCGGGCTTTGCCAAATCGAAACCTGGCGTTCATCGCTCCGCCGCTACGCTCAGTGAAGTTCCTATGTATCGGCAGTGCCTGATTGGAGTCCGTGATGTCTACCCCTCAGCTCGACGCCCCGCTCTACCCACCGCTCTACGGAGCCAGCTTCGGGCAGGCGGTGAAGCGCTTCTTCAAGAAGTACGCCGTCTTCTCCGGCCGCGCGAGCCGCAGCGAGTACTGGTGGTGGTGGCTCTTCGGCGTCATCGTCAACGCCGTGTTCTTCCTCATCGGCTCGCTCACCGGCACGACCTCGGTCGACACCACAGAAGGATTCTCGGCGGCGACCCTCGGCAACCCCGTTGTCACGGTCATCCAGTCGATCTGGGGCCTCGCGATCCTCGTCCCTGGCCTCGCCCTGCTCTTTCGCCGCCTGCACGACACGAACCGCTCCGGCTGGTGGTGGCTGATCCTGCTCGTGCCGCTGGCCGGTCCGATCATCATGCTCGTGTTCCTGATCGGCGACTCGCGTCCAGAGGGCGCACGGTTCGACACCCAGTAGCCTCCCGCTCCGCAGAGACACGAAACCGCCGCCCTCGTTCGAGGGCGGCGGTTTCGTCGTTCGAGGCGGGAGGCGTCAGATCAGCGTTCGGGGTTCACGGCCTCGGCCACGGCGCCGAACCGGCCGAGGAGCCCGGAGAACACGCGCAGCTCGTCCGGCGTCCAGTCGCGCAGCACGGCGTGCAGCCGGTGCCGGTTGCGGGCCCGCACCTCGGTGACCCGCTCGACCGCGAAGGCGGTTGGGGTGAGGATGCGCGCGCGACCGTCGTTCGGGTCCGCCCCGACGGTGAGCAGCTCGAACTCCTCGAGCATCCGAACCTGGCGGCTCATGACGCTCTTGTCGATCGCGAGCTGCTCGCCGAGGGTGCCGACGTGCGCGGTCTCGTGCTGCACGAGCGCCGAGAGGATCTTGTAGCCGATGGGCTGCAGCGAAGGATGCACGGCGACCGCGGACTCGCTCCACGTGGTGCGAACGCGCCGGTAGAACGTGCCGAGCTCCGACTCCACCGAGGCGATCGCCTCGGCGAAGTCGGCGTCGTCGGGTGACTCAGGCATGATGGCCATCCTAGGTGCGGTCTGCCTGCCGTCCCGAGTCCCCGAGGATCGGGATGGCGCCGGTGCGCGGGATGCCGACCATCGCCTCTGCGACCTCGACGAGGTCCTCGGAGGTCGACTCCGCGACCTTCTCGCGGGGCTGAGTCGACGCGTCCGCCTCGCTGCCGGACGGGGAGGTCTCCTCGCCCTTGGCTCGCTGCACGGCGTTCTGCGTGCCGAGCTGGGCGTTCGGCAGGAAGGAGACGGCGATGAGCGTGACGATCGCGAGCGGCAGAGCTGCCAGGAAGATCGCGCCGACCGACGTGCCGTAGGCGTCCTCGACGAGGACCCGCAGCCAGTCGGGCAGCGTCGCGAGCTGCGGGATGCTGCCACCCGCGAGCGACTGTGCGGCCGCGGCCTGCTGCTCCGGCGGCAGAGCGCGGACGCTCGTGGAGATCGTGTCTGCCACGACGGTTCCCAGGATCGAGCCCATGACGGACACGCCGATCGTGCCGCCCAGGCTGCGGAAGAAGGTGACGGCGCTCGTCGCGACGCCCATGTTCTTGACCTCTGCCTTGTTCTGGACGACGAGGACCAGGTTCTGCATGACCATGCCGACGCCGGCGCCGAGCGCGAACATCGAGACGCCCACGTACAGGTATGGCGTGTCGTAGTGGAGGCGACTCAGCAGGAAGAGCCCGACGACCATGAGCGCGCTGCCCGTGACGACGAACGCCTTCCACTTGCCGCGGCGGCTGATGAGGTTGCCCACGATGGTGGACGCGACGAGGAGACCCGCCATCATCGGGATCGTGAGGATGCCGGACTCGGTCGGTGTCGCACCGCGAGCGAGCTGCATGTACTGGCTCAGGAAGACGCTCGTGCCGAACATGGCGACGCCGACGGAGACGCTCGCGATGACGGCGAGCGTGAACGTGCGGTCGCGGAAGAGCGTGAGCGGGATGAGCGGCTCCTTGACGCGGAGCTCGACGAGGATGGCGATGACCAGGAGGAGGACGCCGCCGCCGACCATGAGGTACGAGGGCAGGGAGTTCCACTCGAACTGCGTGCCCGCGAGGGTTACCCAGATGAGGAGCAGGGACACACCGCTCGAGATGAGCACGATGCCGTAGTAGTCGATGCTGACCTTGCGCTTCTTAGGCTTCGGCAGGTGCAGGGTGACCTGCAGCAGGATGAGCGCGATCACCGCGAAGGGGAGGCCGACGAAGAAGTTCCAGCGCCACCCGAAGGCGTCGGTGATGACGCCGCCGAGGAGGGGGCCGCCGACGGTGGCCAGCGCCATGACTGCGCCGAAGAAGCCGGCGTAGCGGCCGCGCTCTCGGGGGCTGAGGATGTCCGCCATGACGATCTGGCTGAGCGCGCCGAGTCCGCCGGCACCGAGGCCCTGGAAGACGCGCATGGTGATGAGCATCGCGGGGTCCTGCGCGAAGCCGGCGATCGCCGAGCTCACGACGAAGATGACGAGGGCGATCTGCAGGAGGAGCTTGCGGTTCGTGAGGTCGGCGAGCTTGCCCCAGATCGGGGTGGAGACGGTGGTCGCGAGCAGGGTTGCCGTGACGACCCAGGTGAATGCGCTCTGGTCGCCCTTGAGGTCGCTGATGATGAGCGGCAGCGAGGTGCTCACGACGGTCGACGCGAGCATCGACACGAACATGCCGAGCATGAGGCCGGAGAGGGCCTGCAGCACCTGGCGGTGGCTCATTCCGGACTCGGTGAGCTCAGCGGCTGGCTTGGAGCTGGATCTGGGGTTCTTGCTGGACGACATCGACGCGGGGCCTCCTGGTAGTTGACAACGGTCAACCATACTCAGATGGTTGACCGTCGTCAACTACCAGAAAGGGCCCCGCGAACGGGGCCCTTTGCTGCATGCTCGAGACGCCGGAACGTGGCGTCTCGAGAGGTACTGCTAGTCGATCTTGCGCTTGAGGTTGTCGAGGCCCTCCTTGGCGGCGTCCTTGACGTCCTCGATCTTCTCCTTGAAGCCCGCCTTCGTCTGGTCGGAGCGGCCCTCAGCCTTCAGCGACTCGTCTCCGGTGACCGCGCCAGCGGCCTCCTTCGCGCGTCCGCCGAGGTCTTCTGACTTGTTCTGAATACGATCGTCGATTCCCATGGGGGGATGCTCTCAGGCGAACTTGGACGCCGCCTGTGGCGGAGCGGGGTTCAGGGTTGCGCGTGCCGATCCGCGGTGATCGACAGGGCCTCGAAGACCGCGGCGACCGCCTCATCGTCGCTCACGCCCAGCTCACGCGCCTCGACGGCGAACGCCCTCGCGGCCGCCGTCAGCCGCACATCCCCGTTCCTGCCGTCCGCGGTCACGAACGTGCCAGCGCGGCCGCGGCCGACGACGACGCCCTGCTCCTCGAGAGCTGTGTAGCACTTCGCCACCGTTCCTGGCGCGACGCCGAGGCTCTCCGCCAGTGCGCGCACCGGCGGCAGGCGTTCTCCGGGGAGCAGCTCGCCTCGCTCGACGGCGTCGATGATGGCCTCCCGCAGCTGCCGTCCGGGGGAGCTCGCAGCGTCGCCCCCGACGGATAGCGAAGCGAAGAAGTCCGCGGCGCTCACGAGCGCGGCCGCTTGCCTGGACTCGTGTTCTCGTCGACGGCGGTGTCTGAGCCGAGCGAGATCTCCTCGTCATCGTCAGGGTCGACGAGGTCGTCGAACATCGCGGCGCTCGCGGCGTTCGCCGCCAAGTCGTGCTTCTTCTCGCGCTGGGGGCCGAAGCCGAGCCACTTGCGCGTCGGGTAGTGGAGCTTCTCGCGCCGCCACCACAGCGTCGCGAGCACCAGTGCGGCGACGCTCGGCAGGAGCGCCAGCCACGCTCCGTAGGCGATCGGGTACTGGCCGTTCGCGGCATCCACGCGAAGGGCTGCGAAGGCGAACAGGAACAGGATCCCGAGCGTCGCGAAGGCCGCATAGAGCTGGAGGATCTTCGCGGAGATCACCGCGACGCCGGAGATGCGGAGGACCAGGACGACGACGAGCCCGAGCAGTGGCAGCGTCGGCACGAGGCCGAACAGGAAGGTGCCGAACCAGTTGTAGCCGAGCGCCTCATCCATCTGGCTCAGTCCCGTGCCGGCGACCAGGAGCTGCCAGCCGTTCAGGGTCGGCGCGATGCGGTTGAGGGGGATCTCGGAGTTCCACCACGGGAAGAACATCGTCACGACCAGCAGCACCGCCAGCACGCCGAAGGCGATCTGCTTCGGGCGGTAGGCCGGGTACGACGACATCGCCGCCGTGTCCTCGACCAGCGAATCGTCCTCGTGCGCAGTAGCCATGCCCCCAGCCTACGAGGCAGGTTCGCAATCGTGGCTCCGAACGCGCAGACTGGATGCGGCCCGCACGGGCCAGCCAGGCGCAGTCGGCGAGAGGGGCAGCATGACGCAACGACACCACAGGCCCGTCCGCGTGCCATCGCAGGCATTCGAGGCGCTCGTCGGCGCCGACGACCCAGCAGCGGTGAGCCGCGTCGCGCACGACACGGCGCGGGCGCTCCTGCAGCGAGCCCGGGGCGAGGGCGACCAGGCGGTCGTCGCGCGCCTCGTGGCCTACGCCGACGAGAACGGCATCGACGAGATCGCCGAGCTCTGGGCCGGTGCCACCTCGCGTTCCCTGCCAGGCGCGCTCTGGCGCCTCTACCTGCTGCGGCAGGCCGTGCGCGCCAATCCGGCCGAAGCAAGCTACCTCTTCCGTCGAGGCTACGAGGTCGACCGCTCTATCAGCTCCGTCGTCGCAGGTGCCGCCACCCCCACTGGGCCGGAAGAGGTTGTGGCCCTCGCCGACGTCATCCTGCACGGTGCCTTCTCCGGTGACTTCGCCATCGCCCTCGAGCGAGCTGCCGCGTTCTGCCGCGTCATGTCGCAGGGGGCCACGAGCCTCGCGAAGGACGAGGAGAGCGTCGTGCCAGCCAGAGCGCGCCAGTCGACGCGACGTGCCATCCGGTACCTGGAGATGGGCGACGACCTGCACGCCTCCGCGGGTCTCTGGCGCATCGACGCGCTCGACTGAACGACCGGCCGGGGAGCTCGTCGGGGCTAGGACCCTCAGCTCGGCGTGCCCGCCTGACGTTCTGCCCGGTTGCCCGAGCGGAGTCCGCGCGCGAGCTCGACGGCGGCAGCGGTGAGTCTCGTCACCTCGGACCAGTCCTGCTGGTCGACGGCCGACGGCGGGAGCATCCACGAGCCGCCCACGGCGAGCACCGCCGGGATGGCGAGGTAGTCAGCCAGGTTCGCGGCGTTCACACCGCCCGTGGGCACGAAGCTCACGTCGCCGAACGGCGCGGAGAGGGCGGCGATCGCCTTGGCGCCCCCATTCGTCTCTGCGGGGAAGAACTTCACCGTCTCGATGCCCAGTTCCAGGGCGGCCTGCACCTCGGTCGCGGAGGTGGCGCCAGGGAGGACCGGGATGTCGTGGGTCCTGCAGCGCTCGACGACGGCACGGCTCAGGCCGGGGGAGACGATGAACGAGGCTCCCGCATCCACGGCGATGTCGACCTGGGCTGGGGTGAGCACCGTTCCGGCGCCGACGAGCACTCCGCCGCGGGCGGCGATCGCGGCGATCGTGGAGGCCGCGGCGCTCGTCCGGAAGGTCACCTCCGCGACCGGGAGCCCGCCGTCGGCGAGTGCCTCCGCGATGCCGAGTCCCTCTGCGGTGGTCTTCGCGGAGACCACGGGAACGATCGAGTGCTCGGCGAGACGAGCAAGGATTTCGTGCAAGAGAACCTCCGTTGGCTGCCTTGTGTTCCCAAGTGGAACCCAATGATCATATTATTGGAGATCCTACCGAGAGTCGCCACCGCGCACGGCCCCGATCGGCAACGACGCCCACGAGTGGAGCAGAACCATGAAGATCCTCGCCCTCGAGTCCAGCACCACCTCAGCGAAGACGCTGGTCTTCGACTCCGACACCCAGGAGGTGCAGGTGCGGACTCGGCGATTCGAAGTCGACGGACCCGACCCCGCCGTCCGCGAAGCGGAGGGCATCTTCACCCAGCTCATCGCCCTCGCCCGCGAATCCGTCCGCGGGCACGACATCGACGCCCTCGTGCTGTCGAACACGTACCACGGCCTCGGGCTCGTGACCCAGGACCTCCAAGCGGCCACGCCCGTCTACGAGTGGCCCTTCACGGGCGCCCAAGGGCTCTGTGCCGAACTGCGCGGCGATGCAGAGCTCACCACCTGGTTCTACGAGCGCACGGGCTGCATGGTCAACGCCAGCTACCCCGCCTTCAAGCTCGCCTACCTGGCCCGCGAGGGCGTGGAGATCGCCGGGCGCAAGGTCATGGACCAGGGGAGCTTCAACTTCCTCAGGCTCACCGGCCTCCCGTGGACGAGCTACTCCCTCGCCTCGGGAACCGGCCTGCTCAACGTCCACACCTCCGACTGGGACCTCGAGATCCTCGAGACCCTCGGCGTGGCCGGCGTCGACTTCCCCGAACTGCACGACAGCGAGGAATCCGCCCCGCTGCTCGCCGACGTCGCGACCTACCTCGGCATCCGCCCCGGAATTCCCGTCCTCGTCCCCGGACCGGATGGCGGCCTCAGCCAGGTCGGCGACCTCGCCGGGCTCCCCGGCGACATGACGTTCTCCATGGGAACCAGCGGCGCCATGCGGTTCGCGACCCTCGAGCCGTCCCTCTCCCCGCGGCTCAGCACCTGGGCCTACCGCTCCCCGCTCGGCTGGCTCAGCGGCGCCGCCACAAGCGGATGCACGAACTGCGTCGACTGGGCGAAGGACAGGTTCTTCGGCTCGGACGCCCAGTTCTCCGAGATCGAACCCCAGCTCGTCCAGGGTCGGGACGAGCTGCCCACCTTCCTGCCCTTCCTCTACGGCGAACGGTGCCCGGGCTGGCAGGACCAGCGGCTCGGCGGGTTCGTCGGCCTCGAACCCCGGCACGGACGCGTCGACATGTACCAGGCGGTGCTTCAGGGAGTTGTGCTCTCGCTCTACCACTGCTTCCGCGAACTCACCGCGATCAACGGCATGCCGACCCGCGTCCTCCTCTCCGGCGGAGTCCTCTCCTCGCCGTTCTGGACCCAGATGACGGCAGACGCCTTCGGGGTCGAGATGGAGGTGTCGTCGCTGCAGCACAGTTCCGTGGTCGGCGCCGTTCGCCTCGGGCTCCGCGCCGCCGGACTCAGCGAGGACCAGCCGGCGTTCCGGAACGCGGAGACGCAGCGAGTCATCCCGAACCCCGCCATGCGGGACTACTACGATCGCGCCTTCGCCAAGTACCTCGACGCCTACGACCGCACGAGCACCGCACCGGACGCGCGTGCTGAGTCCCTCACCGGAGGCAACGCCTGATGCGCATCCTGATCACCCCCACCTCGCTGAGTCGTACCCCGGACGCCGAGGTGCTCGCCCCGCTGCGGGACATGGCCGACGAGCTGATCTTCAACACGCTCGGGCGCCCGCTCACCTCCGAAGAGCTTGCTGAAGCCCTTCCCGGGATCGACGGCGTCATCGCCGGCCTCGACACCTACGACGCGGCAGCGCTCGCGGGCGCCGACCGCCTCCGGGTGATCTCCAGGTACGGCGTCGGCGTCAACAACGTCGACCTGGAGGCCGCAGCGGGGAAGGGCATCCACGTCACCAGGACGCCCGGGGCCAACGCGTCCGCGGTCGCCGAGCTCGCGATCGGCCTCGCCTTCGCCGTCGCCAGAGAGATCCCCAGGCTGCACGCTGAGGTCGCAGATGGCGGTTGGCCGCGAGGCAGCGGCATCGAGCTCGGCGGGCGCACGTTCGGGGTCGTCGGCTTCGGCGCGATCGGCCGGATCGTCGCCGAACGAGCCCGCGGCATCGGGATGCACGTGCTCGCCTACGACCCCTTCGTTCCCGCCGCCGCCATCGCAGAGACCGGAGCTACGCCGGCCAGCCTCGACGAGCTCTTCCGAGCGGCCGACGTCGTCAGCCTGCACGTGCCGCTCCTCGAGAGCACCCGCCACGTCGCCGACGCCGCACGCATCGCGGCCATGAAGCGAGGGGCCATCCTGCTCAACACCTCGCGCGGTGGCCTCATCGACGAGGCGGCTGCCCGCGAGGCGCTCGACGCCGGTCACCTCTTCGGGGTCGGCCTCGACGCCTACGAGACGGAGCCGCCGCAGGACTCACCGCTGCTCGGCCACCCGAGGGTCGTCGCGACGCCGCACAGCGGGGCGCACACGGCCGAGGCGGTCGCCAGAATGGCGAGCGGGGCCATCCAGAACCTCGTCGAGGAGCTCTCCGGACGGCCCAGCGTGCATCGCGTCTAGGGTGTGTCGGGCGTCTCCGATTCGAGCTCGGGGGCCTCGCCGATGGCTGCGTCGTGGATGATGAGCACCTCGCCCAGGATCGTGTCGAGGTAGCCCTTCGAGTGCTTCTCGGCGGCGAGGGGGTCGCCGTCCGCGATCGCCTGCGCCGTGAGCACGTGGTTGTGCAGCGCGTCGTGCAGCGGCCTCGCCGGCGTGAGGCCCAGGTTCGCGCGGCCGGCGAGCACCTGGGCGATCGGCTCCTTGACGGCCGCGAGCAGCGCATTGCCGCTCGCATCCAGGATCAGGTCGTGGAACTCGATGTCTGCCTGCAGGTACTCGGGGGAGTCGCCGCGCTCGCTGGCGCCGAGTGCCTGCAGCTGCGCGGCGAGCTCGAGCAGGCGAGTCCGCTCGCGCTGCGAGGCCCGCGAGGCGGCGAGCTTCGCGGCGACCGGCTCGATCGCCGATCGGAGCTCGGTGAGCGCGACGAGCTGCTGGCTGCGGCTGTTCCCTCGAAGTCGCCAGCGGATGAGCGTCGTGTCGAGCGCGTTCCACTCGCGGGTGGGCTGGACGGTGATGCCGACCCGTCTCCGCGAGACGAGCAGTCCCATGGACTCCAGCACGCGGACGGCCTCGCGCACGACGGTGCGGGACACGGCGTAGTGCTCCTCGAGGGCCGCGAGGGTGAGGACCTGGCCGGCCTCGAGCTCGCCTCCCGCGATGCGGACGCCGAGGTCGTCGAGCACCGACCCGTGCACTGCCTGCGCCATGCGCACCTCTCTTCGCTCCCGCAACGATATAGATATGATCACAACTTGAAATAAGTATGATCATTGTGCGAGGCTCGAACCACACTGAGCGTCACCAGAACCCGCGTTCCGAATCATCGCAGATCGCGAACGGCCTCACCCTCACGGCACCGCTGCACGGTCGCACGGTCCGAATTCCAGACATCGACGGAGATCACCATGGAAGAAGAATGGACCCAGACACTGGGGACCGCACCGCTGCTCGGCATCGCAGCAGGAGCCATCGCGCTCATCCTGATCCTCATCATCCGCTTCAGGCTCCACGCGTTCCTGACCCTGGTGATCGTGTCGCTCCTCACGGCGCTCGTCGCCGGCGTCCCCGTCTCAGCAGTCGCGAGCACCCTCACCGGCGGCTTCGGCAGCACCCTCGCGACCGTCGCGCTCCTCATCGGCTTCGGCGCGATGCTCGGCCGCCTCATCGAGCACTCCGGAGGCGCCAAAGCCCTCGCTGACAAGCTCGTCGACGTCTTCGGCGAGAAGCGAGCCCCCTTCGCGCTCGGCATCGCCTCGCTCATCCTCGGCTTCCCGATGTTCTTCGACGCCGGCCTCATCATGATGCTGCCCATCGTCTTCGCCGTCGCACGCCGGGTCTCGGGCAACAACGTCCTCCTCTTCGGCATCCCCGCAGCGGCCGCCTTCTCGGTCATGCACGTGTTCCTCCCGCCGCACCCCGGCCCCGTCGCCGCCACCGAGCTCTACGAAGCCAACCTCGGCGTCGTCCTCCTGCTCGGCCTCATCATCGTGTTCCCGCTCTGGTACGTCTCCGGTTACCTGTGGGGCAAGTTCGTCGCCAAGCGCATCCAGCTCCCCGTCCCCGCGCTCTTCGGCGACCTCGACGAGGACCAGCCGAAGAACCCGCCGAAGGTCTCTACGATCATCCTGCTGCTCCTGCTGCCGATGGTCCTCATCTTCCTCAACACGGGCATCTCGGCCCTCGCCAGCGCCGGAGTCGTCGACGGCGACGCGATCTGGGCCCAGGCCGCGGTCCTCCTCGGCAACTCGCCCATCGCGCTCCTCATCGCGGTCGTCACGGCCAGCATCGTCCTCGGCACGCGCCGCGGCGAGAACGGCACCGCGCTCGAGAAGATCCTCGACTCCTCCCTCGGGCCGATCTGCTCCGTCATCCTCATCACCGGCGCCGGTGGAATGTTCGGCGGCGTCCTGCGCGCCTCCGGCATCGGCGACGCGCTCGCCGACACGCTCGGCGACCTCGGCCTCCCGCTCATCGTCGCGGCCTACGTCATCGCCGTCGTCCTCCGCGTCGCCCAGGGCTCCGCGACCGTCGCCCTCGTCACCGCGGCGGGCCTCATCGCCCCCGCAGTGGTCGTCGCCGACCTCAACGACTTCCAGGTCGCCTCTATCGTGCTCGCAACCGCAGCAGGCTCGGTCTTCGCCGGCCACGTCAACGACTCCGGCTTCTGGCTCGTCGGTCGCCTCATGGGCATGGACGTGAAGACGACGCTCAAGACCTGGACGGTGCAGCAGACCATCGAATCGGTCACGGCGTTCGCGTTCGTGCTCGTCGTCTACCTGGTCGCGTCGCTCTTCTGACCCTGACCCGGAACGCCCCGTCTGCGTGACACCACCTCACAGAGCAGGAACAGCATGGACCTCTTCACCCTCACGGGCAAGCTCGCCCTCATCACCGGATCGTCGCGCGGCCTCGGCCGCTCGCTCGCCACGGCGCTCGCCGACGCCGGCAGCACGATCATCCTCCACGGTCGAGACACCGAGGCGCTCACGACGGCCGCCGCCGAGCTCGAGGAGCGCACGGGACGCCCCGCGCACATCGTCTCCTTCGATGTCACCGACGCGGCCTCCGTCGAGGCCGGAATCGTGGCCCTCATCGCCGAGCACGGGGTGCCGGACATCCTCGTCAACAACGCCGGGCTCCAGCGGCGAGCGCCGTTCGCGGAGTTCAAGGTGGAGGACTGGGATGCGCTCGTCGCAGCCAACCTGAGCGGCGTGTTCTACGTCTCCAGGTTCCTGGCCCCCGCCATGATCGAGCGCGGCTCCGGCAAGATCGTCAACATCGGCTCGGTGCAGTCGCTCCTCGCCAGGCAGACGATCGCCCCGTACTCGGCCACGAAGGGCGGCGTCGCCCAGCTGACGAAGGGCATGGCGGCCGACCTCGCCAGGCACAACGTGCAGGTCAACGCCATCTCGCCCGGCTACTTCGCGACCGAGATGAACCGAGCCCTCGTCGAGGACGAGCAGTTCAACAGCTGGCTCATCAACCGCACCCCGGCGCAGCGCTGGGGCGCGTTCGAGGAGCTCGCGGGCACCCTGATCTACCTCAGCTCCGACGCCTCGAGCTTCGTGTCGGGGCAGAACATCTTCGTCGACGGCGGCATGACCGCGGTCGTCTGATCCCGGTCACCGCCGACCACCTCGCACCAGGACACGCAGGAGACACCATGCGCGCAGCGTTCATCGAAAGCAAGGAAGCACTCGACCTCGCCGAGGTCGACACCCCGGAGCCGGGGGAAGGGCAGGTCCGGATCCGCGTCGACTACGTCGGCATCTGCGGCTCCGACCTCCACTACTACTTCGAAGGCGCCAACGGCGCGTTCGTGGTGCGGGAGCCGCTGGTCCCAGGTCATGAGCTCTCCGGCAGGGTCGACCTGGATCCCCTCGACGAGTACGAGAACGGTGCCCCCGTCACCGTGCATCCCGCTACGTTCGGCACCCCGAGCCGCGGCCTCGAGGACTCGCCGCACCTCTGGCCAGGCGGCGCCTACCTGGGCAGCGCATCCACGGCCCCGCACACGCAGGGCGCGCTGAGCGAGTACCTGCTCGTCGACCGCGGCATGCTCCGCAGGCTCCCAGCGACGCTGCCGGTCCGACGCGCCGTGCTCGCCGAGCCCCTCGCCGTCGCTCTCCACGCCCTCACCAAGGCGGGAGACCTGACCGGCAAGCGAGTGCTCGTCACGGGGGCCGGCCCCATCGGCCTCCTCACCATCGCCGCAGCCCGCGTCAAGGGCGCAGCGCACATCAGCGCGACCGACGTGCTCGCCGGACCGCTCGCGCGCGCCTCCGCCATGGGAGCCGCCGAGGTGATCGACGTGAGCCGCGAGCAGGTGCCCGCCGACAGCTTCGACGTGGTCTTCGAATGCTCGGGCGTCGCCGTCTCCGTGTCGAGCGCGTTCGCGGCGGCCAAGCCGGCGGGAACCGTGGTGCAGGTGGGCATGGTCCCGAACGAGCCACGCCCCATCAACCTCGCTCCCTTCATCTCCAAGGAGCTGCGCGTCTTCGGCACGTTCCGCTTCAAGGACGAGATCGACGAGGCGATCGTCATCCTCGACGCGCATCCCGAGATCGAGCACGTCATCACGCACGAGGTGCATGCCGACGACACCGTCGCCGCCTTCGGCCTCGCTCGGAACTCGGAGGAGTCCGGCAAGGTCATCGTCGCTGTCTGGCCCGAGGGCTGAGCCGCCACGCCGCCTGTTCGCCGTCAGCCAACACGGTGCACAGCGGCCGTCGATCCCAGTAAACTCGACGACGCCGGGCCGCAGTAACCCCGGGCTCCAATATTCGCCGCTGCGAGCGGCCTTCCGCCGAGAGGCGTTCCTGCGGCCTGGCTTTTCTCATGCCTCGGCGGCCTCGCGGCCTCGCGGCCTCGCGGCCTCGCCGCCTCGCGGCCTCGCCGCCTCGGCCGCCTTCCGGTGTCCGGCCGCCTCCGGCCCCCGGCC
>NZ_PSYC01000011.1:0-68329 GCF_002931515.1 Pseudoclavibacter sp. RFBG4 | reverse complement strand
GTGGGGGGTGGGGGCGCGAGCTACTCCTCGAGGGGGCCGAGCGCCGCCTGCGCGACGAAGCGAGCGACGGGAGACGCCGTCACCTCGAGCTCGACGACCGTGACCGTGTTGACGCCGGCGCGGAGCACCGAGCCCGGCACGTAGAGCGTCTGCTGCGGACCGCTGCGCCAATAGCGCCCGAGCAGGAAGCCGTTCACCAGTGCGTACCCCTTGCCCCACTTGGCCGTTTCGAGGTAGAGGTCGCTCGGCGCCTCGAGCTCGAACTCTCCGCGCAGCCCGGTGAGCCCGAGCGGCGTCTCGTGATGCGCCAGTGGCGCGGATGCGTCGGCCGCAGCAAGAGCAGCACCACCGGCGCCGGATGCGCTGGTGAGCGCCGAGCCGATCGCGGCTCCGGCCTCTGCGACGTCGATGGGCGTCGCCGTCCACCCATCGAGGGGAGCCCCGTCGAGGAGCGGCGTGCCGATGATGCCCTTCTCCTCGCCGATGCGCTCGGCGTAGTTGACGCGACCCTGCTCCTCCACGAGCACGCGCAGTCGCGTCCCGGCGGGCACGACGATCGACGTCTCGTGGAGGGTGCGCGACAGCGTGCCGAAGGGGACGCCATCGATGGAGAGCCACGCGAAGTCGCGCACGTCCTCGAACTCCAGCAGGCGGGGTGCGGATGCGCGCGGCAGCTCGGCCTCGTAGGCGACCAGAGCGCTCAGGTGCTGCAGGGCGTCGAAGGTCGGGGGCGCCGTGTGGCGTTCGAGGCTGACGGGCGGGAGCCACGCATCCGGATCCACGACGGAGAGCGGCACCTCGAGCTCGGGAGCTGGGGCCGCGAGGGCGGGGGTCTCAGCCGGCACGTCGGCGTACTTCGCGATGACGTCTCTGAACGCGAAGAACTTCGGGGTGGGGTTCCCTGCCTCGTCGAGCGGCGCGTCGTAGTCGTAGGACGTCGCGATGGGCAGGTACCTGCCCTTGTGGTTCGCCCCGTTGGTGAGGCCGAAGTTGGTGCCGCCGTGGACCATGTAGAAGTTCACGGAGGCGCCGGCGGCGAGCAGCGCGTCGAGCTCGCGAGCCGCGTCCTCGACGCTCGTCGTGTGGTGGAAGGCGCCCCACCAGTCGAACCAGCCGTCCCAGAACTCGGCGCACATGAGCGGGCCGGTCGGCTGGTGGCGCCGCAGGGTGGCGAGGCGCTCGTCGGCGCGCGACCCGAACGAGCCGGTGAGGTGCACGCCGTCGACGCTGCCGTCGCTCAGCATCTGGTCGGTGGGCTGGTCGATCGTCGTGAGCGGCACCGTGATGCCGGCCTCGCGGGTGACCTCGACGAGCCGTTCGAGGTAGGCGGTGTCGTTGCCGTACGCGCCGTACTCGTTCTCGATCTGCACGAGCACCACGGGGCCGCCGCCGTCGATCTGCCGCGGCGCGACGATGTCGTAGACGCGCTGCAGGTAGGTCTCGACCTCGTGCAGGTAGGTGGGTTCCGAGCGTCGCAGCCCCACTCCGGGCATCGCGACGAGCCACGTCGGGAGCCCGCCGTTGTGCCATTCCGCGCAGATGTAGGGGCCCGGGCGCACGATGGCGTGCATCCCCTCGGCCGCGATCAGGTCGAGGAACCGGCCGAGATCGTTCCAGCCGCTCGCATCCCACTCCCCCTTGCGGTGCTCGTGGGCGTTCCAGGCGACGTAGGTCTCGATCGTGTTGAGGCCCATGAGCTTGGCCTTGTGGATGCGGTCGGCCCACTGCTCGGGATGCACGCGGAAGTAGTGCAGCGCCCCGGAGAGCACGCGGTGGGGTTCGCCGTCGAGGAGGAAGTGCTCTTCGCCGATCTCGAAGGTCATGTGAGCAGACTCCAGTCTTCTGTCTTCGCTGACATCGGGGGTGTTCAGAGGAAGCGGGGGTGGATCAGCGTTGGACGGCGTCGCCGACGCCGTCCACGAGCTCGCGAAGGTCGCCCCAGCTCGGCAGCGACTCCCAGTCGCCGTCGCTGCGGCAGGCGCTGGCTCCGCACGCGGCGGCCGTGAGCATGCGCTGCTCGAGGGGCGCCCCGCGCGTGAGCTCGACGAGGTAGCCGGCGGCGAAGGCATCACCGGCGCCGACCGTGTCGACGACGTCGACCGCGAAGGCGGGCACCTCGACCTCGAGGTCGCCGTCGATGCCGGACGCGCCGTGCTCGCCGCGCTTGATGACGGCCTGCCGGGGGCCGAGGGCCTGCAGGGCGCGAGCCTGCTCGAGCGGGGATGCCTCGCCGACGAGCATGGCGGCCTCGTCGTCTCCGGCGAAGACGATGTCGCTGAGCGCGGCGAGCTCGCGGTAGCGGGGAGCCGCGGCCTCGGCCGACCACAGCTTGCTGCGGTGGTTGACGTCGAACGACACGGTCACGCCGTGCTCGCGAGCGAGGCGGACTGCGCTGAGCACTGTCTCGGCGGCGCTGTCGCTGAGGGCGAGGCTGATGCCCGTGACGTGCAGGATCTGGGCGCCCACGATGGCCTCGCTCGGCACGTCGGCCGGCGTGATGCGGCTGCCGGCGAGTCCGCCGCGGTAGTAGGTGACGCGGCTGCGGCCCGGGCGGGGCCGGTCCTTGAGCATGATCGCGGTGGGTGCATCCGCGTCGACCGTCTCGTGCAGCTGCACCTGCTCGGCCCTGAGGGCCCGGAGGATGCGCCGGCCGACGGCGTCATCGCCGACCCGGCCGATCCACGCGGCCTCGACGCCGAGTCGGGCCGCGGCGATGGCGACGTTGCTCTCTGCACCGCCGAAGCTCATCTCGGCGTCGGACTGCAGGTCGAAGCCGCCGGCCCGGCGCGCGATCACCAGCCCGAGCGCCTCCCCGATCGTGACGATGCCGCTCACGCGCGGCCGACCTTGGCCGCGCTCACGCGGGTCGCGATGTCGGCTGCCGCACGTGCTGCATCGGCGACCGCGTCTGCGCCATCATCGAGCAGCTTCGAGGTGCCGAGCCAGCTTCCGCTCGCCGCGAAGACGGCCGGATGCTCGAGGTGCTCGGCGAGGTTGGCGAGGCTGATGCCGCCGCTCGGCATGAACGTGATGCCGCGGAACACGGAGGCGTACGTGTTGAGCAGGGACAGCCCGCCGAAGTTGCCCGCCGGGAAGAGCTTGAGCTGCGACAGCCCGAGGTCGCGGGCCGCCGTGATGTCGCTCGGCGTGAGCGTTCCCGGGAGGATCGGAACGTCGGCGTGCTGCGCGACTCGGACGACCTCCGCTGACAGTCCGGGCGAGACGAGGAACTGCGCCCCCGCGTCCAGCGCCTGCTTGGCCTGCTCCGTGTCGAGCACGGTCCCCGCGCCGACGATGAGGTCGGGGCGCCCCGCGATGTGGCGCAGCGCATCCAGTGCCCCGTCGCCGCGCAGCGCGATCTCGACGATGCCGATGCCGCCCGCGACGAGACCGTCGGCGAGCGCCTCGGCCTGCGCCTGCGTGCTCGGCGTGGAGAGGGGAACGACGGAGTGGCCCTCGAACAGGGCGGTCATCGTGCGAGCCATCCGCCGTCGACGGGGAGGACGACACCCGTGACGTAGGCAGCGGCCGGGCTGGCGAGGAACACGGCGGCACCGCCGAGGTCTTCTGCCTCGCCCCAGCGGCCCGCGGGGATGCGCTCGAGGATGGAGCGCGAGCGGTCGCTGTCTTCGCGCAGGGCCTCGGTGTTGTCCGTCGCGATGTAGCCGGGGGCGATCGCGTTGACGGTCACGCCGCGGGATGCCCACTCGTTGCTGAGAGCGTGGACGAGGCCCGCGATGGCCGACTTCGACGCCGTGTACCCGGGCACGTTGATGCCGCCCTGGAAGCTGAGCAGGCTCGCGGTGAAGATGATGCGCCCGTCACCGCGCTCGACCATGGCCGCGCCGACGATCTGGCTGAGCACGAACTGGCTCGAGAGGTTCACCTGGATGACCTCGTCCCACCAGTCGAGGGAGTGCTCGGCTGCGGGCGCGCGGCGGATGGTGCCGGCATTGTTGACGAGGATGTCGGCGTGCTTCACGGATGCGCCGAACTGCTCAACGGCGGCACGGTCGGTGAAGTCGACGCCGTGGCCCTCGAAGCTGCGGCCGAGCGAGCGAACGCGCGCCCCGACTTCTCCGCCGTCGGTTTCCTGCTGGGAGGACGCGGCGATGATGTCCGCCCCCGCCTCAGCGAGTGCCGTGGCGATGCCGAGGCCGATGCCGCGGCGGGCGCCGGTGACGACCGCGGTCTTTCCAGTGAGGTCGAAGCTGGTCATAGCGACCCTTTCGCGTGAGGCCAGGTCCACCTGGCGGAACTCGGTTTCATTCATCTACTATAGACGTGCCACGAACGAATCACGAGAGGAACCCCCTTGTCTCAGCAGTACCGCCCGGGTCGCCCGGAAGACATCCCCACCCTCGACCAGCAGGCACTCCGCGACCGCTACCTCGTCGAGCAGCTCCTCACGCCAGGCGAGATCCGCGTCGTCGCGACGCACTTCGACCGCGTCGTCACCGTCGGCGCCGTCCCCACCGACAGCCCCCTCAAACTCGAGACCGTCGACGAGCTGCGCAGCGAGAACTTCCTCGACCGCCGCGAGCTCGGCATCGTCAACACGGGCGGCGACGGCGTCGTCGTCGCCGACGGCGAGCGCTACGAACTCGCGAAGACCGCCGTGCTCTACCTCGGTCGCGGCACCGTCGACGTCACCTTCGAGAGCAGCGACGCCGCCGACCCCGCCAAGTTCTACGGCTTCAGCGCCCCCGCGCACACGGCCTACCCGAACACCCTCGTCACCCCCGAAGAGGGCACGATCCGCGAGCTCGGCGACCAGGTCACGTCGAACCGTCGCACGCTGCGCCAGTGCATCCACGAGAACGGCGTCAAGAGCTGCCAGATCGTCATGGGCGTCACGAGCCTCCACGCCGGCAGCATGTGGAACACCATGCCGGCGCACACCCACGACCGTCGCACCGAGGTCTACCACTACTTCGACCTCGAGGACGACCAGCGGGTCGTGCACCTCATGGGCGACCCCAAGGAGACGCGCCACCTCATGGTCGCGAACGGCGACGTCGTGCTCTCCCCGAGCTGGTCGCTGCACTCGGGAGTAGGATCTTCCAGCTACTCGTTCGTGTGGGCGATGGCCGGCGAGAACCAGTCGTTCGACGACATGGACTCTGTGCCGATCACCGACATGCGGTGACGACTCCAACAACGAGGGTGGTCAGGATGGACGACGCAGGCCAGTCGCCGACCCCGCCTGCGGGGGCAAGCGAGAAGACGCTGCTCGTGCTCGCGGCGGCCCTCGCGCATCCGCGCTTCACGGACATCGTCGCCGAGGCCGGGCTCGCGAAGGCCACCGTCCACCGCATCCTGGGCACCCTCGTCGCGCAGCACTACCTCGGGGGCAACTCCGAGCAGGGCTACCGGGCCGGCCCCAACCTGCTGGCCCTCGCGGGCCGGGCGCTCGCGAGCGTCGACATCTCGCAGGTCGCTGGCCCCATCGTCGACGAGCTCGCCGCCTCCGTCGACTGCACCATCCACGTGGGCGTCGCGACCGAGAGCGAGATGGTCTACCTCATCCGCCGCGACTCGGCGAAGCCGTACCGCATGCGCTCGCGCGTCGGCCTCGGCGTGCCCCTGCACAGCTCCGGCATGGGCAAGGTCGTGCTCGCCGACTGGGCGCCTGAGCGAGTGGATGCGCTTGCGGCACGCGTCGGCCTGCCGCGACGCACCGACCTCACGATCACCGATCTCGGCCTCCTGCACGAGGAGCTCGCCCGCGTCCGCGAGCGCGGCTACTCGACGGACCTCGGCGAGAACGAGACGGGCACCGTGTGCGTGTCGGCGCCCATCCGCGACCACACCGGCGCCGTGACGCACGGCCTCTCGGTGTCGTCGATCGAGCTCGAGTACCCGGGCCTCAGCATCGAGGCCCTCGCGCCCGCGGCGATCGCGGCCGCGGACCGCATCTCCCGCGAGCTCGGCGCACCCGGAGCACCCGGGGCTTAGCGCCGCGCGGCGACGGGCTGCGGTCCGGGGCCACTCTGTCCAACATCGGTGCAAGCTTGCCGGCTGACACGATTCACTCGCCTGATGTCGCCGTTTCTGCACTGATGTTGGACAGCGTTCGGTGGCAGCGGCTCCTGCTGCGGCGGGCCACTCCACGGTCAGCTCGAGCTCAGAACACAAGTACCTGCAGGCACGCCTGACCAATTTCAGTGCAAACTTGCCGGCTGACACGTTGCACTCGCCTGATGTCGCCGTTTCTGCACTGAAGTTGGACAGGGACAGCACTGAACCGGTTGCGTCGGCCGCGCGACAAGCGCGGAAGTCGAGAGGTCTCGACGGCGATGGACTGGCCAGAACCGCCGCGTTGACGGACAATAGGACCTCCCCAGGAAAGAGGACCCCGAATTGGCCGAGCAGCTTCCCCCGTCGACCGACGGCATTTCCCGTAGGACGATCGTCACCGGCGCAGCATGGGCGCTGCCCGTCGTCGCGGTCGGAGCCTCGACGCCGTTCGCCACAGCATCCACTGAGGAGACGCTGAGGTTCGTGGCCGACAATCGGCGCTCGGCAGGCCAGGAGAACCCAGTGCAGCTGCAGGGCTACGCGCCGCTCGTCGGCGGCGTTCGCCCGGAGAGCGTCGACCTCAGCTACACCGACGGCCTGACCGGCCCTGCGACCGCGAGCGTCGACAGCGACGGCAACTTCACTGTGCTCGTCAGCTACCAGGAGCCGGCGGCAGGCGCGCAGTTCACGGGCACGGTCACGGCCACATTGCCGGGTGGCGCCAGCGCCACTGCGACGATCGACGTATCGGGACCTTCTGCCGAACCCGCTGCGACCACGGAATAGCTCCACATCGCCCCAGCCCGACAGCTGCGGAACGCTGGGTAGCGGCGACCCTGACCAACTTCAGTGCTCAGATGGCCGTTTCGCGCCACTCCGTGCCGAAACCGGCCGGATCAGCACTGAAGTTGGACAGAGGCGGCGCCAAAGGGGCCCGAGGCGTCACCGCGACGCGTCGAGCCCCTGTCGGTTGCCGGTCAGCCGCGGGCGTTCGGCTCGCTGGAGGATTCCCTGCGGCCAGAGGAACCCTCAACCGGGTCCGCCGCCGGCCCGCCGACCGCGAACTCCGTCTTGCGGTCGATGCTGTCGGATGCCAGCTCCAGGTTGCTCTCCCCCTCGGCGCGAGCTTCGGCTTCCTCCTCGCCGTCAAGGCTCATGAGGTGCTCGACGTCGACGTCGTTGGGGTTGTCGAGCACTTCCTGCAGTCGCTCGCGGTCGAGCACCTTCGTCCAGCGGGCGATGACAAGCGTGCCGATGCCGTTGCCCGTGAGGTTCGTGAGGGCGCGGCCCTCCGACATGAAGCGGTCGATGCCGACGATGAGCGCGAGACCGACCATCGGGATGATGTGGTCGAACGCGGCGATGGATGCGGCGAGGGTCACGAGTCCAGCGCCGGAGACGCCCGCGGCGCCGTTGGAGGAGATGAGCATGAACGCGAGGAGCGCGATCTGGGTGCCGATGGGCACATCCACCCCGAACGCCTGCGCGATGAAGATGGCACCCATGGACATGTAGATAGCCGTGCCGTCGAGGTTGAACGAGTAGCCGGTCGGGATGGTGAGGCCGACGACGTGCTTGGGCACGCCGGCCGCCTCGAGCTTCGTCATCATGCGCGGCAGCACCGTCTCGGAGGAGGAGGTGCCGAGCACGATCAGCAGCTCGTCCTTGATGTAGCGGATGTACTTGAAGATGCTGAAGCCGGCCCAGTGGCAGATGGGGCCGAGCACCAGGAAGACGAAGATCAGGCAGGTGAGCCAGAACGAGCCCATGAAGAAGGCGAGGTTGCCGAGGATCTCGGCGCCGTGCTTGCCGATCGTGAAGGCGATGCCGCCGAAGGCGCCGATGGGGGCGACCCACATGACGATCTTGATGATGCCGAACATGACCTTCGCGAGCGAGTCCATGGCGCGCACGACCTTCTCGCCGCGCTTGCCGAGCATGGCGATCGCGATGGCGGTGAGGATGGCGAGCAGCAGCACCTGGAGGAGCTGGCCGTCGACGAACGCCGACATGAACGAGGTGGGGATGAGGCCGAGGATGAAGCCGGGCAGGCCCTCTCCCCCGGCGTCGCCCGCGTCGGCGATGGTCGCGTCGGCGGCCGAGCCGTCGAAGCTCGCGACGTCGTAGTTCAGGCCGGCGCCCGGCTGGAACACGTTGATGGCGATGAGGCCGAGGCCGAGAGCGACGACAGTGGTGATGTTGAAGTAGACGGCGGTGCGCAGGGCGAGGCCGCCCGCTTTCGCGAGGTTGCCGAGGCCAGCGATGCCGACGACGACGGTCGCGAAGATGGTCGGCGCGATGACGACCTTGACCAGGTTGATGAAGAGCGTCGCGAGCCAGCGCAGCTCGGAGGCGAAGGCCGGGAAGATCAGGCCGACGGCGACGCCGAGCGCGATACCGAACAGCACCCACACGTAGAGGTGGTGCCAGAACGGCTTCTTCTTCTTCGCGGGAGGGGTTTTGCTGATTGCCTGGCCTGGTGAGCCCGGGGTGGTCTTGACCGCTTTGCCCTTGTCGGGGTTCGAGTCGTGTGTCACGGTGTTCTCCTTTGAACTCCAGCGTGTGCGTCATCGGTGACGGCTCGTCGTCCAAGGGTGGGCGCCCGGAGGCCAGGAGCCCAGGGGCTCGGCGCATCCTTAAGGTGTTCTTGACATTCGGTCGCGGACGCCCGCTTGTTAGGGTCGAACCGTGGCGTTTGCACCGTGGATGTCGTCGGTTGAGCCGCCAGCAGGCGGCGTCACGCGGCGAGCGTTCCTCGGAGGCGCGGCGGCAACGCTGTCTTCGCTTGCGCTCGCGGCGTGCGCCTCGCCGCAGCCGTCCGGGCAGGTGCTGACGCTCGCGACGGGGCCAGAGGGTGCCGTGTTCCGGGAAATCGGGGCGGCCTACGCCGACGCGGTGAACGCGTCGTGGCCTGCCGGCGAGGTGCTGGTGCGCGACACCGCCTCGTCGCTCGAGAACGCCCAGCTGCTGAGCGCGGGCGAGGTGGATGCGGCGCTCATCAACGTCGACGTCGCCGCTGATTTCGAGGGCGAGATCGTGGCGCTCGCGCGTGTCTTCGATTCGGTGCTGCACCTCGTGGTTCCGGAGGACTCGGACATCACCGATCTGCGCGGCCTGCAGGGCAAGACCATCGCGGGTGGACTCGAGCTGTCAGGCACCCGCTTCACGACGTCGGCGATCCTGACTGAATTGGGCGTCGAGGCGAACTACGTGAGCCTTTCGCAGGCCGACTCCGTTGCGGCGCTCGCGGGCGGCGCGGTCGAGGCTGCGGCGAGCCTCACGGGCATGCCGACTCCGGCGATCAGCGAGATCGGCGCCGGGCAGCGGGTGCGCTTCATCGACCTCGGCTCGAACGCCGAGCATCTCATCGACCGCTTCCCGCTGGTGTACTTCCCGGTCACGATCCCGTCGACGATGTACGAGGGCCTGCAGGCGGCGACGACGCTCGCGGTGCCGACGGTGCTCGCGGTGCGGCCCGGCATGGCGGATTCGCTCGCGGAGTTCCTCACGGCCTGCCTGTTCGGCAACGCGGATGCACTGTCGCACGTGCGCCCTGAGGCAGGACAGATCAACCCTCGGACGGGCGCGGGGACGACTCCCATTTCGCTGCATCCCGGGGCTGCCGGCTGGTTCCGCGCGAATAAGCCGTAGGGGCCGCTGGCCAGAAACCGGTGACAACTGTGTACACAACGTCTACTCTTGACACATGGACTCTGTAACGCGTGAGATCAGCACTCGAGAACTTCGCGAGCAGCTTTCCGACGTGCTCGGTCGGGCCATGTATGCCGGTGAACGGGTGGGAGTGACTCGGAACGGCAAGCTCGCCGCAGTCGTCGTCAGCGTCGCTGACCTCGAAGCTCTGGAGTCGTTCGAGATGCATCGCGATGTTGAGTCGTATCGCCATGCGAAAGCGGCAGATGATGGCGACCGGGTTTCCCTCGATGAGCTTCGCGGTGAGCTCCGCGCGTGACCTACCGCGTCGAGTTGACCTCGGCCGCCGCAAAACAGGTCCGCAAACTGACTCGCCCAGTCCAACTGCGCGTGCTGGATGCGATCCAGTCGCTGTCGGAAACACCACGCCCGCAAGGGGCTCGCAAGCTGGTGGGCGAGGAGACCGCGTGGCGAGTTCGCATCGGCGACTACCGCGTCATCTACGACATCTACGACGAGGAACTCGTCATCACGATCGTGCGTGCCGCGCACGGTCGCGAGGTCTATCGCTAGCAGATGCTCCGCTCAGCTAGGACTGAGATTCGGCCAGGGGCACCGCGGCTTCGACGCGCAGGCCGCCGCCGGGCGCATCCGCGAGCGTCAGCCCGCCCCCGATATCTCGCAGGGCTTGCGCGACGATGCTCAGGCCGAGTCCGGTTCCCGGCAGGTTGCTGGTGCGGGGCGAGCGCCAGAAGCGCTGCGTGGCGTGCTCGCGGTCGTCGGGTGCGAGCCCGATGCCGTTGTCGTCGACCGTGACGACGTAGCGACGCGAGCCGATGTCCGGCCGGCCCGCGACGCGCACCTCGGTGCCGCCGGAGAGCTTGATGGCGTTGGTGACGAGCTCGCTCACGACGGCGTCGAGGCCGCCGGCGGGCTCCTGCACTTCCAGCGCCTCCCCCTGGAGATGCACGGTCTGCACGGCGATGCCGGCTCGCGCGCCGGCTTCTGCCCAGCGGAACGCTGCCCCGGCGAGGGCGTCGCCGATCGCTGAGATGCGTGGCGGCCGGCTCTGGAACTGGGTGGCGTCGAGCAGTCCCGCGACGGTTCCGGTCATGCGGTCGATGGTCTCGATGGCTTCGGCGTGCACTTCGCGCGCTTCGGCGTCGTCGCGGAGGTAGGGTCCGAGGTTCTCGACCGAGATGCGCGTCGAGGCGAGGGGCGTGCGCAGCTGGTGCGACGCATCCGACACGAACTCCTGCTGCCTCGTGACGGTCGCGGAGACGGTGCCGACCATGGAGTTGAAGGTGGAGGCGAGGAGCCGCAGCTCGCTCGGGCCCGTGTCGGTGCCGGCCTTCGCGTCGAGGTTGCCGCGCGCGACAGCATCGACGGAGCGTTCGAGCTCCTGAACGGGGCGGAGGACCCACCGCGACATGGGCCAGAGCAGCCAGAAGGCGACGGCGCCGGGAACGAGCAGCCCTGCGGCGAGGATGAGCCATTCGGTCAGGATCGTGGTGCGGGCAGTGTCGGTGGGCACGTCGAAGACGAGGGCGGCGACGACCTGCGAGTCGCGGCCGACTGGGGCGACGATCGTGAGCCGCTCTGGCCCCCACGGCCAGACGGTGGTGGTGAGGTCGGGCGACTGCCCGGAGAGGGCGGCGTCGACGAGCGCACGGTCGGCGTCGTCGACTGCGTAGGGCAGGCCCGCCGAGTGGATGATCTGCCCGTCGCGGTTGAGGAGCCAGGTGGGGGTGTCGAAGAGCTCTGCGTAGTCGTCGAGCTCGGCCTGGAGGCGAACGGGGTCGGTGCCGATGGCCGTGTAGGCGGCGGTCGAGAATCGGGCGGCGTCGTTGAGGCGGTCGTTGGTGAGTTCCGCCGAGTGGCGGTCGGCGATCGTGACAGCGGTGGGCACGGCGATCATGATGAGCAGCAGCACGAGCAGCGGGATGGCGCACAGCACGAGTCGCCGGTGCATCAGGTGGGCCCGTCCGGGTTGGCGGGCTCCGTCAGGCTGTACCCGACGCCGCGGAGGGTGGTGATGGTGACGGTGTCGCCGAGCTTGCTGCGCAGTGTGGCCATGTGGGTGTCGAGCGAGCGCGTGCCGGTCTCGACGCTGCGCTCCCAGACGCGGTCGAGGAGGTCCTCGCGCGTCACGGGCTGCCCTGCCCGCGCCGCGAGGAGACGGAGGATCTCGAACTCCTTCTGCGTGAGCGACTGCGCGGTCGGGGCGGCACCGTCGTCTGCGGTGATCGTCGCGGTGCGCGTCTCGGTGTCGAGGCGCAGCATCCCGACCTCGACGACGGGAGAATCGGGGGTACTCGTGGAGCGGCGCATCTCGCGGGTGCGCCGGGCGAGGCCTTCGATGCGGACGAGCAGCTCGGCGACGCTGAAGGGCTTGGTGACGTAGTCGTCGGCGCCGGCGCGGAGCCCTGCGATGCGGTCCTGCTCGCGGCCGTGCGCGCTGACCACGATGATGCCGACGGCTGGATGCTGGCGGAGCTTCGCGATGATCTGCGTGCCGAGCCCGTCGGGGAGGGACATGTCGACGAGTGCCAGCTCGGGCACTTCGTCGCGGATGCAGGCGAGGGCTTCGGCGACGTCGGCGGCCCGCGTGACCCGGTGTCCGGCGTGCTTGAGGGCGCGACTCAGCCCCCTTGCCAACTGGTCGTCGTCTTCGCAGAGCAGCACGCGCATGGGGTCGAGTTTATTTGACGCGTCCCTCGGTGGTCGGCGGCGTCGTCGAGGCCGTTGGTCTCGTGAGCCAGAGCCAGCCGGTGAGGGCGAGCCCCCAGAGGAGGAAGAGCGGGTCCCAGAGGAGGGCGTGCCCGATCATGGCATCCCGGTCGTACCCGCCTTCGGGCACGAGGATGCCGAGCAGCACGGCGCCGCTCGCGACGATGTTGACGAGCCCGTAGAGCACGATGCCGGGGCCGCCCACCCAGCAGATGGCGCGCCAGACTCTCGGCCACGGCATCCGCTGCGCGTCGAGTGCGACCGGGATGAGCGCGGCGAGCAGCTTGACCAGCGCGACGGTGCCGAGCAGCAGGCCGGACTCCACCGGTTCACGCCTCGAGAACTCGACGGCGATCGCCCCGATGGTCGACAGCAGCCAGGTTCCGCCGAGCGCCCAGTAGGCGCTGAAGGCGGCGTGCACGACGCCGATCGCCGCCGCGGCCAGCACGAGGATGCGTGCCGCGTTGCGCGAGCGGCGGGTGCGGGTATCTTCGCGCATCCGGCCCCTACTCCCCCGGTGTCTGGCCGGGCTGGTCCTCCAGGTAGACGAGCCCGTTGCCGTCCGGGTCTTCGAACGAGAACATGGGCGCAACGCTCTCCCAGCGCAGCACTTCGGTGTTGTGGAGCTCGACGCCGCTGGCCTTGATCCGGTCGTGCGCCTCCTGCGCGTCGGTGGTGCCGAGGCGCACGGCGATGGGAATCTCGCTGTCGTGCGGGAGCAGGACGATGCCGACGCTCGAGCCAGGCGGGAGCACCTCGACGTAGCGGGCGCCCGGCCACGCTTCGACGTCCATGACGAGCTCGCAGCCGAGCACGTCCGTGTAGAAGGCGAGCGACGCATCCACGTCGGAGACGGGAACCGAGACGCTGAGCACGCGTGTTGTCTTTGCCATGGGTCAAGTCCACCGCGAGGTGAACGACGACGCCAGTGGTTGGCGTGGATGCGCAGGAAGTTCGGTGGGGCGGACGGGCGCGCCTCGAGGTGGATCAGTGGTCGACGAAGCCCGCAGGTCGCCGCCCCGGCATCTGGTGGATGCTTCGGGTGCAGCGGCCTGCGGGCCTCGTGTTCTCGCCGTCTGCTAGCTGTTCGCCTTCGCGGAGCGCTTGCGCACGACGAGTGCGGTCACGCCGGTCGCGAGCAGCGCGAATGCGGCGAGGATGCCAGCGCCGATGTTCTCGGCGCCGGTCGTTGCGAGCGCGTCCGAGCCGTTGTCGGCGTTGCCGCCGCCGGCGACCGGTGCGGTCGTCGATGTGGCGGAGGCGGTGGCGGAGGCAATGGGCGTGGTCGTCGCCGACGCGGTGGGCGCCGCAGTCGCGGACGCGGTGGGCTCCGTGGTGGCGGTAGGCGCCACCGTCGGGGCTGGGGTCACGGTGGGCTCGGCGGTGCCCGGCGTGCTGGGCTCCGGCTGCTCGGCTCCTGCGTCGACGAGGCGGATGCTCCCGTCGGCGTTGACCTCGACCTGAGCTGCCATGGCGGCAGCCAGGTTCAGCCGCTGCCAGCTGCCCTCCGCACCCTCGTCGAGCGGGTAGCCGGAGTCGAGCGCGGTGAGCTCGAGCACCTGGCGGCGCTGCTCGGGCGTGAGGTCGGGGTGGCTCGTGATGAGCAGCGACTCGGCGTTCGCGGGGATCGTCACGGCTTCCCCGGCGGGCGCGATCTGCGGGAAGGCGTACGACATGCGCTGCTCGTAGAGGGCAAGGGCGTCGTCGTCGGAGAGGTACGGGGTGTCGGCCTCGATGCAGTCGACGAGGGCGGCGCCGCATCCGGCCTCGAGTACCCCGCGCAGCTCGGCCTCGGCCTCGGCGAAGAGCTCGCGGAACGCGGGGTCGCTCATGCGGCGCTCGACGATGTGCTGGCCCATCATGCGCCCGCTCATCACGTCGAGCGGGTAGTGCGCCGCCATGACGATGCGGTTGTTCCCGGCTTCGGAGGTGCGGGCGAGGATCTGCGGGGCGAGCTCTGGCAGCATCATCGAGAGCGACGTGCCCTGCCAGTACGCCTGCGAGGTGTGGCCGCTGGGGTAGGCGCCGCTCGTGGAGTCCCAGGCGTCGCCGCCCTCCTTGTCGCGGTACTGGAGCAGCTCTGGGAAGCGGATGTAGGGGCGGTCGTAGTCGAAGTAGTTCTTCGAGGGGTTGGACGACGAGTAGTAGCCGACGAGGCCGCCGCTCTTCGCGAGGAGTGCGTCGATCTTCGGGAGCTCGCCCGCGAGACGCGCCTCGGAGTAGATCGCGCCGAGGTTCGCGCCGAGGCCGTCGGCCATGGAGACCGACATGTCGTCGTACTGGTCGATGATCGCGCGCTCGACCTGCTCGGGGGTGGCCGAGGTGTTGATGTCGACGGTCTGGCTGTCGTTGAGCGCGATGATGTCGGCGCGGTCGGTGACGAGCCAGGAGAACTGGTCCATGATCGGCACGTAGTCGTACTCGGCGTTCGACGGGTAGTCGTAGGCGAGCTGGTCGTCCGTGAACGGCTCGGCGGCGGATGCTGCCCCCGCGCCGAAGCCGGAGAGGAGCACCCCCAGCCCGGTCGTCACAGCGATGGTGGAAGCGAGGCGTCGTCGTGACGTCGTGATGCGCATGCGGGGTTCGGCCTAACGGTCGGGGGATGAACCCGGCGAGCGTAGAGGCCCGGGGAAATCAGCCGATGTCCGTTAGGTGACCGGCTAGTGAACGAGGGTGCGGAAAGAGGCGCACAGCAGAACGGGGACCCGGCGCATCATGCGCGGGGTCCCCGTTCGGTGGCCGTCTCGGCTCAGTCGGCGATCTGCGCCGCGAAGGACTGCAGCCAAGGGCGGAGCTCGGGACCGAGCTTCGGGTCCTGGCTCGCGAGCTCGACGGTCGCCTTGATGTACTCGAGCTTGTTGCCGGTGTCGTAGCGGCGTCCGCTGTAGACGACGCCGACGACTCCACCGAATGCCTCGGGATCGCCCGCGAGCACCTCGAGCGCGTCGGTGAGCTGGATCTCGCCGCCGCGGCCGGGGGCTGTGCGTTCGAGGACCTCGAACACCTCGGGGCGCAGCAGGTAGCGACCGATGACGGCGAGGTTCGATGGCGCGTCTTCACGGGCTGGCTTCTCGACGAGCCCGGTCAGCTGGATCGTGTCGGGGCCGACGACGCCCTGTTCGCGCGGAATGCTCGTGTCGTAGGCGGCGACTCCGTACGCGGAGATCTGGTCGAGGTCGATCTCCTGGAGCGCGACCACGCTGGCACCGGTCTGCTCGTGCACCTCGATCATGCGCTTGAGCAGGGATCCGCCGGAGGACATGATGTCGTCGCCGAGGAGCACGGCGAACGGCTCGTGGCCGATGTGCTGCTTGGCCCGGAGCACGGCGTGACCGAGGCCGAGAGGGTCGCCCTGGCGGAGGTAGTGCACATCGGCGAGGTTGGTCGCCGCGTTCACGCGGGCGAGCTTCTCGTGCTCACCGCGAGCCGCGAGGAGCGTCTCGAGTTCGGCCACACGGTCGAAGTGATTCTCGAGGGAGGCCTTGTGGCGCCCAGTGATCATGAGCACGTCCGAGAGGCCGGCTTCAACGGCTTCTTCCACGACGTACTGGATCGCAGGGCGGTCGACGACGGGGAGCATCTCTTTCGGGATGGCCTTCGTGGCAGGCAGGAAACGAGTGCCGAGGCCTGCCGCGGGGATGACGGCCTTGGTGATGGGTGCGCGCATGAGGAGAATGCTATCGGCACGCGACCTCGCCCCGAAACTCCGGAGGAAAACGGTTACGCCCGTTTTCTCGGTCGCCGTGCAGTCGATCAACAGAAATGGGAGCTTCCACGCTGGCTCGGAGGACGGCGTGACGGGCTCGCCCAGCTAGACGATAGGGGTGACGGTCTCCGCAAGCGTCGAACCTTGAGAATTCGTCGCGATGAAGCGCACTTCAGCCGGCCCCGTCGTGGAGGTGCGGGCTTCTGATGCCGCAGTCGTCTGCTCGGTCACGCAGTAGTCGGCAACGCCAGGAATGGAGACCTTCCCGGTCGCAACAGACCCGTCGAAACTCACCTCGCCGCCTGCCAGAGCTGGCGAACTCGTCACCCGCAGCGAGACCTCTCCGCTCTCGTGTCGGTGCGCTTCAACCAGCACAGGAGAGGACGGGTCATCGCCCAGGAACACCGTGTTCAGGTGGAGCTGCTTCTCGAAGACGATCGCGACGGCGTGGACGACACCACCGGCAATCTCATGGTCGGTGGGAGAGAGCGCGACTTGTCGCGGTTCAGTGCCCCAGCTGAAGAGGACTCGCTGCCTCCCCCGCGCAAGGATGATGCTGGTCGTCGTGACGTCCCGGTCAGCATCGCCCGCGGAATACGTGCTGCCGTCAGCAAACGTGAGGACGTCAGAGGGCTTCAAGACCAGGGGCAGTCTGTGGGTGCTCTCACCCTCCTGCTCCGTGATGAAGGAGTACCGCAGGCTCGAATCCCAGTAGCTCCACCCGGTCGCGTACTGACTCGCACCCTCTTCGGACTCCGCCTGCTGTGAGAACAAGCCCGATTGCTGCGAGAGCTCGTCCGCTGACAAGGTGCTCTTCGAGGAGCCGTTGCGCGCGTCGACGAAGCGCCCCACAGTGCTGGAACGGCGGGTGCTGAACTCCCCGCCCGGGCCGATCGTCTCCCAGCCCGTCCCAGCCTCGTCGTCGTTGGAACTGACGAGAATGCTGCCCATCAGCGGAGACCAGAGCGTGCCGAGTTGACGTGCAGAGTTCTCGCCCTGCATCCACTCACCGAAGACGCCGACGGCGTAGTAGCCGGGACGGCGCACGAACAGGTATTCGTCGCCCACGGAGCCGAGGGCACGCTTGACGAAGCGATCGCTCGTCAGCATCGGAAGTGCCGCTTCCACCTGATCACGTGCGGTCTTGCTCGGCCCGTCGGGCGCGAGGACACCGTGCATCCAGATCCGGGGGTCGCCACTGGGTTTGGAGAGCGGTGGGATCTCCTTCTTCGAGTTCAGGAACGCTGCGCGTACCTTGTCCTTCTCTGATTTCGTGGGAAAGAACAGGGCGATCTCTGGGACCTGCTCGAGGAAGTCCTTCGCCAGAGCCCCCCGGTCCATGAATTCCTCCGCGGAGCGCGACAGCTTCGAGACTGCGCCGCGAGTGTGCAGGGCCGGCACGTGGAACAGCTCGCTGGTTCCCGGCTCGGGGATAACGGCGTAGCGCATGAACTCCACGTACCGCTGCACGAGACTGAGGAGAGCCGGGTGCGAGGTGTGACGGTACAGCCAGGCGACGTCGGGCAGTGCGACGGTGAAGTTGTAGCCGAAGTCGACGCCGTAGGGTTCGTGCAGGAAACCGGCTGGAGCCTGGCCGTGCTCGACGAGGAACGAGGTGCGTTCGTTCACGGCATCCTGCGTGGTCGTGGGCTTGTCCAGGGCCTCCAGGGCTCGCTGAGCGCCCACGAGGCCGGCGAGCACTTGGTTGAAGTACGGGATGGGCGTGCGCCAGTGCCTGGCTTCGGGATTCATGAACCACTTCACGGATCGCTCGAGGCTCTGCGCGAGTTGCTGCTGCGCCTGGTCGGACATCATCACGGAGCGCAATGCGACGTACGCCTCGGCTTGGACGCCCATCCCGAACGTCGTTGCAGCCAGCGAGGACTTATCGCGCCAATCCGGGTAACTGCCATCGTCGAACTGCAGCGAAGTGTAATAGCCGATGGCCGCTTCGAGGCGGCTCAGCAGCTTCGGGTCCAGGTAGTAGGGGTTCCAGTCCCGCTTGTTGGCGTAGAACCAGGCAAGCGTCGCGATGTGCTCCATGGTGCGAGCATTCTTGGGATTCTGAGTGTCGGGGGACCGCCACCAGCCTCCACCCATGAAGCCGTACGTCGCCCCGTGGTAGTCCACGATGTCGTTCGCCATGCCGGTCACGCTCATGAGGTACCGGCCGAGCACCTGCTCGTTGGGGGCGAAGAGGGCACGGGACGGGGACGAGATCGCGCCGACCTTCGGCAGCAGGGTGGGAGAGTCCGCGGAAGCTGGAAACGCGAGCTGCACCGCCGCGCCGAAGGCGCCCATGCCCAGTGCTCCGAGCAGCAGAGAGCGACGGCTGAGTTCGGAGGGGTCTCTGGTCATGATGATTCTTCTCAAGATTGGGGGATCGGGGCTGCCTGAGCGATGCTCTGCGAGCAGAGGGCCAGCAGGTCATCCCACACTCGGTAACTCCCGGAATCGGGACCGTGGTCAGAGGGCGGCGTGGGGTTCATTCACGGCTGGAGAACCTTGCGAGACCGCACCATGGCCGGGTCGAGCTGTCGCGGCAGCTCGAACAACCACCCGAGCTTGAGCTTCGGTGCGAGGGTGCCGAGAGCGACGGGCCCAAGCACCCCGACGGCTGTTCCAGCGCCCGCCTGGAGCACCAGGTTTTCGACGCCCGCGACGTTCAGGACGATTCGAGTTCCGGACGTGAACACGATGTGCGCGACGAAGATCACCATGGACTTGGCGCCAAGGCTCGAAAGCCACGCGGCCCCTGGCATGCCGGCCACCAACTTCGACGTCGCGAGGATGCCGACGACCCCACCCGTCGATGCCACGGTGCCGAGAACCACACTCACGACCGTCCGGCTCTCACCGTCAAGCGTCGGTGGCGTCGCCAAGCCGGAGACACCGAGCACGACCATGGTGCCCAGCCCGAGCACCGCCGCCGCGATCAAGGTCCACCGCGAGCGAGCTGCAGCGAATGCGAGGAAACGTTCGCCCCGCCAGATCGTCGCGACCACGAAGAAGATCGTGAGCGCGAGGCCCTGGGTGCCGAGGATGCTTCCGCCGAGGCCCCACATCGCGAGCGACCCTGTTCCGGCGATCAAGAGCGCGGCTGCGCGCCTGGCAGGTGAATCCCAGGGCCGGACGAGGGCCGTGAAGACCATCATGAGTGCGATCCACCCGAAGAACCACAGTTGTGCGTCCGGCGTCCAGATCTTGAGCACCGACTCGAGCGACGTCGGTGAATTCACGACGCTCGACGCCGCCAGCTTCACGCCTCCTTGGACCGCGGTCCACAGCAGGTAGAGCCAGAGGAAGGTCAGATCTCGGTCCAGGGCGTACTTCCAAGGTCCGACCCGACGCATTCCTCGTTGCACGAAAAGGCCAGCAGTGAAGGCGAAGACACTGAGATGCGACATGTAGACCGTGTCGTAGACCACGTTGAAGGTGTGCAGGTCTTGGATCAGGCCCGCGGCTTCGAGCCCGAGCCAGACGTGGCCGAAGACGATCGCAACGATCGCGAAGCCCTTGGCGATGTCGATGGACGAGTCGCGGGATGTACTGGGTATCCGGGGCACTTCCCAAGACTATGCGAGAAGTCGCCGCCTGGATGAGCTGCGGATTTCCACGAAGTAACATGATCTCGACAGTCGCACCGCCGCTCCCTGACGCCGGAGCCGCGTCAGTGAACGAGCTGACGTCGCCCATCCGGATCCACCTCGAGGAGAGCCTTGCGAAGCGCTGACGACCCGCTTCCCTACGCACCCGCGAAGCGCGGGTACGTGAGCACGCCGATCATGCTCCTGGTTGCGCTCATGTGCCTCGTCCTCATCCCCGCCGGCCCTATTCTCTTTCCCAGCCAGGGCACTCCGACCCGGTCGGACGCGATCATGGTGCTCGGCCCCGCCGACAACGGTCGCCTCGACTTCGCGCGCAGCCTCGTCGCGGATGGCTACAGCGACACGATCATCGTCTCGGCGGACGCGAACGGCGGTCGACTCAGCCGGGAGAACATCCGGATCTGCAACGAGCCGAGATCCTTCCGCGTCATCTGCAAACAGCCCTCGCCCTTCACGACGCAGGGCGAAGTGGCTCTCCTCCAGTCGGTCTTCGACGAGCGCGAGTGGCAGAGCGTCATCGTCGTCACCGGCACGATGCATGTCGCTCGCGCTCAGCTGTACCTCGACCGTTGCTTCGATGGACAGGCCACCGTCATCTCCGACGGAATGACGCCTCCACTCGGGAGCCTCCCATACCAGTACCTGTATCAGACAGCGGGCTTCTTGAAGGCCTTCACGGCCACGCCCGGTTGCGCCTAGCGACAGCAAAGCGGCCACCTCTCCTGGGGAGAGATGGCCGCCTTGATGGAGACGCTACGGGCGACCCATGCCGAAGTACTGCCATCCAGCGTCTCGCCAGCGGACCGGGTCGAGGCAGTTGCGGCCGTCGACCACGATCTTCCCGCTCACCAGGTCGCCAGCAGCCGTGGGATCGAGTTGTGTCCTGTACTCGTCCCACTCGGTGACGACAAGCACAGCGTCAGCCCCCGCAAGGGCTTCGTCGCGATCCGCCACGTAGGTGAGCTGCGGCTGCACGCGTCGTGCGTTCTCGATGGCCTCGGGGTCGGTCACCGTCACGCGTGCACCGAGTCCGTGCAGACGAACGGCCACGTCGAGAGCTGGCGAATCCCGGATGTCGTCGCTGTGGGGCTTGAAAGCGGCGCCGAGCACGGTGACCGACTTGCCGTGGACGTCTCCTCCGAGCGCATCGACGACCAGCTGAGCTGCACGCGCGCGACGACGCAGGTTGATCGCGTCCACCTCGCGCAGGAAGCTGACCGACTCTCCCTGGCCGAGCTCCTCCGCACGCGCGGAGAACGCCCGGATGTCCTTCGGGAGGCAACCTCCGCCGAAGCCGATGCCGGCGCCCAAGAACCGGCGTCCGATCCGCGCATCGTGTCCCAGTGCGTCCGCGAGCTGGGTGACGTCTGCGCCGGTCACTTCGGCGATCTCAGCCATCGCATTGATGAAGGAGATCTTGGTCGCCAGGAACGCGTTCGCCGACACCTTGACGAGCTCGGCCGTGGCGTAGTCCGTCACCAGGAAGGGAGTTTCCGTTGCAATCGCCGTGTGGTACACCTCGCGGAGGACGTCCGCTGCTCGCTCGCCCTCCGGACCGCTCGGAACGCCAGCAACGAGACGGTCAGGTGCGATCGTGTCGTTCACCGCGAAGCCTTCGCGCAGGAACTCGGGGTTCCACACGAGAGTCGCGCCAGTCTCGACGATTCGGGGTGCCAGCTCCTGCGCCGTGCCAACCGGCACGGTGGACTTCCCTGCAACGATGTCCCCTGGCTTGAGGTACGGCAGAAGTCCGTCGACTGCCGCATTCACGAACCGGAGGTCAGCCGAATAGCTTCCAGCTTTCTGGGGTGTGCCCACGCCGATGAAATGCACGGTCGCGCTGGACGCTTCGCTCAGGTCGGTGGTGAAGCGGAGACGACCCGACTCCAGTTCCTGGGTCAGGAGCTCCTGCAGCCCTGGTTCGAAGAACGGAGCCTTGCCCTTGGCGAGCATCGCGATCTTGGCCTCGTCGACGTCGATGCCGACGACTTCGTGTCCGATCGAGGCCATTGCGGCAGCGTGCACGGCGCCGAGGTAACCGCAGCCGATTACTGAAAGTCTCAAAATCACTCCTGGATCTATTTCATCTGGGGGGGGTCAGGCCGTGGCACAGCGCACGAATATGCGGGGCCGCGACGATGACGGTTCTATTGGGGGGGGGCAGAGCGGCTCAGTCGAGGGTACCGAGACTTGCCTTCGTCTGGAACGGATTCCGGAAGGAGGGAGCCAGGAGTCTCAGCAAGATGATCAACGACGCGCTTTCAGCACTCCCCTATCTTGAAGCTCCTGAAGGCGGCGAGCCACAGCTTTCGCGGACGCGGCAATGGTCAGCGCTCTGGCATTGCTGACGAGGTGATCCGAGTAGCGACGTCGGAGGTCCTCGTCGTCGCGGAGCCGTTGCACGGCCTCACGCCACGCGGCCGGGTCGGCGCTCTCCAGCACGAACAAGCGCTTGAACTCATCCGTGCTGACCAGCTGGTCCGCACAGCCGAAGCTGCTTGCGAGGACCACGGGGACCCCGTTCATCGCCGCTTCGACCGCGCTCCTGCCGTATGCCTCCCGAGAGGACGTGCCCACGTACACGAACGCGTCCTCCCACAACGCAGACGGGGGCGCCCATCCTTCGATCGTCACGTTCGAGGGGGCGCTGGCCGCGATCTCTCGTTGGAGGTGCCCGGTTCCGAACATCCGACCGCGAATGCCAGAGTCCTGCAGAGCCGTCGCGAAGAGGTGCGGCCTCTTGTCCTCGTCGAATCTCGCAGCCCATACGGCGTTCGTTCGTGCACCAGCGCCATCCCAGCTCCGCTCAAGCGGGGCAATACCGGCAGGGACGATTTCAACGGGGGAACGCAGATCGAGATCATCGCGCAGCACGCCGGTGGTCGCCCAGACTTCACGTGCCCGCCGCAGGGCAGCGCGTTCCAGGGTCCTCCACGCCACACGCTTCCCCAGCTTCGCCTCGCCAGCTGCTGGCCATGGGAGCCCACGCGTGAAGGCGATCCACGGGGTCTTCCCGATCGCGAGAGCCATGTCCGTCTGCGGAATGAGGCTCACGACCACGTCGAGGTCGCGTTCTTCGACGAAATCCCTCACCCTGCGGCTCTGTGCCCGCACACCTCCGAGCCCTGACGGCTCCGCGTGCTCTTCGACGATCCACTCCGGATCGTCCGCAGGGCGCCCCCCGGGGGCTCCCGCGGAGACTCCGAGGAGAAGCTGCCAGTCGAGTGACTCGTCTCGGCCAGCCGAGACCAGTTCTCGCGCAGAGCGGTAGACACCCGACCGTGCGGTCAGGGGCGAAGCGACGAAACCGACCTTCACCATCACCTGCCCGCCCTTCGTGACCGAGCGTCAGCGAACAGGGCGAGGTGGAGGTTCGCGATCTCCTGATCGTCCGCAAGCCCGTCCGTTGCCACTGCTGCTCTGCCGAGCGCCTTCCGCAGCGATGCGTCCTGATCGAGTCGATCGATCTGCAGCGCAAGGTCCTCTTCGGAACCGGAACGGAAGGTCAGTCCGTTCTCACCGTCCGTGACCCACTCTGTGGGTCCGCCCTCGTCTGCGACGATCGTTGCGCGTCCACGAGAGAGGTACTGCAGAACGTTCTGACCGAGCGGCTCGGGACGGATCGAGGCTTGAACGCACACATCAAGGCCATCGATGAACGAGTTGACATCCCGGACGTGGCCGCAGAAGTCCACTCGATCGGCGATGCCGAGCTCCGCGGCGAGCGCCCGGAGCTCCTCGAGGTAGGGCTCATTGCCGAACGGTGCCCCGCCGGCGAACATCAGGCGGCAATCAGCCGAGAGATCGGCTCTGGCAAGTGCGCGAACGAGAAGCTCCTGGCCCTTCCACGGGTCGATTCGGGCCACCATCCCGATGCACCTGATCCGCTCCCCGGCAGCGATGTCAGGGAGTGAGTCCGCCTCGATGCGCGCGATTCCCGCGGCGCTTGGGATCACGGCGACTGCCGTGGCCTCACGGATGCTGCTTCTCGCTGAGTCGAGCGTGGCCGAGGAGTTCGCGATGACCCCGTCTGCTCGGCGCAGGGCGAGTCTCGTGAAGAGTGCGTGGCCGGCACCGCCGATGCTCTCCGGAGTGATCATGTCGCGGAGGTGCACCACGAAGGTCCGGCGAGATCCGAGGACCGCCAGCACACCGTAGATGGCCGACCTCGTCGAATTGGCGTGCACGACCTCGACGCGCTGTCTGCGAAGGGTTGGCCGCAGCACGAGCGCCTGCCCGAGCAGCCGGATGGCCATGCCAGCCAGCTTGCCGATGCCGCCCGCGTTGCTTGCCCCGACCGGTTGCTGGGGTCCGATCCTCAGTACGCCGACCTCCTCGTGGAGACGACCGTCGGTGAAGACTGCGTTCTCGTCATTGCTCCTCTTCGGCAAGATGACGAGCGGGCGCCATGACGGCTTGCCCTGCAGCATCCGTGCGAGAGCGAGCTCTGCTCCACCATTCGTGTTGACGTGATCAAGGTGCGCGACCTTCATGACCTGGCTCATGCGGCCACCCACTCCTGAATCTCCGATTTGAACCGTTCAGGCGCGAACGACCGTGCTCGCTCTACGCAGGCACCGCGATCGATCGACGAGAGGGCGTCCACGGCTTCGCGTGCCGATACCGGGTCGAAGGACTCGAGGAGGTACCCCGTCTGCTCGTGGACGACGCTCTCACGTGCACCGCCGACCGCGTTGGCTATGACCGGCGTTCCCGACGCCATGGCCTCCACCGGCATGATGCCGAAGTCCTCGACGGGTGGGAAGACATAGGCGATGGCGCGAGCGTAGAGCTCTCGGAGCAGCGCGTGACTCGGGCTGAGAATGAAGTGCACCTCTGCCTCTGACTCTTGCGCGTAGCTCCGCAGGAATTCCTCACCCGGGCCTGAACCGGCCAGCACCACTGGCACCCTCGCTGCCGCTCCGAGGTCGATGACGGTATCGAGCTTCTTGTATGGAACGAAACGGGACGCTCCGAGGACGAAGTCGGCCGGCAGCGAATCGAGCAGATCCCTTTCGGCGCCAGAGAGTTCGTCGAGCAGGGAGCTCGTGAACGCCGAGACGTCGACGGGCGGGTAGATCACCGTGCTGTCCCGATGCCAGCAGCGTGCGATCCGCTGCTTGACGAACTCGCTGTTCGCCGCGATCTTGTCGAGGGATTGCGCGCGACGAAAATCAAGCTGCTTGAACGGCACTGCTGCCGCCTGCAGCACCTTCGACTGCCCGCGCACGTCCAGATCCGGTTCCCAGAGGTACCGGGCAGGTGTGTGCACGTAGGCGTACCGCTTCGCATCGGCTGCGGGGCCCGAGAAGCGCGCATGGTGGGCGAAGAGATGCGAGCTCGCGAGAATCCACTCTGCTTCCGAGTGCCCCATGCTGCGCCACGCGGTCTCCATGAAGGGGAGCGCGAGGCTCTTGCTCCTTCGCAGCCTTGTCGAGGCCAACCAGGACTCGGTGACTCGCCCGGTCTCATAGCGTTGGGGAGCGTCGTTCCAGAGCGCGCGGATCGGGGCCTTGGGGAAGGTCTCTGCGAGCGCGTCAAGCACCTTCTCCGCTCCGCCGCGTGGCTCGATCCATTCGTGGATCAGCACCCCGCGAGAACCGGATTGCGATGACTGCGCTCCTCCTTCTTCACGCGGCTTGTCCTGCTGGTTCGACCGGTCGTGCTGGCTCATCTGCTTGGCAGTTCCTTGGGGGGTCGGATTGCTCATGCCTAGAACCTCTCTTGTCGATTCGGGGGGAAAGTCGTGTGCAGGCACAGGTGAACGATGGGGTGGGTGGGAACGCTCATTTTTTACGACTCTGAGATGCGGTGGACGGCGCCTCGGTGGGAGGCTCGCCGCTGCCGGGGTCAGCTCTCAGCATGCGTGCGGCCACGATGATCGCGAAGATCAGGGGAAGCCAGTACATGGCCTGGTTCAGGAAGGCGGCCGTAGAGGCGAAGATGAGGATCAGGAGCACGACGGATGCGGGCCAGAACGCGCGCTTCTTGCGCAGCGAACCGAGCAGAATCGAGAACACGGCCGTAGCTGTGAGGAGCAGCAGCCAGAGCGCGACGAGGATTCCGCCCTGGTACCAGCCACGGAGCAGATAGTTGTGCACAACCGTCTTGCCGTCGAATGTCGTCGAGTTCATCGGGTCCATCCCGACACCGACGAAGGGGCTCTCCGAGATCCACTGAAGTGCCCAGGTGTACGTGCCTTCGCGGATGTCGAGCGAGGCAGCGCCTCCGCCGCCGCTCTCGCCCGTGACCACCCCGATTCGATACATGACCGACGAGAACAGCACGTCCTCGCCTCCCGCGGCGAAGAGGTAGATCGGGATCAGGACAGCGGCGGCCAACACTCCACCGATCAGGAGCCGGAAGAACTTCCGCGACACGAGGACAACGAATAGCGCGGCGAGCAGCACCGCCATCATGGCGCTCAGGCTTCCCGTCGCGACCAGCGCGATGCCGTTGACGGCCATCGTGAAGATCAGGACAGTGCGCAGGAGAGACGAGCGCGTCATGACAACGCTCGCCGCGATCGCGAGTCCGATGCCCGCCATCAAGCCGAGCGCGTTCGCATGGCCGGCCAACCCGACAGCTCGGCCGAAGACGGTGCCGTACCCCAGGACGCTGATGCCAGCGAGCTGAAGCAGGCCCGCAAGTCCGGAGATGGTCTGGGAGACGAGGAAGCTCCCGGCCACCCAGCGAAGAGCGTGAGGCGTGTCGGCCAGCATCCGGGTGATCACGCCCGGCAAGAGGATGAACATAATACCCATGAGCGCGCCAACGATCAGGGACGAAGTCACCGAGCTGTTCACGCCTGACCACAGCGAGCCGAGCGGCACCATCAGGCCACCGAGGATCCAGAGCCAGAAGTACGGCGGCCGCTGCGTATAGCCGCACACCGTGAAGACCAGCAGTAGACCGCAGATGATGACGTTGATGTTGTTGGTCTCGGTACCGAAGACGATCCGAGCCATAGGTATGCAGAAGGCGACCACGACTGCGAGGAGAAGAACGGGGCGTCTGAGCCAGCCACTCGCGCGCTTCTTCGCCTGGGGTGCCACCGGCTGGACCAGCGGCGACGGGACGATGACTCGTGTGACGCTAGCCACGTGGGCCTCCTAGATATGCGTCGACAAGCCTCGCCTTGATCACGGGCGCCATGAACTCGCTGATCGAGGCCGTGAGGTGGTGCGTGTCTCGATAGACGAGGATGTTGCCGATGATCGCAGGGCACTCCTCGGCGTTGCAGAGATAATCGTTGAAGGAGAGGTATGCGCCGCCCGAGCTCTCGACTGCCTGTCGCTCGAGACCCGCCAGGTCCGCATTGGTCCCCTGGGCGGTCGGAACGGCACACTGGGCTGCGTTCTCCACGTCCCTCGACAGACACAGCAGCGGTTCCTGCGCAAGATGCGGCGTGTCCTCGAGGACAACGACCTGACTTGCAGCTGGCATAGCCGCGAGCGACGTCTTGAGCCCCTCCGCCCAGACTTCGGCACTCGGATCCGTCTGGTTGACGAAGGAGGTGTCGCCACTTGAGACCGGCGCGTAGTTGGAGAGCACAACCAGTTCAGGCTGCACTTCTTCGATCCGCTCGACGACGGCCTCGCGCCACTCGTCGCACTCCCAGTAGGCGCGGCCGTCGAAGTTCTTCTCGACGAAGCTCGAGGAGCAGCGTGACTTGGAGTAGGACTCGACCTTGATTCCCTCTTGCTTCGCGATGAGGTTGATGGCCGGGAACCAGTTCGCGGCGTGGGAGTCGCCGAACAGCACGATCGTCCGGTCTCCGTCAGGGTCCCCGAAGGTGCACGGCTCGAAGGAGGTCGCGCGCTCAGTCACGTGGCATGGCGTCGAATACACGAGCGCGTTGTCGTCGGCTGCGGTCATGAGCGATGGCGTCAGGTTCGACGGCACCTCGAGCACTTCAGGGGGTGCGAGCACAGGCGACTGCAGGACCTGTGCGGGCGCATCCGCCGTGACGGTCGAGTTCTCGGACAGGACGCGGCCACCGATGCTGGCACCGCCGAGCACGACGGCAACGGTCAACGCAAACGCGAGCACACGTCGCGGCTTGAGCTTTGGCGACCTGAGCTTCCGAATCGGATCTTCGATCCAACGGTAGAGCGCGTAGCCAACCGGGATCGATACCAGCGCGAGTGAGAGCCTGACCCAGAACGGCAGCTCTTCACCGACGGCCAGCTCGGGGATGATCAGCAGTGGCCAATGCACGAGGTAGATGGAGTACGAGATATCTCCGATCCACCGGACTGGACGCCAGGCGAGCGCTCGCTGGATCGGCCCGGGAACGGCGACTGCCCCGCCCAGGATGAGCAGCGCGCTTCCCACGACGGGGATAGCTGCATATGGACCGGGGAACGGGGTCGTCCCGGTGATGAAGAGTGCGGATCCGAGCAAGAGGAGTGCGCCGAGGACGGATGCGACCGCGCCGAGCCCTCGGGATATCTGGGGCCGGGCGAGGAGAAGAATGGCTACGAGGCCGCCCACGCCGAGCTCCCAGGCGCGAGTGGGCAGTGAGTAGAAGGCCCACGGCTGAGACGTGGACATCACGAACAGGCACAGGGCGAATGAGCCGAGGACCAGGGCAGCGACCGCGAGGAACATGACCCTGAGTCGACCGCGCCCGAGTGCGAACAGCGCAACGATGACCAGCGGCCAGACGAGGTAGAACTGCTCCTCGACGCCGAGTGACCAGTACTGCTGGAACACGGACTCGCTGCCGTCGGCGAGGTAGTCGCTGCCTTTCGCAGCGAAGTACATGTTGGGCACGTAGGCAAGCGCAGCCGCGCCCGCGAGAAACTCGTCCGGAAGCAGAACCCGCGGCAGGAAGATCGCCGCGAAGACTGCGGTGAGGACGATGACGGTGATTCCGGCAGGAAGCAGTCGCTGGATCCGCCGCGCATAGAAGCCTGCGAAGTCGACGCGCCCTGTCTTGGTCCGGGTACCGATCAGGTGCGTCGTGATGAGGAAGCCGGAGATGACGAAGAAGACGTCAACGCCCACGAAGCCCCCGGAGAAGCCAACGAATCCGGCGTGGTAGCAGAGGACAAGCAACACCGCGAAAGCGCGCATGCCCTGGATATCGCCGCGGAATCCGCTCTTAGGGCGGATCTGCGGCTGAGCGGGGACCGCCACCTTGTGATCAGTTGCCATCTCGTCCACCTCGGATTCTCGCCATGACCTTCTCCCTGCCGGTGATGAGCTTTCGGAACAGCACCACAGGCGAATGCAACGTTGCGACGCGAGCGAGGTGGTAGAGACGCCGAGGCAGCGTCTCCGCAGAGTGGGACCTGATCCTATGCACAGACTGCACCAGGAGGCGCCGGTTCTTCGGCGACAGACTCTTGCTGTGCTTGGCGATGTACGCCTCAGTACCGGCAGCACGACGCTCCGTCACGCCGGTCAGCTGACCGAGCTGGTGCTGGCGTTGCCGCACCAGTCGCTCGCGGACGACTCCGTAGTCGTACCCCACCTGCAGGAACCGAGCGAGGAAGTCGGTGTCATTCTTGACCGGAAGCTTCGGGTCGAAACCATCGAGTGCTTCGAACGCGCGGCGGGTGACCACGATGCCGCTTCCGGTGACACCCGGGTTCTGGGCGACCACTTCTTCGAAGGAGAGGCCAGGCTCCGGGGCGTGCCAGTCCCTGGCGTGGTTCTCGCTGAACTCGATCATCCAAGGCACGGACAGATCGACGCCGTCCCCCTGGAGCACGGAGAGGGCACGCTCGAGATGCGTCGGCTCCCAGAGGTCATCGTCGTCGAGAAACGCGAGGATGTCAGTCCCGGCGATCGCCGCACCCGCGTTCCTGGACCCTGAGGCTCCCTGCGGACCTTCGAGACGCTCGACGTACCTGACGTCGATCTCGGTGGAGTTCGCGATCGACGTGATCGCCGAGCGAGCGTCGTCATCCTTCACATCGCTCACGACGATCACGACCTGGGGGGCGAGGGTCTGCGCGAGCGCCGACTCGACAGCCTCCGTGAGGTAGGCCCCTCGAAGGTGAGTTGGTATCACGCACGCGATCGTTCGCATCGTCTGAGTCACGGTCCCCTACTTCCGTCGCTGCAATGCTGATCGCACGAAGCCGATCAGCTTGCGCAGGTCGCTGCGAATGGTCTTGAACAGAAGAGCGGACACGGCCCACCAGACGAGGGCGGCAGCGATGCCCAACATCAGGCGACCCAGGTCGTTCTCAACGGGAACCAACCGTGTGACCGCAAAGCAGGCCAGCGCGGCGGGGAGCGTGAAGACGAGCAGCGCACGCGCGGCGTCCACGAGCAGCAGCCGAGGAGAGGTCTCCGCCTTGCGGCACGCCCAGACCAGCGAAACCAGCCAGTAGACGATCAGGCCGGCAGCGTAGCTGATGGCGACTCCGGCGGCACCCCACGGCAACCCGATGAGAATCACGGCCGCCAGGGCCGGCTGCGCGATCAAGTAGAACTTGAGCTGCTCTGACGCGAGGCCCTTGGCGATGTAGATCCAGTAGCACATCTGCGACAGGGCACGGAAGACCGCACCGATCGCGAGGACCTGGACGAGCGGCCCCGCAGCAACCCATGTCTCACCGAGGACGATGCGCACCACGATGTCGCCGCTGGCTGCCAGCAAGCCGAAGACCGAGGCGGTTCCGTACAGCGTCACGAGCTGGGCCTGGCGGAGGGCGCCTGCGAAGCGCTCCGGCTCGGAGCGAACCCGAGAGATGGTCGGCACCGCGACACGAGAGAGCGGCGCGTTGATCTGATTGATCGGCATCATGACGACCTGGTAGGCGCGGTCATAGAAACCGAGCTGAGTGCTCCCCCACGCGCGCCCGATTGCGATGCTGTCGATGTTCCGCGTGAAGTAGCCGATGATCTGAGTCACCGCGATCCGCCAGCCGAAGCCCACCAGGCCGTCCATGCTGGTGCGTTTCGGCATGGATGGGATCCATCTGGCGAGGATCGTGGCGAAGAGCAGCGTGGTGATCGCAACGATCACCTGCTGCCAGACCAGCGCCCAGACGCCCCATCCAGACCACGCGAGCCAGGCGGCGAACAGGAATCCGACCGCATACGGGGCAACATCGATCAGCGAGAGCTTGAAGAACTCGAGGCGACGGTTGATGACCACCTTGAACTGCGTCGAGGCGCCGTTCAGCGCGAAGGAGAGGCAGAGCACCTGAGCGATGGCGACGATCTCCGGCACGCCATAGAAGGCCGCGATGAGCCATGACGATCCGAACACCAGGATGGTGAGGGTTACACCGATAGCCAGATTGAGCCAGAAGAGGTTGCTCTGCTGCTGCTGTGACAGCGTCTTGGCCTGGAGGGCCGCCATCGACAGACCGAAGTCTCGGAAGATCTCAGCGACACCGACGATGGCGATGACCATCGCGAAGATGCCGTAGTCGCTTGGGCTGATGAGCCGCGCGAGCACGACGATCGACAGCACCATGACCGCGATCTTGACCAGCTGCGCCGCGATCGTGATCGCGCCGCCGCGCGCCGCGTGTGCAGTCAGCCCCTTCTCTCCACTCATCGGCAGCGCCTAGACAGCCGCGAGTTTTTCGAGCGCTGACGTGACGCGGCGCAACTCTGCGCCGGCGAGACGGTGACGTTCGAGAATCTCTGTTGAAGAAGGCAGCACGATGTGGACCGCGGTGCTGACTGCCCCGGCATCGAAGCACCAGTCGTCGAGGTGCGCCGGAGACAGCGTGCGCTTGAGCTTCTCAGCGCTGCCCGTGCTGAGCCCGACAGGAACGGCGCCTCGGCTGGCGGCCAGCACCAGGGCATGCAACCGGTCACTGACGATCGCCCTGCAGGAGGCGTAGACGTCCTCGAGCTCCTCGAGCCGTGTGGCGTGCGAGGTGTCGTTCCAGGCTCGCACTTCAGCACCGGATTCGAGCAGGGAGGCAATCTCATGCGCGCGCTCGTTGTCGCGTTGAACCTGCGTGACGAGCAGAGGAGTGAGTGCGTGCTTCCGGGCCAGACCGTCGACCGCCGCCAGCCAGGCGGCGTCAGGAACAGGACGATCTCCGCGCATGCTCACGGCCAAGTACGGACGAGCCTCCGGCTCAGCGTCGGCTTCCAGCACTTCGAGCGCAAATGCCCAATCAGGCGCTACCGAGCCGATACCCACGGCTGCGTGCGACTCGGGGTCGCGCCACGTGACGAGGTCGGCCCGCTCGAGGAACTTCTGCAGCCGCGCACTCGGGCGAGCCTTGATCCCCTCGCGGACGCCGAGACCGGTCTGCACCACGCGCCCGCCGCGTGCCGAGACGAGCTTGGCGAGCAGATCCAGGCGACCTCCCACGTACTCGTGTCCGTCGGAGATGCGTGCCTCACCTGCGTTCAGGAGCAGGACTGGACGACGGCCGAGCAACGCCTCGCGCACGAGTCGTCGCTCCCAGGCGCCTCGATCGGCATAAGCGATATCGACGTCCGAGAGCCCGAGCCCGGTCACGTATCCCGGCGAGTTGTATCCGGTGAGCACGTGCAGCTCACCGAGCGACCTGACCGACTGGAGGTAACCGCGCCGGAGCAGAGAATCGCCGAGGTTGTCTTCTTGACCTGTCACCGTGATGAACAGACTGGTCACTGTTTCCCTCTCAAAGTGGTGTTCGCTTCATAGATTGGTCGTGCTCGCGTCTTGGGGTGTCCATGCGAGTGCTGTCAGGTTCGCCAGCCCCAGCTTGGAGCCGGTCACCGCGACCCGAATCCCCTGCATCGCTGTGGCGACGGGAACGGGAACACGGCTGACCTGTATCTAGTTGTGCGCGCGGCTACTTTCGAGTGCCTTTCCTGGCAACGATCGGCATCTGCCCCGTGCCGATCTTGCGGTATTCCGTGGTCGGGTTGCCCGACTCGTCCGTGCCGTAGTAGGCGCCGTACGCGCCGTAGGAACCGTAGGCGTAGGAGTCGGGGCCCTTGGTCGGAACCTTCGTGACCACGATTCCCGAGACCTCGGAGCCGATGCCCTCGAGCTGGGCGACCGCGCCGGCAAGGGCGGATCGGGGCGTCTGACCGCTGGCGACGACGAGCAGGGTGCCGTGCGCGAGCTCGCTCAGGACCGCACCGTCGGTGACGAGGAGCAGCGGCGGCGCGTCGATGATGACGTAGTCGTGCTCGGCGAGCAGCTGGTCGTGGACCTGCTGCATCGTGTGGGAACCGAGCAGCTCGCTCGGGTTCGGGGGAATGCGTCCGGCGGGGAGCACATAGAGACGACCGCGGCCCCAGCGCTGCAGGACGTCCTTCGGCTCGGCGCGGCCGCTCAGGAGGTCGGTCAGACCGACGGAACCGTCGACGCCCATGGTTGTCGCGACCTTCGGCTTGCGGAGGTCACCGTCAACCAGAACGACCTTGGCGCCCTGCTCGGCGAGCGCGATCGCGATGTTCGCGGACGTGGTGCTCTTGCCCTCGGAGGGGAGCGAGCTCGTGATGACGAAGCTGTGACGCGTGTTCTCGATATCCATGAAGCGCAGGTTCGTGCGAAGCGCGCGGTAGGACTCGGCCTTGGGGCTCTTCGGCTCTTCGTGGACGATGAGCGGCCGCCTGCCGGCATCCGGGTCGTAGGCGATGGTGCCGATCACGGGGCGGTCCGTGATCTGCGCGATGTCGTGGGTGCTACGGACCTTGGTATCGATCAGCTGGCGGAGCGCGGCGACGCCGACGCCGAGCGCGATGCCGATGACCGCTCCGATGACGATGTTCAGAGGCACTCGGGGCGAAACCGGAGCGTGGGGAACCTGGGCCGACTGGACCGGCTGGATCTTGACGAGGCTCGGCGCGGCGCCCTCGGGCTTCTCGAGCTCATCGACGACGACCTCGATGAAGTTCGCCGAGACGGCGTTCGCCAGGGTGGCAGCCAGCTGCGGATCCTCATCCTCGACGGAGATCTCGATCACCACGGTGTTCAGGGCATTGGAAGCCGTGATCTTCGACGCGAGCTGAGCTGGCGTCAAGTCGAGGCCGAGCTCTTCGACGACTCGAGACGTGACGATCTCCTTGTTGACGACCGTCGTGTACGACTGGACCGCCTGACGCGCGAACGTCGTGCCCTGGTTCAGCGCTTGCGCCTCGGTTCCGTCGGAGGAACGAACCGAAACGTACAGCTCGGCGGTGGCAGAATACGTAGGCGTCATCACGAGTGACACCCCAGCTCCTGCGGCCACTCCCGCCAGCGTGCAGATCAGCATCGCGATCCAGTTTTTGTGCAGGATTCGCAGGTAGTCGCGCAGTTCCATAAAGGTCCGTCCGTGTGTCTCTTGCGCTCGTGCCGCTGCCGCTTTCGCGGCTGGCACGAAACGGGTGGCTCGCGGTTCGGAGCGCAGGGGGTATCTCAGGCAAGCTGGGGCAAGCCCGGCCTCATACTACTGGTGTCATGTTATTGGGCTGTAAATTCGTGAAACGTCACGAACCTGTCGCAGATCGGGCACACGATGGCGCAGAACGCCGATCAGCCGCCGATTTCCACGGGCAGGCCCGCGTCGACCGCGTTCGCGATCAGCTGGTGGCCGGCGTCGTCCGGGTGCAGGCCGTCGAGCTCGAAGTACTGGAACTCGTCCTCGAAGAGGTGACCGACGTCCAGGTACTGGCCGCCCACGGCCGTGACGTCAGCCTCGATGAGCTCGCTCGTGAGCGTCAGCTGTTCCGGGTACGCCGTGCTGACCCAGAACGGGGAGACCGCGAGGATGCGGGCATCCGGCAGCCCGGCGCGGAGTTCGGTGAAGACCGACTCGACGCCCAGCGCCTGATCGAGCTCCGACATGTTCAGGCCGCCGGAGACGATGACCACGTCAGGCTCCGCGGCGATCGCTTCCTCAACCTGGACGGCGTAGGAGTTCCACTCCTCGAGGCCCTGGCCGTAGCTCGCGCCACTCACGCCGAGGTTCAGCTCTTCCCAGCCGTTGGCCGCAGCCAGCAGAGTCGACCAGCGCAGCGACGGGTCGCTCGCGCCGACACCCTCGGTGTAGGAATCGCCGATGAACGCGACGGTGAGGCCCGTGCCGGCTGGGGTCGCCGACGGTGCCGAAGCGGATGGAGCGCCAGCTGCGCCCGACACCGAACCGGTGTCCTCTGAGCTGGAGATCGTAAGAATAGGTTCTGCGCCGGTCCCCGCGGGGGCCTCACGTGGCATGAACGCCAAAGCCACCAACGCGACCGCAGCGAGAGCCACGACCACGAGCAGTGTCAGCTGGGGCCAACGACGCGCACTCTGGTTGCGTGTTTTCATTTCCATGTGATCGTACCGGCCCAGCGGCGAAGCTGATACTCCCCTGGGAACTTCCGATCCCCTCGACACGCTGAAATCCGCGGAATTTCGCCCCGAAATGAATCCTAACTTTGTCTCGATTCGCCATGTTCCGGCCCAAAAAACCGGCAAGTGTAGCGTCGAGACACGGCGAGACGGGGAAATCATGGCAGCGCACGACGAGACGAGACGGCCCGCGGTGCCCCTCCCCCGGCACCGCGAACGCTGGATCGACATCATCCGCGGTGCCGCCATCCTGCTCGTCGTCGCGAACCACGCCATCGACGTTCCCATGCACATCGCCGACGTCGCCCCCGGCACCGTCATCGACGACCTCACCCTGTACTTCGCGCCCTTCCGCATGACCTCGCTCATGCTGCTGTCGGGGCTCCTCCTCCCCCTCGCCCTCGCCAAACCGCGCCGCCACTACTACGCCAGCAAGCTCCGCACCCTCGCCTGGCCCTACGTGGTGTGGCTCGTCATCTTCTGGATCGCCACCGAGAACCCGACCGAGTGGATGCGCCCGGACGGCTGGATCACCCGCAGCTGGCTCTGGTTCATCCTCTGCCTGTTCCTCGCCTACCTCGCCGCACCGATGCTCACCCGCATCCCGACCCCCTGGTTCGCCTCCGTGCCGGTGGCCCTCTGGCTGCTGAGCTTCGCTGCCCCGGACGGCACCCTCTTCGACCTCAGCTACTACGGCGGCTTCTTCTTCGCCGGCTACCTCATCGCCGAGAACCGACACCGGCTGCGCCGCTTCGACACGACGCCCACGATGCTCGCGCTCCTCGCCGGCAGCTCGCTCTTCGCGGCCATCCTCGTGCTCCAGGAACACGGCCTGGCTCTCGGCGGCGCAGAGACACCGGCCACCGACGACCGCGGCGCCATCGAGCGCTTCGACCTCATCTGGGTTCCCGTCGTACTCGCCGGAATCGCGGGCACCATGCTGCTCGCGAGACGCGTCCGGGGAGCACTCGACGGTACGCGACAGCCCGCCCTCTCCCGCGCTCTGCAGCACGTCGGCCGCAACTCGATCGTCTTCTACCTCATCCACTATCCGCTGCAGATCGTGGTCGTGAAACTGCTCGACTCCTGGGGCGTCACCGCGCAGCCCGTCATGATGACCGCGTGCATCCTGGCCGCACTTGCCGTATCGTTCGGCGCTGTCGCACTCCGCCGCCGCAGCCGCGTCGTGGATGCGCTCTTCGTCTTCCCGAGACGAGAGAAGCTGAGCCCGGCACGAGCACGGTGACCCCCACCCGCGCCCCGTCTGAAAGCCCGATGACCACACCAGCCCACACACTCGCGCCCGCCGAGCGGCCATCACCTCGAGGCCCATCTCGCCAGGCGACCCCGCCCGCCTCGGGCCGCGAGCACTGGATGGACCTCGTGCGCGGCGCCGCGATCCTGCTCGTCGTCACCTTCCACGCCAGCGCGATCCCCATCTTCCTCACCGACGTCGCGCCGACGAGCTTCATCAACGACCTCAACACGTTCTTCGCCCCCTACCGCATGAGCACGCTGCTGCTGCTGTCGGGCATGCTGCTCGGCCGCTCCCTCGCGAAGACCGGCGCCACCTACTACGTGGGCAAGCTGCGCACGCTGCTCTGGCCCTACCTGGTCTGGGGCACGATCTACTGGCTCGTCACCATGCAGGACGGCTGGACGCAGCCCAGCAACTGGATCGCCCTCAGCTGGCTGTGGTTCATCTTCTACCTGGCGATCTACTACCTCGCCGCTCCCCTCCTGACGCGCATCCGGGGCCCCTGGTTCGTCGTCGTCCCGCTCGGCCTCTGGGCGCTCAGCGCGATCCTCTCCACCCGCGGAATCGGCCCCCTCGTGCCGCTCGGCGACCTGGCCTACTACGGCGGCTTCTTCTTCGCCGGCCACCTCATCGCCCAGTACCGCGGCCAGCTCGCTCGCATCGAGAAGCTGCCGGTGCTCATCGCCTGCACGCTGACAGCCGCGGGTTTCGGGGCCCTGCTCATCGGACAGACCCACGGCACCTACTTCGGCCTCGACGGAGCGCTCCGCATGGTGTCCGACTCCAGCTCGACCGCACCAAGTGACGGATCCCTCACCGCCGCGACGCGCCTCATCGACCGCTACGAGCTCGTGTGGATCCCCGTCGTGCTCGCCGGCGTCGCGGCCATCATCATGATCACGCGGCGCCTCACCGGCGCGACGCGCGGCCGCGACGGCGACAGCGCTCGCTGGTTGCAGTACATCGGCCGGAACTCGGTGGTCTTCTACGTGGTCCATTACCCCGCGCAGATCATGATCACGTCGTGGGTCGGCGACTGGGGCATGCTCGACCCCACCTGGATGCTCATCATCAACACGGCCGTCGCCATGGGCCTCAGCTACCTGTTCTGCTGGCTCCGGCAGTGGCCGGCAGGTGACGCCGCATTCGTGTTCCCCAAGCTCCGGACGAGCGGGCGCCCCGCTACGCCTTGAGCGGGGCCCCGTTGCGCTCGAAGCCCGACCAGGCGGACGTCACCATGTCGTCGAGCGTGTACTGCGCGGTCCAGCCGAGCTCGTCCTTGATCCGGGATGCATCTGCCACCAGCAGGGCAGGGTCGCCGGGCCGACGCGGAGCCACCTCGGGCTCGAACGACAGGCCGCTCGCGCGACGAACCGCATCCACCACCTCGAACACCGAGTAGCCCTCACCGCGACCCACGTTGTACTCGGCAGAGACGGGCGTGCCCGCCGCGATGGCATCGAGCACCGCCAGGTGCGCGTCCGCCAGGTCGACGACGTGCACGTAGTCGCGCACGCACGTGCCATCCGGAGTCGGGTAGTCGTCGCCGAACACCAGCGGAGCCTTGTCCTCCGCGAGCTTCTCGAAGATCATCGGCACGAGGTTCAGGGCGAAGCGGTCGGCCAGCTCGTCGCTGCCAGCACCGGCGACGTTGAAGTAGCGCAGCGAGACGGCCGTGATTCCTGCGGCCTTCGCCGCGGCCTGCACGAGCCACTCGCCGGCGAGCTTCGTCTGCCCATACGGGTTGATGGGGTTCTTCACGTCCGACTCGCGGATCGGCTCGTCCGAGCCCGTGCCGAGTCCGTAGACCGCCGCCGACGACGAGAACACGAGGCTCTGCACGTTCGCCCGCTGCATCGCCTCGAGCACGTTCGCGAGGCCGCCCATGTTCTGCTGGTAGTACCACGCGGGCTTCGCGACCGACTCGCCCACCTGCTTCTTGGCGGCGAAGTGCACGACGCTCGTCACCTCGAGCGCCTGCATGATGTCGGCCAGCGCATCCGCCGCACCCGTCGTCGAGATGTCGAAGTCGAAGTGCGGCGTCGAGCCGACCTTCTCCGCCGTTCCCGTCGTGAGGTCGTCGACGACAACCACCTTGTCGCCGCGCGCCTCGAGGGCCGCGAGCACGTGAGCGCCGATGTAGCCGGCGCCGCCGGTGATGAGCACAGTCATGGAGAATCCCCTCGGAGGTGCGCCGACGACGCGCTCCTGCGCGCCGTTGCCGATGTCGTCGAGCCCACCAAAGTGCGCCCTCCGACATTCTGGCAGTTCTCGGAGCCGCCCGGGCCGGCCGCGGCCAACTTCCCTGATCGAGCGCCGAAGCGAAGCGAAACGATCACCGCACGCGACTCAGCCCTGCCTGGCCTTCATGCGCGGGCTCTTCTTGTTGATGACGAAGACACGGCCGCGCCGACGCACGATCTGCGCACCTGGAATCTTCTTGAGCGCCTTGAGCGAGTTGCGAACTTTCACGAGAACCTTCCTTCTTGAGAACCTTTCTCATTAGACTAGCCCCATGACCCCCGATCGACCAACCGCCCAGACCGTCACCAGCTCACTCGGCCTGACCCTCGTCAGCGGGCTCGAGACCTCGGGGCGACAGCTCGTCACCGCACTCATGTGCGGGGAACCGAGCGGACCGACACCCATCACGGAGTTCGGCGACGAGCAGACGAACGCCCTGGAACTCGGCGTCGACATCGCCGACGACCTCCTCCGACAGGCCGCGGACGGTCGCAGGGGCAACATCATCGTCGAGCTCTCCTCCGACGCCGAGACACAGGGCGTCGGTCTGGCCATGGACCACGTCATCGCCGAGGCGCGCAGCCACCCCTCCGCGCCGGACACCGCCGACGTTACCGTCGGCGCCAGAGAATTCATCACCGTCGCCAGCGTTGCCGACATCCGCCGGCTCCTCTTCCAAGAGGGCACGCCATTGCCGGAGGACGCCAACACGTCCGCCACGCTCGCCGCCCAGCTCGAGTTCGCCACCATCGTCGTACTCACGGGAGCCGACGCGCACCCCTCTGGCCTCGTCAGCGAGACCTGCACGCTCATCCAGCAGCTCAACCCCACCGCGGTCATCACGACCCCGGCCACAGCCCGCGACTTCGGCAGGCACCTCAGACCGATCCGACCGGGGCTCGCCCATCAGCTCGCCTCGACCGCCGGGTGGATGCTGCGCCTCGACGACCGAACGCACTTCCCGCCAGCACGCGGCCACATCGACTGCACCGTCTTCAGCGAGCCGCGACCGTTCCACCCGGAACGCCTCGCCGCGGGACTCGCGAACCTCACCCCCGAGCAGGTCGGGCTCATCACCCGATCACGCGGACACTTCCGCCTCGCCAACAGGACGGACCACGTCGGCGACTGGTCGAGCACGGGAGGCAACATCCAGCTCGGAGCATCCGGAGTCACGAGCTCGGACCCCGACGCGCCACTCGGCACCTCGATCGCCGTCTTCGGGCGACAGCTGCGCACCGAGGCCATCGCCAGTCTGCTCCACGAGTGCGCCCTCACCGACGAGGAGCTCATCGCGGGGCCTCGGGCCTGGCGAGACTACGCCGACCCGTTCCCCGGATGGGAATGACCACCGGACCAGACGAAGCAGCCGGCTACGCAGGTCCGACGTGCAGGACCCGTCAGCGCCCGGAGAGCGGGAGGTGGAGCTCGAAGGTCGTGCCACTGCCAACAGTGCTCGACGCCTCGAGACGCCCACCGTGCGCCTTCACGATCGCCAGCGTGATGTTCAGGCCGAGCCCCACGCCAGGGACCGCCTGCTTCGTGGCCGTCGTCGCGCGGAAGAACTTCGTGAAGAGGCGGTGCATCTCCTCCTCGGGAATGCCCATGCCGGTGTCAGACACGTAGACCACGACCTCGTTCCCGTCCTGCCGCACCCCGACGTGGACGGAGCCGCGCTCTGGGGTGAACTTGACGGCGTTCGAGATCAGGTTGTCGATCGCCTGCCCGAGCCGCATCGCATCCCCGGAGAGGACGACGTCCTCTCCGCCGGCATCGCCGACCAACTCGACCGATGCCTGCGCAGCAGTCGGCAGGGCCGTCTCCAGGGAAAGCCGCACGACCTCCCCCAGACGCACCGGCGAGAACTCCATCGGCACCTTCCCGGCGTCGACCTGGGCGACGAAGAGCAGGTCGCCGACCAGCGACAGCAGTCGGTTCGCATTGCGCTCCGCGACGTCCAGATAGTGGCGCTGCTCGTCGTTCAGCGGACCGCTCTCCTCATCACGGGCGAGCTCGAGGTAGCCGAGGATCGAGCTCAGCGGCGTGCGCAGCTCGTGCGAGATGGTGCCGACGAACTCGTCCTTGAGCCGAGACGCCTCGTTGACCGGCGTCATGTCGTAGGCGATGAAGATGTGGCCGACCGTCTCGCCATCCGGCGTCTTACGAGGAGCACACGTCATGAGCGCCGGCATGGGTTCGTCCTCCGTGCGCACGAGCTCGACCAGCGTGCCCGCCTGCTCGTTGCATCCCGCGATCTCGACCAGACGCCGCAGCAGACGGCTCCCGTCCTCGTCGTCATCGCCCTCGCCGCGGATCGCCGACGCGGAGACCTCGGAGAGGAAGTCCGTGACATTGCGTTTGCCGACGACCTCAGCCGAAGAGGGTCCGAGGAGGTTGCGGGCCCCTGGACCCCACGCCACGATCGTCCCGTCGAGCTCCGTCACGATGGCGATCTCGTGAACCGCCGCGTTCCAGACGCTCCGGTTGAACGCCTCCGAAGTGCGCAGCTCCCGAGTGGCCACCTCTCGCGCCTTCTCGCTCGCCTGCACCTCCAGCAGGCGGCGCTCGCGCTCATCCGCGTAGAGCTTCGAACTCTCCACCTGCACCCTGGCACGGTGCGACAGCTCGTTGATGATGCTCGCGATCACGGCAAACACCAAAGGTGTGAAGATGACGCGGAGGATCAGAGGATCACTCCAAGGAGCCGTCCCGATGATGTACGGGATCGCGATGGTCAGCACCGAAGTCGCGGCCGCTAGCCAGATCGCGCGGCGACCGGGCTCCGCCGCGATGAAGATCAACGGCAACAAGACCAGCGAGGTGAACATCGACTGGGTTCCACCGGTCCCGGCGCGGAACAGGCCAAGCGCCAGCATCGTCGCGACAGGAAGTACCAGCTGCCAGCACGGCCCGATCTTCGCCCACGGAATCACGAAGGCGGCAACCGCAAGCACGACGACCACCACCACGCCCGTCCACGCAGGGACAGGGTGGATGATGACCGCGCCCGGAACGATCGCCATGACAGCGAAGGCCAAGACCAGGCCGAGCACCGAAGCAAGCTGACGGATGGCAGGCGACGTCGTATCGACCGTGAACTGGCCGAACGGACTCTTCACCGAAACGCTCATGACTGGACCTCCCTGAGCCTCGCGACGAGACTCGCCAGCGAGAAGGGCTTCGTCAGATAGTCGTCCGCACCCGCCGCCTCACCAGCCTCCTGCGCCACGACATTGGCGTTGGCCGACACGATGATCACGTGCGCCCGAACGTCGCCCTCCTGGGCGCGCACATGCGCGAGCACCTCGAGCCCCGACAGGCCAGGCATGGACACGTCCAGGAGCAGCAGCTCGGGCACCGACTCGAGGGCGGCCCGCAGCGCGCTCACCCCATCACCGTAGGAGCCGACGATCTCGAAGCCGGCCCGCCTCGCGGCGGTCTCGAGCAGGAAGCGGATGTCATCGTCGTCATCCGCGATCACCACCCTCGCCGCCATCAGGCACGCCTCGCACGCAGACGCGCGACAAGCCCCTTGACCTGCTTGCCCGTGAACGGCTTCGGGAGCACATCGTCCGAGCTCGGGTAGTCAGACTCGTCGAGCACCGAGGAGATGACGATCGCCACCTCGGGAACCAGCTCGCAGATCTTCTCCCGCACCTCCCAACCGCTCCCGACCCCCAACAGCAGGTCGATCACCGCGACGTCCGGTACCTCGACGCGGATGCTGGCAAGGGCCTCGTCGAGCGTCGCCGCCGACTTCGCGGCACACCCCGCCTTCCGGAACTGCGTGCGCAGCAGCTCGCGCTGGTCGGCGTTGTCGTCGACGATCAGCACCCGCAACTGGTCAGCGCTCACAGGAAGAACACCTCTCTCACGACGACCAGCACTGCAACGCCGACCAACGCCAGCGTCGCCTGCAGGTACAGGCGGTTCTCCGCTCTGGCGTCGCGCTTGATCTCCTCCGTCAGACGGCGTTCACCCAACTCGCTCATGCCAGCACGGCTCCGCTCTTTTCCGTCTTGTCCCACGTCATCGCGGCGCCGCGCGCCTCCTTGATGTAGGAGTCGAACGTCACCGCGCAGAGAATCGGCCCGTAGCCGATGAGGTAGACGAGGAACGGATTCACCACCCGGCCGAACTTCGTCGAGTCGATGAGCTTCATTCCCCACGCCGCGACCATGCACAGCGAGATCCACGCGAAGATCGCGAGGTTCCACGCGTCGTATCCGCCCTCGGTGAGCGTCAGACCGAACATCGCCGGGATGCGCTGCTCGAACAGGCCGGGGAAGAACGCCGCCAGCAGCACGACCATCGAGATCAGCCCGGGGAAGAGCAAGACCTCACGCCACGCCACCCTGCCCACCTTCGGATCGAGCTGTGCCGCGAACAGCATGATGTACACGTATGCGCAGCCCACCACGATCCACAGCGCGCGGAACACGAGCATGGCAAGCGGCGAATCCATCAGGTACAAGCCGATGAGGCCCACCGACGAGAGCAGCATCAGCACCGGCAGCAGGAACACGCTGAACCAGAAGAGGCCGAACGAGATCGTGCCGAGCTTGTGCTCCTTCGACGGCCGGAACCAGAGGTGGCTGTACCGCTTCGTCAGCTGCACGTTGCCCCTGGCCCAGCGAAGCCGCTGCTTCCAGAGATCCCCGACGTGACGCGGTTCCTCGGCCAGCACGACAGCGTGCGGCTCGAACACCACCTTGCGGCCGGAGAGCTGCGTCTCGAACGTCGTGACCGTGTCCTCCGCCAGCGAGCTCGTATCGATCTGCCCGCCGATCGCAAGCAGGTTCTCACGCGAATGCAGCTGCGCACCGCCAGCGAGGCAGGCCAGAGCCCCGAGCACATTCTGCGCACGGCGGCTGCCGACCTGCGACAGGACGTACTCGAACGCGATGAACCGCGTCAGGTAGTTCTTCCGGAGGCTCCCCTCGCTGATGTACGCCGTGACCGACCCCACCTCGGGGTCGGCGAGATGCCTCGTCATCTTCCGCATCGAATCCGGAAGGTAGATGACGTCGGCGTCCATGATGAGCAGCGCCTCCATCCAGTCCTCGCTGAGCACGCGGCGGAGCCCGTGGTTCAAGGTGTGCGCCTTGCCCTCCCCGCCCTTCTCGCGACGAAGGTGGAAGACGCGGCCCGGGTAGCGAGCGGCACGCTCGAGGACGACGTCAGGGGTGTCGTCCGTCGACGCGTCGTCGACGACGTACACCCTGAGCCGCTCCGGCGGGTACTCCAAAGCCATGAGCCGGTCGATGGACCCGCCGATCACCGCCCCCTCGTTCCACGCCGGGACGACGACGGCCACGTTCGGCAGGTACGGCGCAGCCTTCTCGTAGTGGTTGAAGCGAGCGTGCAGCGGCACGATGAGGAACTGGTAGGCCATCGTGAAGGCCGGGATAGCGCCGATCGCGACGAACACGACGAAGATCGTCGCCAGCACCGCACCGCCGATATCGAGCCAGGCGTCGGCGCTCACGCGAGACCACCGGCGTCCGACGAACCGAACGCGGGCACCTCCGCCAGCAGCTCGCGAACGCGGGCGTAGACGCCGACGTCAGCAGCACGGTGGCTATCCGTCGAGGCGACCAGCGTCGCACCCTCCGCGAGAGCCGCCTCGATCGCCCGCGAACTCGGGCACACCCACTTCTCGTTCACCTCGATGGAGGTCCCCGTCTCGCGCGCGGCAGACGTCCACGCCGAGAGCTGATCCGCAGAGAGCTGAGACTCGTCGATGCCCACCTTGGGAAGGATCGAGAACGGATGCGCCAGCTGCGCACCGCCACCGGCTGCCCGCATCGCGGCGATCGTCGCCCCGATCAGCAGATCGAGCGCGTCCTCGACCGCAAGACCAGCCGCCAGACGCTCCCGCGTCTCACGCGGCGACCACGGGCCATCCGGACCAGGGAACTGATGATCGGCGATGACGATGCCATCCACCCCGCCAGTCCCCACCCGCAGGTCGCTCGGCACGTCGAGCGTGCCCCGCGCATCCATGATCTTCGCCTCGACGCCGATCACCAGCTCGACCCCGGTGGTGCGCCTCGCCGCGACGACCGCAGCCACGAAGTCCGGCACCCAGGCCGTATCGCCCCGCACGTGGTCGGTCGCCCGCATCGTCACCAGGCCGCGCTGCTCAGCGGCACGGACGTTCGCCGAGATGGGGCTCTCCGCGTCATCCGAGAAATCGGAATGGACATGCCAGTCGCCGAGCAGCAGCGCTTCGAGACCGGGACCCGTCTGCGTATCAGCCACGAGCGAGAACTTCGTCAAAGGGCAAGAACACATCCTCGAGGAAGCGGACATTCGCGACCTCACGGAACTCGACGCGCGACGGCACCGGCCGTTCGAGCGCGATATCCACCGCGAGCGACGGCATATCGACACCGGCCGCGATCGTCAACGGCATGGCGCCCGAGAACCTCGGGTTGATCTCCAGCAGCGCGGGGCGACCATCGGTGCTGTACCTCAGCTGCACGTTCGCCACCCCCACGAGCCCGGCCGCACGGGCGCACGCGGCAGCCGTCTCCTCGAGCTCAGCGCGGTGCACCGTGCGACCCGCAACCGCCACGCCGGAATCCACGCGCGCACGCAGACGAGGAACCGCCGCGATCGCCTGACCGTCGGCACCCATCACGACGTCGACGGAGAACTCCTCGCCCGGGAGGTTCTCCTGGATGAGCAGGGCAGCATCGCGCGTCTTCGCCTCGAGCTCCTCCCGCGAATGCACGAGGTGAACGCCACGAGAGCCCGCGCCGCTTCGGGGCTTCACGATGACCGGGAACACCCAGTCGCGCGCGATGCCCTCGTCGTCGAGCAGAGCCGTGGCCGGCACCAGTGCGTGCGGCTCGCACGCCTGCACCAGCAGCCACTTGTCGAGGCACGTCGCGAGCGCCTCCGCGGAGGGCGCGGCGAGCACCGCGCCGAGCTCCGCGCGTCGAGCCGCGAGCGGCGGGAGCTCCACGTCGACGGTCGACACGAGCACATCGATGCCGTCGGCTGCGACCATGTCGATCAGCGCATCGCAGAAGCCCTCGGAGAGCCCAGGAGGGACGAGCCGCCGGTGCGCCTCATCCACGAGGTACAGGCCACTCGCCCAGCCATCCATATCGGCGGCGAACACCTCGAGGTCATCTCGACCGAGGAGAGAGCGGATGACCGCCACCCCAGCCGGCCCACCGGCACCCGTGACCAGGACTCGAAATCTCATGCGCGGTTCTTCTTCTCAGTCTCAGTCGTGCCCAGATTATGCACCGTCGCGAACTCACCGTCGCCGCGCTCCGCAGTGATGCTACTCGCATCCCGGATCACCTCGAGCGGCTCGCTGTACGTGCCAGTGCCGAACCGCGACCAGTACCGCGCAGCGGAGAGCACGAAGTCCGGCGCCAGATAGTCACGAATGTCGGCCTGCGACGCGAATTGCGCAAGCAGACCGAGCTTCATATCCGTGAATCCGTCGACCGTCACGAACCGCGTCGGACGGAAATCGATCGTCGACGACGGGCTCTGATAACAGGCCACACTCGCCACCCTGCGACTCGCGACGAGCGTCGCCTCGTGCACGGCACGGTGGTCTTGATGCCGATCATTGCGAGAATGCGTGTAGACGATCGTCGGATCGGTCTCCGCGATCACCCGCTCGATGATGCCCACCGTCGGGTCATTGTTCGGAATCGCGGTATCCGTGAGGTCCTCGAGGAAGAGACGAGCACCGAGCGACTCCGCCGAAGCGAGAGACTCATGCTGCCGATCCGCAGCATCACCGCCGCGGCCGCCGCGAGACAAGGTCAGGATCACGATCGAATCTCCGGCTGCCGCGTGCGCCGCCAGCGTCCCGCCGACGCCGATCTCCACGTCGTCCGGATGCGCGCCGATCGCGAGGACCCGACGGCGCGGGCTGCGCGCCCGCTTGGCCCTCGCCGCCTCGACAAGACGCTGCACCGTGCTCACCAGCAGCGCACCAGGGATGGGCTTCTGCAGGAACTCGTCGGCGCGATCGCGAAGGGCCCGCACCGCATACTCGACGGAGGCATGTGCCGTCATGACGACAACGGGCAGATCTGGCTTGATCTCCCGCAGACTTCCGAGAACCTCGAGTCCGTTCGCACCCGGCAGCTCGACGTCGGTGAGCACCAGGTCGGGATTGAAGTCGTTCACGTTCATCAGCACGGCAACCGCGTCCCGAAGCACGCGCACCTCGCACCCCAGGCGCCTCCGGAGCACCGTCTCCAGGAATTCAGCGACGTCACCATCGTCTTCGATGATGAGAATGCGGTATGAAGCCTCGGGCATAGTCGCCAAGAGTAATCGGAAAAGCAATCACCGGCACCCGCTCCCGGCGATTCTCGAATTCGAGCGAAATACCCGGAGAATACGAAAGAGGAATACCTATGAACTTCCCGTCATCCTGACGGATCAAAGGCTCTGCGGCGAACGCTATGCAGCGACCGCATCCTGCGCCGCCGAGGGCTCCTCGCCTCCCGGAGGGATGCGACACCACGACTCCGCGACGAGCCCGACGACAAGCAGCACCAGCGCGCCGACAAGGGAGAGCACCGCGTGCCAGATGGGCTCCTCGGGCGGCACCGTTCGAGTCACCGCGAACGCCAGGACGCCGAGCGCAACACCGGCCAGCAGCGACGACGCGAGGCTCGCCGCACGCGCGAACGCCAGCACTCGGAACGCGTACTGCGGGTCGACGCGCTTCCCCCGTACCTCACGTTCTGGCTCGCGGGCAGCATGTTCTTGCCGCGCACCGCCTCCCTGCGACCGGTCGCGCTCGAACCCCGGGGCACGCCGTCGAGACTCGGCATCGCGACGTTCACGCCACAGACGGCGCGTGTACGCGCGGATCGGCCACGCGAGCCACAGCAGCAGCCCAGCGAGAACGACAAGCGTCAACGGCATCGTCAGCGGAGGCGCCACGACGGCGCGCCCGGAGCTCACAAGCCACGTCTCCACGCACCAGGCCAGCACACCGCCGATGACGCCGAGCCCGACGAGCAGGCCCGGCCTCGTTCTGCTCGCCAGGTTCACTGAGCGATCCGCTCGACGCGATCCTCCGCCGCCGCCCGCAGCTCAGCGACGCTGCCGTGAGGGTCGAGCTGCGCGCGCGGATCGACCTCCAGCCACGGAGCCAGCACAAACGCGCGCTCGTGTGCCCGCGGATGCGGCAGCACCAGCTCGCCGCTGCTGACCTCGCCAGCCACCTGGATGAGGTCGAGATCCAGCGTCCGGCTCCCCCAGCGCGTCTCGCGAGTGCGCCCATGCGCATCCTCGATCTCATGCAGCGCCTGCAGGAGCTCCGTCGACGGCAGCTCGGTGTCGACCAGCACCACCGCGTTGCAGTACGCGGGCGCCTCCTCGCTGACCCCCTCGAGCGTGAGCGCCGGAGTCTCGTACAGGCTCGACGCCGCGACGAGCTTCGTGCCGGGCAGCTCGGTGATGCTCCGCAGCGCCGACCTCAGCGCCGCCTCGCGGTCGCCGAGGTTCGCGCCGAGCGCGATTACGGCCTGACGGACCCGACGAGCCGGCTCGGCGGGTGCGACGTTCGGAGCGCCCCCGGAGCCGATCACGATCGCCGCGTCGGACGCCGTTCGCGCCGCCGCCGCTTTCGCCGCCTCACGGGCGTGGAAGTCATCCTCCGCGCTCGCCGACACCGCGTGGGCCGCCGATGACTCGAGGTGATCGCCCCGCAGCGTCGGCCGGTGCCGGAGGATGCTCACCGCCACGTCCTCGAAGTCCAACGCGACGGGCGCCTGCGGCTTGTGCACCGTGATGCGCACGGCCACGGCATCGTCGAAGCCGAACGTCGCCGACGCGAGACGCTCCGCGAGCGTCTCGATGAGATCGACCGGCTCTCCCGTCACGATCGCGTGCAGCGCGTGCATCCACTCGCCGTAGTGCAAGGTGTCGCCGATGTGGTCGCTCGACGAAGCAGCCGTGGCATCGACCCACGCCTCCGCGTCGACATAGAAGTCCTGACCGTCCCGGCGCTCGTGATCGAAGACCCCGTGATGCCCACGCGCGTGCATGCGCGTGATGAGGATGCGGTCGAGCTCAGGCTCCGGGGCGCCGGGGCGAAGAGCCGACGCCGAGGGTGCTTCCCCCGTCGGAGCGCCGGGAGCGTCCGACCCCGCACGCGCCGCCGCGCCCGGTGCCAGATCGGCGCCGCTGCCACTCGCATCCGCGACCCGCTCGCGCGTGAACGCATGCTCGTGCGCCTGCCCGCCAGCCGCGACCGCACGCGCTGCCCGCACCTCCGCACCGCGCCGCCGATCGAGGTCAGGCTCGTGCCCGTTCATGTGATCAGTCATCCTGTGCTCCTTCACGCCAGGAGGCAACGACATCCAACGCCACCCGGTTCGCCTCGACATTGTGGACACGCACGCCCCAGATGCCCGCCTTCGCCGCCAGGGCGGTGATGACCGCCGTCGGCAGGTCACGCTCCGTCACCTGCGCGTCAGACCGCAGCATCTCGCCCGTGAAGCGCTTCCGCGAGGCACCCACGAGCAGCGGATGCCCGAGCGCCACGAACTGCTCGAGCTCACGCAGCACCGCCCAGTTGTCATCCCTGCGCTTCGCGAACCCGAGGCCCGGATCCAGGACGATCTGAGACTCATCGAGCCCCGCCGCCACGGCGCGGTCTCGCGCCCCTGCCAGCTCGGCCAGGATCTCCGCCGCCGGGTCTCGGTAGTCGGCGAGCTCGTTCATGCGCACCGAATGGCCACGCCAGTGGCTCAGGATGAACGGGCTCCGACTCTCGGCGACCACCTCGAGCATCGCCGGGTCGGCCAGACCACCGGACACGTCGTTGACGTACTCGGCACCGAGTGCGAGCGCAGCCGCGGCCGTCTTCGCGTACATCGTGTCGATGCTCACCAGCACGCCGAGCGCCGCCAGCTCCTTGACAACCGGCAGCACACGCGCGGCCTCCTCCTCCTGCGGCACCCGCACCGCGCCTGGCCGCGTCGACTCGCCGCCGACGTCGATGATGTCTGCCCCCTGATCGACGAGCTCCCGAGCGCGTCGCATGGCCCGCTTCGTGCGGCGCTTCTCGCTGAAGAGGTCCTCGAACCTGCCGCCGTCGCTGAACGAATCGGGCGTGATGTTCAGGATGCCGAGGATGCGTGGGCGCTTCGGAATAGCCGGTTGCAGCAGGTTCGTGAAGCGCTGCGGCAGGGCGAACGGCCTCGTGTTCGTCGTCACCGGCCCAGTGTCGTCGGCCTCATCGGCATCACCCGGCGTCGGGTCGAAGCGGGCACGAGGCTGCGCCGCCGGCGCTGCGCCCGCGGACGGCACCGAGCTGGCGACCGCGTCAGCGGCTTCGGCTGCGGCTTCGGCTTCGGCTTCGGCTTCGGCTTCGGCTTCGGCTTCGGGCGGCGTATCAGCGGCCGGACGATCCACACCCGCCTGTGCCTGCGCGGCCGAGGCCTCGAATGCCAGCGCCGGCTCGGATCCCGAGGGCTCCTGCCCGACGAGAAGCGGCACGTCATCCTCACCCGCCGTCGAGAACGAGCCCCGCACCGGATCGAAACGCGCACCCCGCAGGACATGCCCCTGCACCACAACCGGCTGATCGTCTCCAGCAGCCCGCGCGGGCACCTCCGACGCCACGATGACCGGCACCTGCGAGTGTGGGTTTGAGCCGATCAACGCCATGATCTCTGCCCGAGCCACCGGCTCCGACAGCTCCCCGCGCGCCGACACCGTCACCACGGTGCCAGCCTGCTGGCGCGAACCGCGAAGCCCCGCACACGCGTGACTCGCCTCGATCACCGCAAGCGCACCACGCGCATCCAGCGCCGACATCATAACGTCGACGAGCTCGTCGCCGAGACGCTCCTGCAGCGTCGGACGCGCGGAGAGCGTCTCGAGCATGCGGTGCAGACGGCCGAACCCCACGATCGACGCAGACGGCACGTACGCGAGATGCACGCGCCCCGAGAACGGGAGCAGGTGATGCTCGCACACCGACCGGAACGCGAGATCGCGCAGCACGACAGGCTGCGACACGCCCCCGGGCAGAGCCACCCCCGCGTCCTCCTCGAAGGGCGACTCGATCTCCGCGACCGGGAACCTCGCACTCGCGAGCGGCGCGAGCGCGTCGACCCCGACACCGCCGAACAGCTCGAGCGCCGCTTCAGCCACACGGGCCGGCGTGCGCTCGAGCCCAGGGCGATCGGGATCTTCGCCGATCGCCGACAGGAACTCACGGACAGCCGCCTGAGCACGCACCAGGTCGATGCGCCCCACCGACCCCGAATCGATGTCGTTCATCTGCAAGTCCTCACTCCGCGTGGCCCGCGGCGCGGGTCTGGTTCCATCCTCCCGCGAATTGAACCCCGCGCGCACCCCCGGCCTCGCCGCGCGCGTCACACTCAGCGGTCCCTGTGCGAGGCGCCGCCAGATTGACAAGACCCGGTGGATTTCGAGAGGGTCGAAGGACCGACGAGCAGAGGAGTCACCATGACCGGCGACCGGCCCGGCTTCCGGAGCTTCGCATCCACCCCACTCGCCATCGCGCTATGGGTTTTCACCGTCGGCGCGACCGCGCTCTTCCTCGCGCTCGGATGGAACCTGCTGCAGATGGGCATCCTCATCGTGCCCCTCGCGGCCGTCAGCACCGCCGTGACCGTCTCCGCCCTCAAGAAGGCGAGAGGCGGCACCGGTTGAGCGTGCGTCCCGCGCGCCGCTTGAGACCAGCTCTCTGACGAAGAATGCAGGCTCCCGATCTTGGGAGCCTGCATTCTTCTCGTGTGGCGTGCGCTCACCCTGCGGCGTGCGACACGGGCCTGGGTCTAGAAGCCGAGCTCGGCCCCGCCATCCTGCGCATGCTCGATCGGGTCCATCTGGTCGACCGGGATGTGCGGCTTGAGCGGCACCGGCGGCAGCGCGCTCACAGGACGGTCGGGGCTGGACAGCCACTGCGGGCGCTCCGGGAGCTTCCGGACGGGCTTGAAGATCTCGTCGAGGCGGATGTGGTCGAGCGTCTCCTTCTCGAGGAGCTCCGCCGCCAGCTGGTCGAGGATGTCGCGGTTGTCGTTGATGACCTTCCACGCCTCGTCGTGGGCCTGCTCGATGAGCAGACGCACCTCGCGATCGACGGTCTCCGCAACCGACTCCGAGTAGTTGCGCCCGGCTCCCGCCTGCTGGCCGTACACCGTCTCGGCCGACGACTCTCCGAGCTTCACCGAGCCGACGGATGCGGTCATGCCGTACTCCGTGACCATCTTGCGGGCCGTCTTCGTGGCCTTCTCGATGTCGTTCGACGCACCCGTCGTCGGGTCGTGGAAGACGATCTCCTCCGCAACGCGGCCGCCCATCGCATACGACAGCTGGTCGAGGAGCTCGTTGCGGGTGACCGAGTACTTGTCTTCCAGCGGGAGCACCATCGTGTAGCCGAGCGCGCGACCACGCGGGAGGATCGTGATCTTCGTCACCGGGTCGGTGTGGCGCATGGCCGCGGCAGCAAGCGCGTGCCCGCCCTCGTGGTACGCCGTGATGAGACGCTCCTGGTCGTTCATGACACGGCTGCGACGCTGCGGTCCGGCGATGACACGGTCGACCGCCTCATCCAGCGCCTCGTTGTCGATGATCTGCGCGTTCGAGCGAGCCGTGAGTAGAGCCGCCTCATTGAGCACGTTCGCGAGGTCTGCACCCGTGAAGCCGGGCGTCTTGCGGGCGATGACACGGAGGTCGACGTCCTGCGAGAGCGGCTTGCCCTTGGCGTGCACGCCGAGAATGCGAGCGCGGCCGTCGAGGTCGGGGGCGTCCACGCCGATCTGCCGGTCGAAGCGACCAGGGCGGAGCAGGGCCGGGTCGAGCACGTCCGGGCGGTTCGTCGCAGCGATGAGGATGACATTCGTCGACCCATCGAAGCCGTCCATCTCCACGAGGAGCTGGTTCAGCGTCTGCTCGCGCTCGTCGTTGCCGCCGCCGATACCCACGCCGCGGTGGCGTCCGACGGCGTCGATCTCGTCGACGAAGATGATGGCGGGCGAGTTCTGCTTCGCCTGCTCGAAGAGGTCACGGACACGGCTGGCGCCGACACCCACGAACATCTCGACGAAGTCCGAACCGGAGATCGAGTAGAACGGCACGCCAGCCTCACCGGCCACGGCACGGGCCAGCAGGGTCTTGCCCGTTCCAGGAGGGCCGTACAGCAGCACGCCCTTCGGGATACGAGCGCCCACAGCCTGGAACTTGGCAGGCTCCTTGAGGAACTCCTTGATCTCCTGCAGCTCCTCCAGCGCCTCGTTCGCGCCAGCGACGTCGTCGAACGTGACCTGCGGGCTCTCCTTCGAGACCAGCTTCGCCTTCGACTTGCCGAACTGCATGACCCCACGACCGCCGCCGCCACCGAGGCCGCCAGCGAAGAGGATCCAGATGAAGAAGCCGATGAGCAGCAGCGGGAACAGGATGCTCACCGCCGAGAGCAGCCAGCTCGGCTGAGGCACGTCGTCGTCGTAGCCGCCAGCGGGAGCAGCCGAGTCGACCGCCGACACGACATCGTCGGCGCGCGCATCCACGAAGTAGAACTGCACGTTCTGGCCGTACTCGGGGTCGGCCTGCGCGAGCTCCATGTCGACGCGGTTGTCGCCGTTCACGATGACGACCTTGTCGGCCTTCTTCTCCTGGAGAAGCTGAAGGCCCTGCTGCGTCGTCACCTCGCGGGTGCCGCTGCCGTTGATGAGACTGAAGCCCAGGCCGATGACCAGCACGGCGAGCACCACGATGAAGATCGGGCTCTTGAAAATCTTGGTAACTTGCTTCATAAGTCGAGACTCGAGTGGCGTGCTCGGTGCCTTTCAGCCGGTTCTTCGCCAGCGCACCAGGGCGCTCAATCGAAAGTCATGGTACTCGCGGCCCCCGACACCGGCGTCCAGTGTTCGCTGCAGGCGCGCGGCGCATCCGCTCGAGCGTGCGCGCCTACTCGCCGCCGTACACGTGCGGCTGGAGCACGATGATGTCGCGCAGGTGCCGGTACTGCTCGTCGTAGTCGAGGCCGTAGCCCACCACGAACTCGTTCGGCACATCGAAGCCGACGTAGCGCACGGGAACATCCGACTTGAGCCGCTCGGGCTTGCGCAGCAGCGTGCAGATCTCGACCGAGGCGGGGCCCCGCGACTCCAGGTTCTGCTTGAGCCACGACAGCGTCAGGCCCGAGTCGATGATGTCCTCCACGATGAGCACGTGACGACCCGTGAGGTCCGTGTCGAGGTCCTTGAGGATGCGCACCACACCGCTCGACTCCGTGCCGGAACCGTACGAGCTCACCGCCATCCAGTCCATCTTCAGCGGAATCGTCAGCTCGCGAGACAGGTCGGACACGACCATGACCGCGCCCTTCAGCACACCGATGAGCAGCGGCTCGCACTCGGCGTAGTCGCTCTCGATACGGCGGGCGATCTCGGCGAGCTTCGCCTGGATCTCCTCCTCCGTGATGAGGACCTCGCGGACGTCGTTCGGAATATCAGTAGCGCGCATCCTGGCTCCCTGGGTGGTTCAGCGCTCGACGAAACGAGCGCGGTGTGCGAAACGGTAGAAGCTAGGCGGTCTCGTCGAGGTGGTCGTCGTGCGCGGAGGCCGTCGCACCGAACAGGATGCGACCCTTCTCGCGCTCGACCCGGATGCCGGGCAGATCGACGGGGCCCTGCCCGCGCCACTCCGTCGCCAGCGCCGTGACCGCCATCGTGTGCCCACGGGTGAGCGAGACGCCGAAGCCCTGCTCGGCGACGATGCGGCAGATGCGCTGACGCAGCGCCGGAGGCTGCGCGACGATGCCGCCGACATCGAGGGAGATGCGGCCGTCCGCGTCGGTGTTCACGATCTCGTGCGCCCACTCGAGCGCAAGCGCATCCAGCGTCTCAGAATCCTCGCGGAGCGTCGTCGCCGTCCGAGCGAGCGCCTCCGAGATGCCGGGGCCGAGCTCCTTCTCGAGGAGCGGAAGAACCGTGTCGCGAACGCGGACACGCGTGTAAGCGGGGTCGCTGTTGTGCGGGTCGATCCACGGCGAGAGCCCCTGGTCTTCGCACGCCTGCACCGTCACAGCGCGGTGGATGCCGAGCAGCGGCCTCAGCAGAGCGCCGGTGACCGGCGCCATCCCGTGCAGGCTCTTCGCTCCGGAACCGCGAGCCAGGCCGAGCAGGACCGTCTCCGCCTGGTCGTCCAGCGTGTGCCCGAGGAGGACCCACGGCGCGCCCGTCTCGACGCGCACCGCCTCGATCGCCTCGTAGCGGGCAACCCGGGCAGACGCCTCGGGGCCGGCTCCGACATCTTCCACGCTCACGCGCACGACGCTCACCGGGGCGAGCCCGAGCTCGGCAGCCTGCTCTGCGGCGCGCTCCGCGACCCGCGCAGAACCCTCCTGCAGATCGTGGTCGATGATGACAGCGCCAGCCTCGACCTCGAGGCGCTTCGCCTCGAACGCCGTCGCTGCAGCCAGCGCCAGCGAGTCCGGACCGCCACTCAGCGCGACGAGAATGCGGTCGCCCTTCTGCACTCGCCCGAGGAGAGAACCACGGACGGCTCGACGAAGGTCGGCAACAGCTGGAGTGAGGCGAGCGCGATCTGACACAGGTACAGCCTAAACGCGCCCGCGCGAACCGTCACGCTCGAAGCCGGAACATCCCAGAAGGACGAACCCGCGAGCCGCGGAAACGGGCAGGCGGCTCAACGCTTGCGACCGAAGAGGAAGTAGGAGATGGGGCCAACGAAGTTCACCAGCGAGAACGCTCCCCACGCGAGTCGCGAACCCCGCACCTGGCTCGGCTTGCGGCGCAGCAGGCTCAGCAGCGCGGCCCCGAGCAGCGTGAACTGCACGCCAGCCGCCAACGCCGTGCCCAGCGACAACGCGTGCGGAAGCGCCTGGCCCGTCCCCTCCCGGAGCGGGATGAACGGATCGACGTGCAGCGCTTCCTTGAGATCAACCATGGAGACCAGCATGCCACGAGCATCCACCCGGCGATCATTCCGGAGTCACACAGCACCCCCGCGACGCCCGACGCCGAACCGCGCGACGCGAACCGCGCATCCGCAGCCCCGGGCGAGGCGCATCCACTACCCTGAAGCCGAACGAAGCCAACGGTTTCGTGCGGCGAGCAGCGCCACACCGGGCCCGCCGACAAGCCACACAGAATGAGCGCCACCAGGCGCAACGAAGGAGCGCCATGGGCAGCTACGACGTCGTCATCGAAATCCCGCGCGGAAGCCACAACAAGTACGAGGTCGACCACGAGACCGGCCGCGTGTTCCTCGACCGCGTGCTCTTCACGCCGTTCGTGTACCCCGTCGACTACGGCTACTTCGAGCACACCCTCGCCGACGACGGCGACCCCCTCGACGCACTCGTGCTGCTCGAGTACCCGCTCTTCCCGGGCGTCGGACTCAAGGTGCGCCCCGTCGGCGTCCTCAACATGGCCGACGAGGCCGGTGGAGACGACAAGATCCTCTGCGTGCCCGCGAAGGACCCCCGCTGGGCGAAGATCCAGGACCTCGGCGACGTCGACGACTCCACCAAGGACCAGCTCAAGCACTTCTTCGAACACTACAAGGACCTCGAGCCCGGCAAGTGGGTCAAGGTCGAGGCCTGGGGCGACGCCGCCGCAGCCGAGGCGATCATCGAGCGCTCCATCGCGCAGTACAAGCCCGCCGAATAGGCGCAGCTCACCGGCCAGACCGGTGACCGGCTGACGAAGCCCCGCATCCATTGCAGAAGTGGCTGCGGGGCTTCGTCGTGCGCGGACGTGGTCGTGCGCGGAGCGCTTCGGCTTCGCGCTGCGCCTGACCAACATGAGTGCAGATCCGGGGCGCACGGCACCGATCCGCTCGAATCAGCCCGAATCTGCACTCAGGTTGGTCAGCGCCGGGGCGGCCGATCCCGTCGCTGTCCAACTTCCGTGACGAGAACAGCCCCAGGGGCCATCAGAGCGCGCCGGTGCCTGGATCGTCACGGACGTTGGACAGCGGAGGCCAGCGGCGGACACGGGCCAGCGGCGCCCAGAAAGCTCGCAGGCACGCAGAAGGGCGGCCCCCGCCGAAGCGAGGAGCCGCCCTCTCGTGCGCGCTGGCGTCAGTCGACGTGCGTGCGAATCAGTAGTAGTAGATGCCTGCCGAGGCGAGCCACGGCTTCGGGTCCATCAGCGTGCCCCAGTACTTCAGCTCGAAGTGCAGGTGGCAGCCGGTGGATGAACCGGTCGTGCCGGCGTAGGCGAGCACATCTCCAGCGTTCACGGTCTGGCCGACGTAGACGTTGATGCCGCCGTCCATGATGTGCGAGTAGGAGACTTCGGTGCCGTTGCCGAAGTCGAGCACGACGTGGTTGCCGAAGCCGCCGTTGTAGCCGGCGTACGTGATCGTGCCGCTGTGCACCGCGTAGAGCGGGGCGCCGCAGGTGCCGCCGTTGACACCGAGGTCGAGGCCGTTGTGCATGCGGTAGGTGCCGAAGATCGGGTGCAGGCGCATGCCGTACTCATCGGTGACGACGCCGCTGCTGATCGGGCCGTAGTAGCCGGCGAGGACACCGTTCGGGGTCTCGGGCGTCGTCGGTGCGACGACCTCGGGCTCCGGCTCGGGTTCCGGCTCGAGCTCGACGTCAGGCTTCTGAGGCTCTTCGGGGAGGATCTCGATGTCGGGCTTCGAGGGCTCCGGCTCGGGAGCCGCCGTCGGCGCGGTCGTCGGCTGCGGCTCAGCAGGGGTCGTGGGTTCCGGCGCCGTCGTCGGCTCAGGTGCCGTCGTGGGCTCGGGCTCCGCGGTCGGCTGCGGGGTGACGGGCTCCTGGCTCGGTGCCGGGGCTGGCGACTCGGCTGGCGTGGTCGGCTGCTGCGGGGTGACCGGAGCGGTCGGGTCGGCCGTGGCCGTCGGCGGGGTCGAGGGCTGACGAGGAGGCGCGGCCTGCTGCGGCGGGCGCAGCGTCTCGGGTGCGACAGAGGTGTCGGTGGGGTCGGCAGGCGCGAGCGGCGCGTTGACTGCCGGAGCCTCGCTGGAGATGTCCGGCTTCGGCGGAGCCTGCACGCCGGCGGCCTCAGCCTCGGCGACGACCTGCGCGTATGCCTCTTCCTGGTACGCGGCGGCCGCCTCGGCACGCTCGCGGTTGGTCTGCGCGACCTGCTCCTGACGCAGCTTCTCGCCCGCCGCGTAGTCGGTGGCGGTGACATCGCGCTTCTCCTTGAGCGGAGCGAGCATGGCCTGGAGGTCGGCCTTCTTGTTGTCAGCGAGGTACTTCTCGTTCTGGAGGACGACCTGCTCGGCCTGCGCCGTGTCGAACTTCGTCTTCGCCTCGGCCTCGAGCTTCGCCAGCTCGTCGTGCGCGGTCGTGGCCTGCGTTCCGAGCACGTCTGCCGTGTTCTTCTCGGTCACGGCCTGGTTGTAGATGCCGTCGGTCTGCTCGGAGAGCTTGCTGATGGTGCCGAGCTGGTAGAGGAGCGTGTCGGCGTCGCCTGGGTTGAGGAAGAGCGCCAGCTTCGGGTCGCCCGCGCCTCGCGTGCTCATGGCGGCAGCGAGCTGGCCCGCCTTCTCACGGGAGGTCGATGCCTTCTCTTCGGCCGCATCCGCCTGACCCTGCAGGATGGTGACCTCGGCGAACTTGTCGCTCGACGCGGTCTGCGCCTTGCCGTGCTCTTCGCCGGCGGTCTTCGCCTGCGCGGCCGCTGCGGTGACCTTCGCGTCGAGATCTGCGATCTGCTGCTCGATCTCGCTGATGAGCGCTTCCTGGCGGTCGACGTTGCCCTCTGCGGCGACGACGTCCTCCCAGGTCGCGTAGCCGTCATCGGCGGCGAAGGCTGGGCCGGATGCGAATGCGAACGCGGCGAGGACTGCTACGGATGCCGCACCGACGAGCGGTGTGCGCCAGCGGTTGCGAAGTCGCAGGGGCTTCGGGCTCCTGGTGGCGGGCATGCGCTCTCCTCGTGATGAATCTTGGGTGCGGAACGAGGCGGACGCCTCTGCGGCAACGCGAGACCGCATCTACCACTGCAGTCACTCGTTTCACACCAACAACACGAGAAACAGTAACAAGTTTGTCAACATCTGCCTAGCGCGTCACAGAGACCCGGGGGACGAATCACGTACCGGGTCGCTGTCTGCACCGGAATTCCGCGCATCTCGGGGAGCATCCGGTCACGACGAAGCCTGCGCTCACCACCACCTCAGCACCCCACGACACGCCGAACAGGCGACGATGCAGCGCCCGATTTGCCGCGAAGGAAAAACGCCCCTATGCTCTTCTCTCGGTAGTCAAGTCAGCTACAAGCACTCGGCCCCATCGTTTAGCGGCCTAGGACGGCGCCCTTTCACGGCGTTAACACGGGTTCGAATCCCGTTGGGGTCACGGTCGTGACAACACCAGGTGCTGAGATGCTGTACATTGAACTGTCGCAATCGAATACGGATGAATCAGCCCAGGCTGAGACACCACAGTAAGGCCCTGTAGCGCAGTTGGTTAGCGCGCCGCCCTGTCACGGCGGAGGTCGCGGGTTCAAGTCCCGTCAGGGTCGCCAAGCATCTTGCCCTCTTCTCGAAGAGGGCAATTTGCAACGGTGACGAACATCAGTACGTCGCCATGAGGCTTCGGCCTCCGGCTCTGTAGCTCAGTTGGTAGAGCGCACGACTGAAAATCGTGAGGTCACGGGATCGACGCCCGTCGGAGCCACTGAAACCCCGCCTAGCTTCTACATGGCGGGGTTTCTTTGCGTCTGCGCAGGCGCCAGGCGGTAGACACGCCGCGCCCGCCCCGCGGTGAAGCCGGCCCGCACGTAGCGCTCGAGCAGGGCATCCGTCGCCGCCGCCGCGACCAGCACGGAACCGGCAGGCGCGTGCTCGATGAGGCGCCTCGCGAGCATGACCGCCGTCAGACGCGTGCCAGGAAGCTGGGCGAGGGCCGCGACCATCCACCGATCCCCTTTCGGAGTCTCGGGACCGGACGCCGACAGCGTCGTCCCACCCGGCTGCACCAGCGCGATCACCGCGCCCGCGAGCAGCACGGCGTAGATGGAGAAGCCGAGCAGCAGCACGGTCGTCGCGTCGAAGACCAGGATGCAGGACACCCAGAGCACAAACGCCGCGATCGTCACGAGCGCGACGACGAACCCGTCGAGGATGGGCATCCGACGCTCGAACAGCACGGTTCCCGTGCGCGTCCTGTCGAGGTAGAGGCCGCCCCGCAGCGTCATCGGCAGGATCGAGAACGCGTAGATCGGCACCGACAGCACCGCCAACGGGACGTTCGGCGTGGACGCGCGGGCCGAGATCCACGCGGCACGCGGCAGATCCCGGACGGTCGACGGACGGGGGCGCACTTGAGCGGAATGTGGGGGCATCCCGACCAGGCTAGCGGGGTGCCGTCAACGGCCCGCTGCGGCACATCCGTCAGCCAGATGCAGGTTCTTCGCGAGGCGAGGGTGCGTCTCGCTCACTTCTGTGCGGGTGGGGCGGAAGCAGGGGCAGGGATGCGGCTGTGCGTCAGGCCGTGACGTTGACCGTGATCTCGTGGTGGCCGGTCGCGCCGTCGGGAACGACGTTGGCGCGCGCATCCGTCTGCACCTCGCCGTCGCTCGACGTGGCGCGGACCTTCACAGAGTGCTCGCCGGCTGGGGCATCCCAGTCGAGCTTCCACTGCAGCCACGTGTCGTCGGAGATGGGGGCCGCGAGCTCCGTCGGCATCCACTCCCCGTCGTCGATCTGCACCTCCACCGCTTCGATGCCCGTGTGCTGCTGCCACGCGAATCCCGCGATCGTCGTGGGGCCCGCGTTGAGGCTGCCGCCGCTCGGCACGTCGATGCGGGAGCCGATCTTGATCGGGCCCTTTGCGCTCCAGCCGCGATCGGTCCAGTACGCGTTGACGCGGTCGAAGCGCGTCACCTCGAGGTCGACGACCCACTTCGTCGCCGAGACGTAGCCGTAGAGGCCAGGCACGACCATCCGCACGGGGAATCCGTGTTCGGCGGGCAGGGTCTCGCCGTTCATGCCGACCGCGAGGATCGCGTTGCGGTCGTCGGTGAGGGCGCCGATGGGGGTGCTCGCCGTCCAGCCGTCGACGGACTTCGAGAGCACCATGTCGGCGTCGGCCTGCGGTCCAGCGCGCTTCAGCAGCTCGCGCAGCGGGTAGCCGAGCCAGAGGGCGTTGCCGATGAGGCCGCCGCCGACCTCGTTCGACACGCACATGAGGGTCGTGATGCTCTCTTCGAGCGGCAGGGCGAGGAGCTCGTCCCAGGTGATCGTGACCTCGTTGTCGACAAGGCCGTGGATGCGCAGCGACCAGCCCTCGGGGTTCACGAGCGGCACGCTCAGCGCGGTGTCGATGCGGTAGAAGTCCTCATTCGACGTGACGACCGGCGGGAGGCCGGGGATCTCGAATTGGGCTCCGGCGGGAACCGCCGCGGCGCGAACGGCCGCCTGCGGCAGCGCGATCGCCTCACGCACCGCCGTGACGGCGCGGGTCCCGGCAGAGAGTGCGGCACCGGATGCCGCGGCGATGGCGCCCACGATGACGGAGGCACCGGTGTAGATCAGGAAGCGGCGGCGATCGACTCCGGCGGGCGTCGTGTCCACGCGAGCGTCGAGGTCGTCGCCGTCGGATGCCGCGGCGCGGCCCGTCGCTCCGACCGCGGAGCTCCGCGTCGCCGCCACGGCCGCCTCGCGTGACCTCTGCCGCGCGCGCTGCTCAGCTCCGTCGAGGGTCTTGGCCAGGAACTGCAGCGTGAGCACGGCGACGACCATCGCGAGCAGCGGAGGCACCGTGTCGAGCGGCGAGAAGGGAGTGCGGGTGGCAACGGCGACGGCGCCGATGGCGGCGATGAGTCCGAGGACGACCCGCCCCCACGGCGGGCGCCTCGACTCGAGCACCCCGGCGACCGCTGCGAGGAGGATGAGCACCACCGCGACGAGCGCGATGAGCGCGATCTTGTCCGCGGTTCCGAACAGGGCGATCGCGGTGTCCTTGGCCCACGGCGGGGCGAGGTCGATGAGCAGCGCGCCCACCGCGACGATGGGGCTCGCGGTGGTCTGCAGAAACGCAGCCGCGAGCTCTCCGAGGCCGACGCCGAGGGCCGCCGCGCCGATCCCGGCGAGGCCCGCCGGGACGGACTCGCGAAGGCGACGACGGCGCGTTCTCACCTGTTCGGGACTGGTTTCGAGGGACATGGCGGACACGCTACGCGCGCGAAACCCGGCCGGGCTGAGTGTGGGCGGATGGTGTGCATCCCCTGTGAATAGCGACCCGAGGTGGCCCTCAGGGGCCGCCCGCACGAGACCGCCGCGGGTGCGGTCACCCACCGCGCCTGGCAGACTGGGGGCTTTGTGCCGCGTCATCCGGCGCACGTGCATCCGGCGCCGTTCCGACCCCGGCGCCCGAGAAGGGCCGGTTTGTCAGCGCTCAACGTCCTCGCCAATCTGCTTCGGGGCGCGCTCATCGGCGTGACCGAGATCATCCCCGGTGTGAGCGGTGGAACCATCGCGCTGCTGATCGGCGTCTACGAGACCCTCATCGACTCTGCCGGCCATCTCGTGCGGGGCGTCGTCCGCGCCGTCGCCGACACGCTGCGCCGCCGAGGCCTGAACCGGGCTCGCGAGCACTTCGCGCAGGTGAGGTGGGGCATGGTGCTCCCGATCGGCATCGGGATGCTCGTCGCGATCGTCGTCGCGGCCCGCCTCGTCGCCCCGCTCATCGAGTCGCACCCCGTCCCCTCGCGGGCGCTCTTCGCGGGACTCATCGCCGTCTCCCTCATCGTCCCCGCACGCATGCTCGGCGCCCGCTGGCAGCTGCGGGACTACGCCATCGCCGTGCCCGCCGCCGTCCTGAGCTTCGTGCTCACGGGGCTCCCCTCGGCCAACGACGCCGACCCATCGGCGCTCGCCATCTTCGTCTCCGCCGCCGTCGCCGTCTGCGCGCTGGTCCTGCCCGGTGTCTCCGGCTCGTTCGTGCTCGTCACCACGGGCATGTACGAGCCGACGCTGCGGGCCCTCAACTCGCTCGATCTCGGGTACGTCGCCATCTTCGCCGTCGGCGCCATCACGGGCCTCGCCCTCTTCGTCCAGGTGCTGCTGTGGCTGCTCTCCAAGCACCGCCGCGTGACGCTGGCCCTCATGACGGGCCTCATGGCGGGCTCGCTCCGCGCCCTCTGGCCCTGGCAGACCGAGGACCGCGAGCTGCTCTGGGCCTCCGGGGACGTCGTCGGCCCCGTGCTCTGGTTCCTCCTCGGTGCCGCGATCGTCGCCGCCCTCCTCATCGCCGAGGGCCTGCTCGTGCGCCGCGCGCTCCGTCGCGCTCCCGAAGCGCACGCGTAGCTCGCGCCGAACGCCCGGGCGTCCGGACCCGAGTTCGCAGGCCAGCCGCGCAATGTCGGCGGTGCTCGGTAGCATGAGACGCGCATCCACTCGACAGCAGGGAAGTGCCCGATGAGCCTCGTTCCAACGGACCCGTACGCCTCGCAGCCCGAGGACGGCCAGTCGCGATCGTCGCAGGCGAACGGCGCACCCTCCTCACCCGCCGCCGGCTGGTACCCAGACCCGACGGGACGACAGCGCTACTGGGACGGCGCGCAGTGGGGCCAGTACGCGCCAGCGCAGTCGCAGGCGACCGGGGCTCCCGTGCTCTACCAGCAGACCGTCGTGGTCAGCGGAGGCAAGGAAGTCGGCATCACCTATGTGCTCGCGATCTTCCTCGGCGGGCTCGGCATCCACAACTTCTACCTCGGGCGCACCGGCATCGCCATCACGCAGCTCGTGCTGTACCTCGTCGGAATCGCCACCTCCTGGCTCGGCATCGGACTCCTGCTCATGTTCGGCGTCGCGATCTGGGTCATCGTCGAGCTCTTCCTCATTCCGCAGTTCGTGCGCGAAGCCAACGCGCGCCTCGCCGGGGCCGGCGCGTACGCGGCGAACCAGGGCTTCGGCCAGGCCGGTGGCGGCGGGTCGTACCCGGGTCAGTACTAGCGCACGTCCGGCGCCGGTCCCGGCTCAACTGAGCGAGAAGGCCCGATCGCCCCAGGCGGCGCGGAGATCCGCGTCGAGGTCGTCGACCGCACGGTCCGCGTGATCGATGACAAGCGTCGACCGAGCCTCTCCGAACGCAGCCCACGGGACGGCCCCAGCCAGCCCGCCCGCCGTCGGCTGGCCGTCGCGCGCGAACGACGTCCAGAGGGCGAGCATCCGGTCTGACACCTCCCCAGCCTGGCGTCGCCCCCCGAGCTTGTAGGAGAGCCCTCGCGGGTCGGTGTCCAGGTTGCCCCACACATACGCGATCTCGGTGCCGTGCGTCGCGCCCAGGCGCAGCACCTTCAGCACCGGCGTCGCGAAGTCGAAGCGGTACAGGAACGTCGGTGCGACGCGCGAGTGCCCCTCCGCGATCCACACCGTCGGCATGCGGAAGCCCACGTCGCGAGCGATGCCGAGCCCCACCATCCGCTCCCGCACGCCCTCGTACACGTCGAGGATGTGCTCCCGGTCAGGCATGTCGACGGTCGGGTTCTCTGCGGCGATCTCGGTGATCATCGTCGTCAGCGCCGCCTCGCCGACGGGTAGCAGCGGCGACTTCGCGAGCTTGAAGAACGTCGCCTCGTCGCGGTTCGTGCCGATGATGAGCGGCACGGGCAGCCCGCGGCCCTCGCTCAGCACGGTCACGGGATGCTCCGGCACGAGGTCGCCGTCGACGACCGGCGCGAAGGCGAGCGTGCCAGGCGACTCGGTCGGGATCTCCGCGAAGAGTTCCGTCGCCACCTCGACGATGCTCGAGACGGGGAGGGCGCGGAGCGCCGACCAGTCGCGGCTCGCGGGCGCTTCCTCCGGGGTGCCCTCCGCCGGCCTACCCTCCGCCGCGCCGTTGCGGCCCTCCACTCCGAGCTTCGCGACGAATCGCTCGGCGACGACCTTCGCGCGTCCGAGTCCGTAGACGCTCGTCGCGGGTGAGCTCTCGACGATCGCGGCTGAAAAGAGTCCCCGTGCGGAGGGCGTCGCGAGGAGCGTCGATACGATGCCGGCGCCCGCCGACTCCCCGAAGACAGTGACGCACTCGGGGTCACCACCGAACGCGCCGATGCTCGACTGCACCCACTCGAGCGCGCAGAGCACATCACGCAGGGCGAGGTTCGAATCGAACTGCCCTTCCGCTCCGTCCAGCGTCGAGAGCTCGAGGAACCCGAGTCCGCCGAGCCGGTACCCGAGCGTCACGACGATCACGTCGCCACGCTCCGCGAGGGCCGCCCCGTCGTACACGGGTTGAGTAGTGCCGCCGAGCACGTAGGCGCCTCCGTGCACCCACACCATGACGGCACGCGCGGCCCCGGCGTCGCCGGCACCCGCCGGACGCCAGACGTTCACGAACAGGCAGTCCTCGTCGGTGAGCGCCCGCTCGCCCACATCCATGCCCTTCATGCGGGACTGCGGGGCGATCGGTCCCGGGATGCGGGCATCCACGACCCCGCCCCAGGATTCGACGGGAACGGGGGCGCGCCAGCGCAGCTCACCCATTGGCGGCTTCGCGTAGCGGATGCCCAGCCAGCGCTCGGTGGCCCCCTCGGCGGTGCCGCGGAGCGTGCCGCTCGGCGTCTCGACCAGCGGGGGCGCGGAGCTCGAAGCGTGCGGCGTCGAAGGATGCGGTTCTACGGCTGGTCCCATGGGCAACTCCGGCGTTCGAGGGGCAACTCTGAATGCCAGCTTCCCACCGCGCACGCCAGCTGCGGCGTGCCGCGGGGTCGGCCGAACCGAGCGCGTCAGGTCACGGTGATGGACGCATCCCGCCAGCCGACCTGGCCTACTCGAACATGCCCTCGATGGGGCCGCGGGCGAAGTAGATGAGGAAGCCGACCGCCACGATCCACAGGAGCGGCGACACCTTGCGGGCCTTTCCCGTGAGGGTCTGCACGAGCACCCACGAGATGAAGCCGGCGCCGATGCCGTTCGCGATGGAGTAGGTGAGCGGCATGACGACGATCGTCAGGAAGACGGGCAGGGCGACCGAGAAGTCGTCCCACTTCAGCTCGCGCACCTGAGACACCATGAGCACACCGACGACGACGAGCGCCGCTGCCGCGACCTCGAGTGGGACGATCTGCGTCAACGGGGTGAAGAACATCGCCAGCAGGAACATGATGCCCGTCACGACGCTCGCGAGGCCAGTGCGGGCCCCCTCGCCGACGCCCGCCGCGGAGTCGACGAAGATCGTGTTCGACGAGCTCGACGTCGCGCCACCCGCGACGGCGCCGATACCCTCGACGACCAGCGACGACTTGAGGCGAGGGAAGTTGCCCTGCTTGTCCTGCAGGCCCGCTTCGCGCGTGAGACCCGTCAGGGAGCCGACCGCGTCGAAGAAGTTCGTGAACACGAGCGTGAAGACGAGCATCACGCCCGCCAGGACGCCGATGCGCTCGAAGGCGCCGAAATCGAACGCGCCGATCAGGCCGAGGTCAGGGACCGAGACGATCTGCGTCGGCAGCACCGGCACGTTGAGCGACCAGCCGCCCTCGTTCTCGAACGCCGGCCCGAGCTTCATGATCGCCTCGACCACAACAGCGACGACCGTCGTGCCGACGATGCCGATGAGCAGCGCACCCTTCACGCGGCGCGCCATGAGCACGCCCATCACGATGAGGCCGACCACGAAGATGAGCGTCGGCACCGTCGTCACGGAGCCGCCGACACCCAGCTGGACGGGCGGCGACGCGTTCCCCGAAGACGTGACGAAGCCCGCATCCACGAGCCCGATGAAGGCCAGGAAGAGGCCGATGCCCACCGTGATCGCCGTCTTCAGCTGCGGCGGCACGGCGTGGAAGATCATCTCGCGCAGACGGGTCGCCGAGAGCACCACGATGACCAGGCCGTTGATGACGACAAGCCCCATCGCCTCAGCCCACGTCACCTGCTGCACGACGTTGACCGCGAGGAAGGAGTTGATGCCGAGCCCCGCGGCGAGACCGAACGGCAAGTTCGCGATGACGCCGAACAGGATCGTCATCACACCGGCCGTGAGCCCCGTGACCGCCGCCACCTGAGAGGCCTGCAGCCAACCGCCCTCCACGTCGAGCGTGGCCTGATCCTGCGAGAAGCCGCCGAGGATGAGCGGGTTCAGGATGACGATGTACGCCATCGTCATGAACGTGACGAGCCCGCCGCGGATCTCCCGCGGCACACTCGAGCCCCGGTGCGTGATCTCGAAGAACGTGTCGACGCGCTCCTTGAACGACGACCCGCTGCCGCGTCTCGTCGGCGCCACCCGAGTGGCGCGCTCGGGTGCCGGCCCGTGGCCGCTGCCCGCCTCCGCCTGACCCTGCTCGACTGCGGACTCGTGGCTGTCGCTCATGCGGCTCCCCTGATCGTGCTGCTCGCGTTAACAGGGACAAGCGTAGTCAGCGCGCGAGACCCGCGCGGCGCGCGCCGACCGGACCGACCGACCGGACCGCGACCCTGCGCGCGCCGACGGTCACCCGATCCCCTAATCTCGTAGAGGTCACGCGCCGCTCCCCCGCGCAGGCCCAACCCCGCCGAACGACCTGGAAGCGAGACCACCGTGGCACTGCCCTGGAAACTGCACGGAGACGGCAAGAACGTCCCCGCGAGCGACATCGTGCTTCCCGAAGAGCGGCTCACCTGGCCGCGCACCATCGGCCTCGGCGCGCAGCACGTCGTCGCGATGTTCGGAGCGACGTTCCTGGTGCCGCTGCTCACCGGCTTCCCGCCATCGACGACGCTGCTGTTCTCCGGCATCGGCACGATGCTGTTCCTCCTCATCACCCGCAACCGGGTGCCCAGCTACCTCGGGTCATCGTTCGCGTTCATCGCGCCGATCCTCGCCGCCGTCGCGTCCGACGGGCAGGGCGTCGCCCTCGCGGGCATCATCGTCGTCGGCGCGCTCCTCGCCGTCGTCGGCCTCATCGTGAACCTCGCGGGAACGCGCTGGATCAACCTGCTCATGCCGCCCGTCGTGGCAGGAACGATCGTCGCCCTCATCGGCTTCAACCTCGCGCCCGCCGCGAAGAACAACTTCGAGGCCTCCCCGATCGTCGCCTCCATCACCCTGCTGACGGTCATCATCGTCGCGGTCGCCTTCAAGGGCATGATCGGCCGCCTGTCGATCCTCATCGGCGTGGTCGTCGGCTACATCGTCGCCGCGTTCATGGACCAGGTCGACCTCGCCGGGCTCGACGAGGCCGCGTGGATCGGGCTCCCGACGTTCACGGCCCCCGTCTTCGCCGCCGAGCACCTCCTCGTCTACCTCATGTTCGTGCCGGTCGTGCTCGCGCTCATCGCCGAGAACGTCGGACACGTGAAGGGCGTCGGCCAGCTCACGAACCGTAACCTCGACCCCATGGCCGGCCGCGCGCTGCTCGCCGACGGCCTCGCGACCGTGCTCTCCGGCTTCGGTGGCGGCTCCCCCACGACCACGTACGGCGAGAACATCGGCGTCATGTCGGCAACCCGCGTCTACTCGACGGCCGCCTACTGGGTCGCGGCGATCGCCGCCATCCTCCTCGCCCTCTCCCCCAAGGTGGGCGTGCTCATCGCGAGCGTCCCCGGCGGCGTGCTCGGCGGCATCACCACTGCCCTGTACGGCCTGATCGGCATCATCGGCGTGCGCATCTGGCTCGAGAACAAGGTCGACTTCTCGTCACCGACCAACCAGTTCACCGCGGGCGTCGGCCTCATCGTCGCGATCGGCGACTTCACGATCAACAGCGGTCAGGTCACGTTCGGCGGCATCGTCCTCGGCACCGTGGCGACGCTCGTCGTCTACCACCTCATGAGCGGCATCGCCCGGCTCCGCGGCTCCGACGCCGACGACGCCGGTGACGATCTCGTCGCCGGCGCCGACGGGGCAGCGGATGCGGAGCGCACCCCGCGCTAGCCACACCCCGCGCCCCCTACCTCCC
>NZ_PSYC01000049.1:0-70224 GCF_002931515.1 Pseudoclavibacter sp. RFBG4 | reverse complement strand
CAGTCGAGGCGGCGCGGGGCGGGCTCGGGGGCGGTGCTCAGGGGCGGTGCTCAGTCGAGGCGGCGCGGGCCGGCTCCTCCGCCGGCGAGGGCATCGTCGGGGTTGAGCAGCCCGCAGGCCTTCATCGACAGGCACCCGCAGCCGATGCATCCCATGAGCTCGTGCTCGAGGCGCTCGATGCCGCGCCGCCGCTCCTCGAGCGTCCGCTTCCACCGCCGCGAAGCGCGCTGCCAGTCCTCCTGGCTGGGCGTCGCATCGCTCGGCAGGTCGGCAAACGCATCCTGCACATCAGACAGGGGGATGCCGAGGCGCTTCGCAACCGAGATGAGCGAGACCCGCCGAATCATGTGGCGGGCATAGCGACGCTGGTTGCCGGCGGTGCGCACCGCCGCGATCAGCTCGAGCTCCTCGTAGAAGCGCAGCGCGGATGCGGCGACGCCCGTCCGACGCACCATGTCGCTCACGGTGAGCAGCTCGTCGGAGATGTGCGGCTGTGCCGACACCCGATCGAGCGCCTCTGTGTCCTTGCGTGTCTCGCTCACAGTGAAATCCCACCGTTCGAATTGACTTCAACCTTACTTTAGGTTCTAGCCTCAAAGAGGAAACGCACACGCAACTCCGATCACCGTCCTCCAGAACAGGCAGAGAGCCCACTCGATGACAGAACCCGCCCCCGAGGCACCAGTCCCAGCGGCGCTGCCCCAAGCAGCGCTGGCAGAAGAGTTCAAGGCCGCCTTCAGGGAGCACCCCGCAGCCGTCGCCATCATCGCGGCCCAGACCGCGAACGGCCCCGTCGGCCTCACCGCATCGAGCGTGAGCTCCGTCGCCGTCGACCCGGCCACGCTCTCCTTCTCCGTGACGCGGGCAACCGGCAGCGCCGGCGGCCTCCTCGAAGCCGGCGACGTCACCGTGAACCTCCTCAGCCACGAGCAGGAGCAGATCGCCCTCGACTTCGCCCGCAGCGGCGCCCCCCGCTTCACCCCGGAACAGGGCTGGGACCACTTCCCCACGGGCGAGCCCTTCCTCCCCGAGGCTCGCGAGACGCTCCGCTGCCGCATCGCCAGCACCGTCAAGGTCGGCGGCTCGACCATCGTGCTCGCCGAGGTCCTCGAGGTCCTGCACGGAAGCACCGTCCCGCCGCTCATGTACCAGAACCGCCGCTTCGGCCGCCTCGACGCGGCCACGTTCAGCGACTGAACCCACGACTGAACCCACGCCGCAACCCGCCGCAGCAAACCAGCGACCGAACCCGCGATTCGGCCGCCCCTCACACCACCCAAACTCACCAATACCGCAGAACACGACAGAAAGAGGGTCACACCATGACCGCATACACCCTTCCCGACCTGGCCTACGACTACTCCGCCCTCGCCCCGAGCATCAGCGGCGAGATCATGGAGCTGCACCACTCGAAGCACCACGCCACCTACGTGAAGGGCGCGAACACGGCGCTCGAGCAGCTCGCCGAGGCCCGCGAGAGCGGCAACCTCGCCAACGTGAACAAGCTCGAGAAGGACCTCGCGTTCAACCTCGGCGGCCACGTCAACCACTCCATCTTCTGGACCAACCTCTCCCCCAACGGCGGCGGCCAGGCCACGGGCTCGCTCGCCACGGCGATCGACGAGCAGTTCGGCTCCTTCGACGCGTTCGTAGCGCAGTTCACGGCAGTGGCGCTCGGCGTGCAGGGCTCCGGCTGGGCAGTCCTCGCCTACGACGTGCTCGGCGAGCAGCTCGCGATCTTCCAGCTCTTCGACCAGCAGGGCAACGTGCCGTTCGGGCTCGTCCCGCTGCTCATGCTCGACGTCTGGGAGCACGCCTACTACCTCGACTACCGCAACGTTCGCGCCGACTACATCAAGGCGTTCTGGAACATCGCGAACTGGGAGAACGTGCAGCAGCGCTACGACGCCGCGACGACGAAGACCAACGGCCTCATCACGCTCTAGGTCCTCCTCGCTCGAACCGCACAGGTCGTGAGGCGCGGCGGGGGAACGGATGCACGCATCCGCTTCCCTGCCGCGCCTCAGTAGTCTCGGTGGCATGATCGGGCAGTTCTTCTCAGGCGTCAGCGCGCTCTTCCAGGGCTTCGGATACTGGAAGAAGAAACCGCATCTGATGCTGCTCGGGCTCATCCCAGCGCTCATCGTCTTCCTCCTCGTGGGCGCCGCCCTCGTCACGCTCCTGTTCTTCGTCGACGACCTCGTCGAGTGGGCCACGCCCTGGGCGGCGTCGTGGGACGAGGTGTGGCGCAACGTCCTGCGCATCGCCTTCATGACCCTCATCGTCGCGGGTGGCGTCTTCCTGTCGGTCACGACGTTCACCGCCATTACGCTGACCGTCGGCGATCCGTTCTACGAGCGCATCTGGCTGTCCGTCGAGCGCGACCTCGGCGACGAGAACCCGGGCGAGGGGCTCGGGCTCCTCGCAGCGGCCAGAGGCAGCCTGTGGCTCGTCGGCATGGGCATCCTCGCGGCCATCGTCGTCGCGATCGTGGGCGTCATGCCGCTCATCGGCTCGGTCGCCGCGGCGGTCGTCGGCGTCACGCTCAATGGGACGGTCCTGTCGCGGGAGCTCACCGGCAGGGCACTGGATGCGCGCCGACTGCTCGGCGAGCAGCGTGCCTCCGTCATCCGCGGGAACCGTGCGCAGCTGCTCGGCTTCGGCGTCGCGACGCAGCTCTGCTTCATGGTGCCTGGCGGGGCCGTCTTCACGATGCCTGCCGCCGTCGCCGGCTCGACGGTGCTGGCTCGCCGCCTGCTCGACGCGCGCGGGCTGACCCGCGCCGGCTCCGCCATGAGCGCGGAGCAGTAGAGCTAGGACAGAACGCCCCGAACCAGGACAGAACGCCCCGAACCAGGCCGGCGCTGGCCCGCACTTGCCGAATCGGCGGGGATGCGGTTAGAGTTCGAGGCGACTGCGGGCCTGTTACTCAGCGAGGCAAGAACCCACGTCACAGCTCCCGAGTGGAGCTGACGCAACGCACTGCGAGCATTGCTGCTCCGCAGGGCGTGGACCTCGCTATCTGTTCTTGCACCGTCATGTCGTCAGGCTCTCCGCTCGGGAACGTCCCCATCCCAAGCATCAATGGAGAATGCCATGGCTGAAGCAGTCCGCAACTATCCCAGGCTGGCAGGCGAGATCGTCGATCTCGTCGGCGGCGAGAAGAACATCCAGTCGGCGTCGCACTGCGCGACGAGGCTCCGCCTGGTCCTGAACGACACCCCGGCGGGTGCCAAGGACAAGGTCGCCGCCCTCCCCGGCGTCATCACGGTCGTCGAGGCCGGTGGCCAGTTCCAGGTCGTCATCGGGTCGCACGTCGGCGAGGTGCACGAGGCGCTCATGTCGAACGCGAAGATCTCGAACAGCACGCCAGCATCCACGGCCCACAAGCCGTCCATCCTGAACCGCGTCATCGCGACCATGTCGGCCGTCTTCGCCCCGTTCGTGTACATCCTCGCCGCGGCGGGTCTCCTGCAGGGCTCGCTCATCATCACGCGCATGATCTGGCCGGCCTTCGAGGGCACTGGCACCGACCTGGTGCTCACGTTCATCTCCTGGACGCCGTTCGCGTTCCTCCCAATCTTCATCGCCATCACCGCGTCGAAGCACTTCAAGGTCAACACCTACATCGCCGTGCTCTGCGCTGCGGCGATCATGAACCCCGACTGGGCTGCCCTCGCGGGCCGCATCGAGGGCGGCGAGACCATCGACTTCCTCGGCATCGCCCTCAACTCGACGACGTACTCGTCGTCCGTGCTGCCCCCGCTGATCCTCGTCTGGGTGCTCTCCTACCTCGAGCGCTTCCTCAACAAGTACCTCCGCGGCGTCGCGCAGGCCCTCCTCGTGCCGCTCATCTCGGCCGTCGTCATGGTGCCGCTCGTGCTCCTCGTCATCGGCCCGCTCTCCGCGGCCGGTGCATCGGGCGTCGCCAACGGCTACAACTGGCTCGTCGAGATCGCCCCAGCAGTCGCTGCCGGGCTCATCGGCGCCTTCTGGCAGGTCGCCGTCATCTTCGGCGTCCACTGGGGTGTCACGCCGTTCGTGCTCGACAACTTCGACCGCTTCGGGCAGGACTCCTTCCAGGCGTTCCAGACCGCGGCCGTCATCGCGCAGGTCGGTGCCGCCTTCGGCGTGTTCCTCAAGACCCGCAACAAGGAGATGCGCGGCGTCTCCGGCTCCGCAGCCGTCACCGGCATCTTCGGCATCACCGAGCCCGCGATCTACGGCGTCACGCTTCGCCTCAAGCGCCCGTTCCTCCTCGCCTGCATCGCGGGCGCCATCGGCGCGATCACCATCTCGTTCTTCGGCTCCCGCTACTACGCCTACGCGGGCCTCCCGGGCATGCTGACCATCGTCAACTCGGTCAGCCCCGACAACCCCAACTCCATCATCGGCATGATCGTCGGATGCGCGGTGGCGTTCTTCGGCGCCGCGGCACTCGTCTACTTCATCGGCTTCAAGGACGTCGTAGCCGAGAACCTCCCCACCGACGACCTCGACCAGGCTCGCCCCACCGACCCGGAGCAGAACGCTCGCTTCGAAGCGGCCCTCGCGGCAGCATCCAGCACGGGCGTCGTCGCCAGCCCACTCGAAGGGCAGGTGCTGACCCTCGCCGAGGTGCCAGACGAGGTCTTCTCCGCCGGCGTCATGGGGTCGGGGGCGGCCATCGACCCGGCCGGGCACCAGGTCTTCGCACCGTTCGAGGGCAAGGTCGTCTCGGTCTTCCCCTCGAAGCACGCGATCGGCCTCATCTCCACCGAGGGCGTCGAGGTGCTCATCCACGTCGGCATCGACACCGTCCAGCTGAACGGCCAGCACTTCACGGCGCACGTCGCCGAGGGCGCCGAGGTGAAGCAGGGTGACCTGCTCCTCGAGTTCGATGCCGTCGCCATCAAGGCGGAGGGATACTCCCTCATCACGCCCGTCCTCATCACCAACTCCGGCAGCTACGACGAGGTCGTCGCGACCGGTGCGGGAGCGGTCGCCGTCGGCGACCAGCTCGCCGTCGCCGTCGCGACCGCGTCCGCCGCCAGCAACTGACACGACCACAGACGAGAAAGGAACTCATGACCATGAGCAGACTCCCGAACGACTTCCTCTGGGGCGGCGCCGTCGCAGCACACCAGCTCGAGGGTGGGTGGGATGCGGACGGCAAGGGCCCGAGCGTCGTCGACGTCCTCACCGCCGGCGAGCACGGCGTGCCCCGCCGCATCACCGACTCCGTCGAGGCAGGCGAGTTCTACCCGAACCACGAGGCCATCGACCACTACCACCGCTACCGTGAGGACATCGCGCTGCTGGCCGAGATGGGTCTCAAGTGCTTCCGCACGTCCATCCAGTGGACCCGCATCTTCCCCAACGGCGACGAGCTCGAGCCGAACGAGGCCGGCCTGGCGTTCTACGACGACCTCTTCGACGAGCTGCTGAAGCATGGCATCGAGCCGGTCGTCACGCTCTCGCACTTCGAGGTGCCCCTGCACCTCGCCCGCGAGTACGGCGGCTTCCGCAACCGTGCGCTCGTGGGGTTCTTCGAGCGCTTCGCGAAGGTCTGCTTCGAGCGCTACGCGACGAAGGTCAAGTACTGGATGACCTTCAACGAGATCAACAACCAGCTCGACACCCGCAACGAGCTGTTCCTCTGGACCAACTCGGGTGTCCTCCTCACCCCGGAGGACAACCCGCGCGAGGTCGTGCTGCAGGTCGCGCACAACGAGCTCCTCGCCTCGGCCCTCGCTGTGAAAGCCGGGCACGACATCGACCCGAAGCTGCAGATCGGCGGGATGATCTCGCACGTGCCGATCTACCCGTTCTCCTGCAACCCCGCCGACGTGCTCGAGGCGCAGATCTCCAGCCGCGACCGCTTCCTGTTCCCCGACGTGCACGTGCGTGGCCACTACCCGGCCTACGCTGTGCGCGAGCGTGAACGTGAGGGATACGACATCGGCTGGCAGGATGGCGATGCGGAGATCCTCGCGGCAGGCACGGTCGACTACCTCGGCTTCAGCTACTACATGTCGACCGTCGCGAAGGCCGACGTGCAGAACGACGAGAAGATCTTCAACGGCGGCCTCGCGAACTCCGTGCCGAACCCCTACGTCACGGCAAGCGACTGGGGGTGGCAGATCGACCCGGTCGGCCTGCGCTACGCCCTCAACGTGCTCACGGAACGCTACGAGCTGCCGCTCTTCATCGTGGAGAACGGCTTCGGTGCGATCGACGTCGTGAACGAAGACGGCTCCATCGACGACGACGCGCGCATCGAGTACCTGAAGGCGCACATCGAGCAGGTCGAGCTGGCCGTCTCCGAGGACGGCGTCGACCTCATGGGCTACACGCCGTGGGGCATCATCGATGTCGTCTCATTCACGACGGGCGAGATGAAGAAGCGCTACGGGATGATCTACGTCGACCGCGACAACGCCGGCAACGGCACCATGGAGCGTTCGAAGAAGAAGTCGTTCGACTGGTACGCGGGCGTCATCAGCGCCAACGGCACCGGAATCTGAGGCGGCTCCTGGGGGCTCCGCGAATCGGGGCCCCCGGGAGACCCACCCCGGCTGCGTCCAAGCGGACGTAGTCTTCATGTGCGCGCAGATCAGGGCGGCGCACCTATCCGCGCGCCGCGGCCCAGGAGAAGGAGGGGGAACCCGATGACGAAGACGCAGTCAGGGACCCTACTGCGGGTGTTGAACAACAACGCCGTCATGGTCGACGCCGCGGGAGACCGCGTCATCCTGCTCGGCCGCGGCATCGGCTTCGGCAAGCGCCTCGGAGACGTCGTCGACCTGGGCGCAGCGACCGAGTCCTTCTCCCCTTCGACGGCGCTCGAGCTCCGTCAGCTGGCGGACTTCGCACGCGAGATCCCTCTCGAGGTCTTCCGAGTCGCACGCCGCGCAGTCGACCACGCCGAGACGGTCGGAGACGTTCGACCGAGCCAGGCGCTCCTGCTCTCCGTCGCCGACCACCTCCACTTCGCGGTCGTCCGCGCCCAGACGGGGCTCCGCGTCGATTTCCCGCTGAAGTGGGAGATCGCCCAGCTGTACCCGCGCGAGACGGAGCTCGGCCACGCGACGGTCCGCTTCGCGAACGAGGAGCTCGGCGACGATTCGTCCATCGACGCCGACGAGGCCACCGCGTTCGCCATGCACTTCGTGAACGCGCAGTTCGCGAAGTCCGACACCTCGCAGACCGTCGCCATGACGAAGACGCTGCAGAGCGTGGTCGACGTCGTCACGGAGACGCTCGGGGCGGATGCGACTGCCGACCCCACGAACGTGGCCCGCTTCGTCACCCATCTGCGGTACCTCTACGCGCGGATGACGACCCGGACCCAGCTGAGCAGCGCTCCCCCACAGCTGTTCACGGCCATCCGCGACTCTTACCCTGAGATCGTCGCGACGAGCGACCGGGTGCGCGGCATCATCGAAGCCCAGGGCGGCGAGCTCAGCGAGGCTGAGGTCTGCTACCTCGAGATCCATCTCGCGCGTCTCTCGACGAGCGGACGCGAACCGCAGGCCGTCCCGAACCCCGAGGGCGAGACGACCGACGGCTCAGCTCGACCCGGTAGCCGCTGAGTTCGGCGAACTCAGCCGCACCCCTGCCCCGACGCCGATATCGTTGCGGAGAAGCCACCCGGATATTTTGGCATGAGTCCGCTTATTGCTTCTCGAGGGCGCGGCCGAGGCGCGCGGCTGCCTCCTGCAGGCGCTCGACGGGGGTGTCTCCGTAGGCGAGCCGCAGGCGGCGAGGCGCGTCGGTGCCCGGCCCGGACGGGAAGAACGAGCCGCGCTGGTAGCCGATGCCCTCAGCGCTCGCATCCTCGGCGAGCCTGTCCGCGTCGATCGCGTCGTCGACGAGGCGCGGCCACAGGAACAGGCCACCATCTGGCGCGTCGATCTCGAAGGCCCCGGGCGCGTGGGCTTCGAGCGCGGCGGAGAGCGCATCCGCCCGCTCCCGGTACAGCTCTCGCGCCGACGCGAGCGTGTCGTCGAAGAACGTGGGCGTCGTCCCGAGCAGCTCGGCGACGGCGTGCTGGACGAGCTGCGAGGAGTGCGAGTCCTGACGCGCGCGCAGCGACACGAAGTCGGGGACGAGCCGCTCCGGCAGCACGATCCAGCCGAGGCGCAGGCCGGGGCCGAGCGTCTTCGTGAACGTGTTGATGTGGATCACGTGCGAGGAGCTGTTGAAGATCTCGAAGTCGAGCTCATCGCCGCGGAAGCGCAGCTCCCGGTACGGGTTGTCGGCCAGCAGGATGAAGTCGTACCGCTCCGCGAGGCGCACGAGCGCACGGCGCCCCTCGAGGGTCAGGCTGTGCTGCGAGGGGTTGTGGAAGTCGGGCACCGTGTAGACGGCCGCCGGACGCGCGCCGGCGATCAGATGGGCCTCCAGCTCGGCGACGTCGAAGCCGTCGCGGCCGACCGTGATCGGCAGGATCCTCGCGTCGGAGAGTTCGAGGCCGCGCAGGAACAGCGGGAAGATCGGGTTGTCGACCGCGACGAGGCCGCCCCGCTCGACCACGAGCTGCACGGCGAGCGAGATGCCGTGGAACCCGCCGTTCGTGATGAGCACGCGCGATACCGGCACGCCCTCGCGTGCGGCGATCCACTCCCGCAACGCGGGCACCCCCTCGGTTCGCCCGTACTGCAGCGCCGGCACGCCCGGCACGGACAGGACCCGCGCGGTCGCCTCGGCGAGTTCGGCGGAGGGGAGCACCGACGGGTCCGGGATGCCGCCGAGCAGCTCGATCGAGTCAGGGTGCCGGTCGCGCAGGGTCGCGTCACCGAAGCCCTTCGGCGCATTGAAGGCGCGCGCAAGCTCCGTCGACGTCCAGGTCGGCGGGGAGGTCTGCGGCGTGCTCTGCGGGAGGGTCTGCGTGCTTGCGGTGCTTGCGGTGCTTGTCATGGTGTCGTCGTTCTCTCTCGCACGAGGCGCTCGGCCTCGATCGGTTCAGATGGAAGTTCGGAGGCGCGGGTCGCTCAGACGAGCGCCGGGACCTGCACGGCAGGCGTCGCGTCCGCATCCGCCGCCGGAACCGCATGCCCGAACCCGGGAGTGGGGATGGCATCGATGAGGGCCCGCGTGTAGGGCTGCTCGGGATGCGCGAGCACCTCGGCAACCCGTCCGGACTCGACGACCTTGCCGCCCTGGAGCACCGACACCGTGTCTGCGACCTGGCGGACGAGCGCGAGATCGTGGGAGACGAACAGGTAGGTGAGCCCCAGCTCAGCCTGCAGCTGGAACAGCACCTCGAAGATCTCCGCCTGCACGGTCACGTCGAGGGCGGAGGTCGGCTCGTCGAGCACGAGCACGTCCGGCCGGAGCACGAGGGCGCGCGCGATGGCAACACGCTGGCGCTGGCCGCCGGAGAGGGCTGACGGCTTCCGGGACAGGAACTCCGCGCCCAGGCCGACGGAGGCGAGGGCAGCCCGAGCCTTCTCGGCGCGCTCCCGCTTGTCGCCGACCTTGTAGCGGTCGAGCGGCTCCCGCACGATGCGCTCCACGCGCCACGTCGGATCGAGGGAGGTGAACGGGTTCTGGTAGACGAGCTGCAGGTGGCGGCGGATCTCTCGGAGCTGCCTGGGAGAGCTGCCGTCGACTCGTTCGTCGCCGACCCTGACCTCGCCGGCGTCCGCCTCCTCGAGGCCGAGCAGGATGCGCACGGCCGTCGTCTTGCCAGACCCGGACTCCCCCACGAGCGCGTGCGTCGTGCCTGCCCTCACCGTGAACGACACGTTGTCCAGCGCCGCGACCCGTCGCTCGCCGACCGAGAAGCTCTTCGACACGCCCGCGACCGCGACCTGCTCGGCCGCGGCGCCGCGGCTGTCCCGCTGCAACAGCGAACCGTAGCGGTCGGGGTTCAGGGCGGGGGCATCCTGCCGCAGACGAACCGTGTACGGCGAGGTCGACTCGGTGAACACCTGCTCCGTCGCGCCGGATTCCTGCACCTCGCCTCCCTTGAGGACGACGATCTTCTGCGTGCGCTCGGCCGCGATCGCGAGGTCGTGCGTGATGAGCACGAGCCCGATGCCCAGTTCGCTCTGCAGCTCGCTGAGCACCCCGAGGATGCGCTTCTGGATCGTCACGTCGAGCGCACTCGTCGGCTCGTCCGCGATGAGCAGCTCGGGGCTCGGCAGCACGGCGAGGCCGATGAGCACACGCTGCAGCATGCCGCCGGAGAGCTGGTGGGGGTAGGACTCGTACACCCGCTTCGGGTCGGGCAGGCCGACCCGCTCGAACGTCGCGAAGATGAGCTCCCGCTGCTCGTCGCGGGAGAGGCCGTCGACGAGGTCGGCCGCCTCGTGCGCCTGGGAGCCGATCGTGCGCACCGGGTTGAGGGCGTTCGCCGGGTCCTGCGGCACGAAGCCGATGCGGGTACCGCGCAGGGGGCGGAACTGGCGCGGCGAGTACGCGAGCACGTCCTTCCCCTCGAAGCGGATGCTCCCAGCCGCTCGACCGCCGTCCGGCAGGAGGCGCAGGATCGCGCGGGCGATCGTGGACTTGCCGGACCCGGACTCGCCGATGAGCGCGAGGCTCTCGCCACGATTCAAGGTGAAGCTGACGTCGGAGACGACCTCGCTCCTGCCGTACGCGACCGACAGGTTCTCGACCTGCAGGAGGGGCTGGGCGGAGGATTCGGGAGCGGGTGCGGATGCAGATGCAGATGCAGATGCGGATGCGTGGGTCATTGCGTGCCTCTCGTGCGTTCGGTCAGGACGTCTGCCGGAGCCACCGGCTGATGCGGTTGACGGAGAGCACCGTCGCGATGGTGACCAGGGCTGGCCACAGCACGAGCCAGGGCGCCCGCGGGTAGTCCTTGCCGTTGGAGATGAGCAGCCCCCAGTCGGATGCGGGCGGCGGGTCGCCGTAGCCGAGGAACGCGAGGCCAGCGATGACGAGGATCGAGAGCCCGAACTGCAGCACCGCGAGCGCCAGGACGGAGCGAGACGCGTTCGGGAGGACGTGGCGGCCGAGCACGTGCCACTTCGACCCGCCCTGGAGGTAGGCGGCCTCCACGAACGTGGCCCGCCGCGTCTTCAGCACCTCGGATCTCATGACGCGGGCGAACACCGCAACGGCGGAGACGCCCGTGGCGATCGCGGCGTTGATGGTCTGGAAGCCGAGGGAGGAGACGATGACGACGGCCAGGAGGAAGCTGGGGATGGCGAGCAGCACATCCACGAACCTGGCGAGCACCGTGTCGGTCCAGGAGCCGATGAACCCGCCGATGAGACCGATCGCGCCGCCAACGACGACGCCGATGATGACGGCGACCAGCGCCGACGAGATCGAGGACTGCGTGCCGAAGACGACCCGGGCGAACTGGTCGCGTCCGAGGTGATCGGTGCCGAACCAGTGCTGCGGGCTGGGCGCCAGGAACTTGTCGGCGGGGACGCCGTCGACCGGGCTGTAGGAGGTGAAGACGCCGGGCAGCAGCGACCAGGCGAGCACCAGGGCGATGACGACGAACGACAGCACGACCGTCGGAGGGAAGACGCCGATCGCGCGCACCTTGAACGCGGCCCTGGGACTGCGGGAGCCGGTCGCGCCCGGTGCGGCGTTGAGAACTGCGGAGGTCATAGGATGCTCGCCTCTTCCTTGAGCGGGGAGTCGGACGGGGTGGAGGAGGGCTCGGGTACCGACGCGTCCGCATCCCCGATGACGGGCCCGCCCTTCTTGCGGTTTCCTTCGATGTCGACGCGCGGATCGAGAATCGGGTAGGCCAGGTCTGCGAGGAGGTTGACGATCACGAAGACGACGGCGGCGAGGCCGACGACCGCCTGCAGCACCGGCAGGTCCTGGCTGGCGACGGCCCGCTGCACGATGCTGCCGATGCCGCTGCGCCCGAAGACGGCCTCCGTGATGAGGGAGCCGCCGAGCAGCTCGCCCACCGTGAGTGCGAGCACCGTCACCGCGGGCAGCGCCGACGGCTTCAGGAGGTGCCGCGTGAAGAGTCGCCGCTGCGTGAGCCCGCGAGAGCGCGCCACCGACGCGTACTCCTGCGAGGACGCGTGGTCGAGGTTCGTGATGAGCACCTCCGCGATCTGCGCCGAGACCGGGATGCCGAGTGCGAAGGCGGCGAAGAACGTCGCCCACGCGCTCTCCGGGTCGACGATGCGGAACAGGCCTAGCCCGAACGCGAACACGTTGATGAGGAGCAGGCCGATGACGAAGTTCGGCACCGACAGGAACAGCGACGGGAACGCGCGCAGGACGCCCTGGCCGTAGCGGACCGGCAGCACCTGCGTGCCGAACGCGATGAGCACGGCGAGCACAACCGCCACGAGGAGGGCGCTGCCCGCGAGAGCGAGCGTCGAGGGCAGCGCGTCCCCGATGAGGTCGGCGACGGGCAGGTTCGAGCGCAGCGAGACGCCGAAGTCGCCGACGACGAACCTCGTGAGCGAACCCCACAGCTGCACGAGCAGCGGCTGGTCGAGGCCGTAGTAGGCCACGATGCGGGCGATCTCCTCCTCCGTGAACCCGTTGTCGGGGTTGCGCAGCGTGCTCGTGACCGGGTCCCCCGGCAGCACGCTGATGACGAAGAACGTGAAGACGTAGGCGAGCAGCACGACGATGATCGCCTGGCCCGTGCGCCTCAGCGCGAAGCGCGTGTAGTTGTGTCTCATGCTGCTCCCCTCCCGCCGGCCGGGGCCTAGTCGACCCAGGCCGTGGCGTAGTTGGCGTACGCGACGCCGTTGTACGTGACGCCGTGCAGGTTCGGCGACTGCACGTACACGCGCTGCACGATCTGCGTGATCGGGGCGAAGTAGCCCTGCTCGAGCACGTACCCCTGCAGCTCGTCGGCGAGCGCCGCGCGTGCCTCGGTGTCGCTCGAGCTCGAGATGCCCTCGGCGTACTCGTTGAGCTTCGCGTCGCTCGTTCCCACGCCGAACCAGTCCTCGTCGCCCTCGTTCAGGCTCGTGAGGATGCCCGCGACCGTGCCGACGTCGATGAAGCTGCGCGTGATCTCGGTGGCCTGGATCTCGACGCCGCTGTTGAGCACGCGCTCGCCGTACGTGACGACGTCGTACGCCTCGATCTTCACGTCGAAGCCGATCTTCTTCAGCTGCTGCGCCACGAGCTCGTCGACCGACTGCGAGGTGGCGAGGTAGGGATTCGGGTAGAGCGTCACGGCGAGGGTCTCGCCGTTCTTCGAGCGGATGCCGTCAGCGCCTTCCGTCCAGCCAGCCGCATCCAGCAGCTTCTTCGACTCCTCCGGGTCGAACGCGAACGCGTCGCTGTGGTCCGTCGCCTCGGGGACGTTGCTCTGGATGAACGACTCCGCGGCCTCCCAGTCCTCCGTGTACACGGTGGAGAGGATCTCGTCGCGGTCGATGCCGTGCTGGAATGCCTGACGCACCTCGGTCTCGTTGAACGGGGCGACCTGCGTGTTCAGCGCGTAGCCGTTGACGAAGCCCAGGTAGCGGGGAACCGCGACTTCGAGGCCCTCGTCGGCGAGCGCATCCAGCTCCTGCGGGGAGGTGTTGTAGGCGACGTCCGCCTGGCCCGCCTGCACCGAGGAGGTGCGCAGCGACGGCTCGGCGACGATCTGGTAGGTGATGGAGTCGAGGAACGCGGGGCCCGTGTGCTCGAGCGCCTCCGGACCCCAGGTGTAGTCCTCGCGCTTGGTCAGGACCACGTCCTGCCCCTCCTGCCAGGACTCGACCGTGAACGGGCCGCTGCCGACGAAGTTGCTGAGGTCGGCCTGCTCCTCGGCCGGCAGCGCGATGACGGCAGGTGAGGTGAGGATCGAGCCGTGGTAGCCGAGCGTCGGGATGAAGCCGAGGGTGGGCTTCGAGAACTTCACCTCGACGGTCGCCGCGTCGACCGCGGTCGCACCGTCGTAGTTCGCGGCGGGGAACAGCCCGATGCGGTTGATGCCGCGGTCGGGGTCGCCCTTGGCCCAGATGTCGAGGTTCGCGACGACCGCCGCGGCATCGACGGGGGTGCCGTCCGAGAAGGTCACGCCGTCCTTGAGGTGCAGCGTGTACTCCGTCGCGTCGTCGTTCTGCTCCCAGCTCTCCGCGACCCACGGGCTCACGTTGCCCTCGCCGTCGACGTACACGAGCTTGTCGGTGACGTGGCCCCAGACGTGCCCCTGGTAGCTGGAGATGGCGCTGTTGTTGGGGATCCAGCTGTCGCCGAGGGAGTCGATGAGGAACGTGATGTCGCCGCCGTTCTTCGGCTCGCCCTCCCCCGCAGCTCCCGGCGCGGCATCGGAGGTCGCGCAGGCTGCGAGCAGCGACATGCTGGCGAGCACGCCGATGGCTGCGGCGAGTTTCCGTCGGAGTCGTGGGTGTCGTGTCGACATGATGGTGGCTGCTTTCTCGGGGTCTGCGTTGGAATAGCGGGTGGTCGGTTGGTGGGTGCGTGGGCTGGTGCTGGTGCTGGTGCTGGTGAGCTGATGCTCGGGATGGGGCGCTCGGGGCGCCGGGTCAGATGGCCTTGCCCGGGTTGAAGAGCGCGGCGGGGTCGAGCGCACGCTTGATGGCGTGCTGCGCCTCCCGGTGCCGCTCGGACAGCTCGAGGGCCGCGAGGTCGAGCTTCGAGGAGCCGATGCCGTGTTCACCGCTCACGGTTCCGCCGAGCTCGAGCGCGAACTCGGCGAGGGCGACGGCCGCGTCATGCAGCTGCGGCGGGACGACGGCCGGGTCAGCTCCCTCCGGGATGCGGAGCGTGATGACGGGGTGCAGGTTGCCGTCGCCGGCGTGTGCGACAGCGCCCACCGTGACGCCGAAGCGCTCCTCGACGACCGGGAAGTGGGCGAAGATCTCGGGGATGCGCGACTTGGGAACGGCGATGTCGCCGCCCACGAACCACTCGGCGGGATCGAAGCCGCGCCCTGAACGGCGCAGCTCCCACAGCGCCTCGCCGTCCTCGACGCTCTCCTCGGTGACGAGCCCGCCGACGGCTTCGAGCGCCGAGCGGAGATCCGCGGACTGCTCATCGATGCCGTAGCCGTCGAGCTCGATGAGCAGCAGGGCGCCGCCGCGGGCGGTGAGCGTGCTGCCGCTGTGCGCGTCGATGTTCGCGAGCGTGCGGGAGTCGAAGAACTCGACAACGCTCGGGCGCACCGTGCTGCGGGTGATGGCGGAGAGCGCATCCGCGCCAGCTGCCGTCGTCGCGAAGAACGCCGACACCGTGCGGCGGGCGACCGGGATCGGGCGGAGGCGCACGGTCGCCGCGACGACGATGCCGAGGATGCCCTCCGAGCCGACGAAGAGGGAGACGAGGTCGAGGCCCGTGACGCCCTTGATGGAGCGATGGCCGACGTGCACGATCGCGCCGTCGGCGAGCACGACGTCGAGCGCGAGGATCGACTCGCGCGTCACCCCGTACTTCGCGCAGCGCAGCCCGCCGGCGTTGGTGGCGATGTTGCCGCCGATGGACGAGATGTCCCAGCTGGCCGGGTCCGGGGCGTAGAAGAGGCCGTACGGCTCGAGGTGGCGGTTGAGGTCGGCGTTGATGACGCCCGGCTCGACCACGGCGACCTCGTCGAGCGGGCTCACCTCGACGACCCGGTCGAGGCGCTCCGTCGAGACGACCAGCTGCCGCTCGTCGGCGGTCGCGCCTCCTGCGAGGCCGGAGCCGGCGCCGCGCGGCACCACCGCGATGCCATGCTCGGCCGACGTCCGCACGATCACCTGCACTTCCGCCGCCGTGCTCGGGAACGCGACGGCCGGGCCGAGGTCGATGCCGGCGAGGCGGCCCCTGGTGCTCGCATCCACCGCGTACTCGCGCGTCAGCGCCGAGGGCACGCGCACCTCCAGCTGCGGCAGCTGCGCCTGCAGTTCGTCGATGACCCGCTGCAGCGGTTGCGCTCCGTCGAGCGAGGAGAGCGGTGCGGTCGGCGCGGGGGTGGCGAGCTCGGTGGGCATGCTGGCCTTTCGACGGGAGGCGGGAGGATCCCTCGAAAGGTACGGAAGCGCCCATCGCGTGAACAGGCACCGTCGTCGCTTCCCTTCCCCGAACGTTGTCGGGCTTCAGGCGGCGTCACGTTGCGTCATCAACCACGCCAGAAAGTGGCGCACGCTCGACCCCGAGTTGCCTCACAGGCAACATGCGCAGCGGATCGCGCCGCGGACAATCCGGTCGCGCGGTCCAAGACGACCGGTCGCTTCCCGCGTCGACTGTCCAACATCAGTGCAGAAAGTGGCCGAAATCGGCCCTGAGGGCCTGGAACGCCCGATATTGCACTGATGGTGGACAGGCCCGCCCGGCACCCGTTCGGCAGAGCCCGCACGCTCGCCCGCCCGCCCGCTCGACGCGAAAAGGCGGGCCGCGCGATGTGCGCGACCCGCCTCCTGCGAGTGCCGGCCCCGGCGCCCGGATCGCAGGGACCTGGATACCGGGAGCTCGGGATGCTGGCCGTTACGCCTGCAGGCTGCCTCCGTTGGTGCGGATGACCTCGGCGTACCAGTCGAACGACTTCTTCTTGTAGCGCTCGAGCGTGCCGGAGCCGTCGTCGTTGCGGTCGACGTAGATGAAGCCGTACCGCTTGCTCAGCTGCGCCGTGCTCGCCGAGACGAGGTCGATGCAGCCCCACGTCGTGTAGCCGAGCAGCTCGACGCCGTCAGCGATCGCTTCGCCTGCCTGCACGAGGTGGTCGTTGAGGTAGGAGATGCGGTAGCCGTCATCGACGGTCTTCACGCCGTCGATCTCGACGAGCTGGTCCTTCGCCCCGAGCCCGTTCTCGACGATGAACAGCGGCTTCTGCCACCGCTCCCAGAACTGGTTCATGACGATGCGCAGGCCGGTCGGGTCGATCGCCCAGCCCCACTCGCTCTTCTCCAGCGTCGGGTTCGGCACGCCGCCCATGATGTTGCCTTCACCGGCGCCGGCAGCGGGGTCCGCGGTCTCGGCGATGCTCATGTAGTAGCTGAACGAGATGAAGTCGACCGTGTTCTTCAGGATCTCGCGGTCCTCATCCGTGATGTTGAGGTCGATGCCCTTCTCCTTGAGGAGGCGCAGCGCGAAGCCCGGGTACTCGCCGCGCACGTGCACGTCGCCGAACATGAGGTTCGAGTGGTCCACTTCCATGACCTTGAGCGCATCGGCGGGGCTCGGCGTGAGCGGGTAGACGGGCATGGCGATGAGCATGCAGCCGACCTGCGCATTCGGGGCGACCTCGTGCGCGATCTTCGTCGCGAGCGCCGAGGCGACGAGCTCGTGGTGGATGGCCTGGTAGAGGTCCTGCTCGCTGAGCTGGTCCTTCGGAGTGAGGATGCCACCGCTCAGGAGCGGGGCGTGCAGCACCGAGTTGATCTCGTTGAACGTGAGCCAGTACTTCACTCGCGAGCCGTAGCGCTCGAACAGCACTCGGGCGTAGCGCTCGTAGAAGCCGATGAGCTCGCGGCTCACCCAGCCGTCGTACTGCTGCGCGAGGTGCAGCGGCGTCTCGTAGTGCGAGATCGTGACGAGCGGCTCGATGCCGTGCTTCTCCAGCTCGTCGAGCACGCGGTCGTAGAACGCGAGGCCCTCCTCGTTGGGCTCCAGCTCGTCGCCCTTCGGGAAGATGCGGCTCCACGCGATCGAGAAGCGGAACGTCTTGAACCCCATCTCGGCGAAGAGCGCGATGTCCTCCGCGTAGCGGTTGTAGAAGTCGATGCCGACGTGCTTGAGGTTGTCGTCGGTCGGCCCCTCGGTCGGCGGCGCCATGATGCCCTTCGGCATGACGTCCTGGATGGAAAGGCCCTTGCCCCCGTCGAGGTAGCCGCCCTCGAGCTGGTTGGCTGCGGTCGCGCCACCCCAGAGGAATCCGTCTGGGAAGTTCGTTGTCGTCATTCGCGTGTCTCCTTCGTTCTGCGATGCGTTGGTGCGTGAAGTCGTGCGGTGGGGATGCGGCTACTTGGCGAGCGCCACGGTCTCGACCGACTTGGCCAGGTACAGCGGCTCTCCGTGCGAGATGGGGCCGGTCACCTGGCTCGTGATCTCCGGGTACAGCTCTGAATTCGTGATGATGACGGGCGTCGTGACGTCGTATCCCGCCGCCTTGACGGCGTCGACGTCGAACTCGATGAGCAGCTCGCCAGCCTTCACGGCCTGGCCGGACTCGACCTTCATCGTGAAGTGCTGGCCGTTCAGCTTCACCGTGTCGACACCGATGTGGATGAGCACCTCGGCACCGTCCGCGTGGCGCAGGCCCACCGCGTGGCCCGTCGGGAAGGCGGCTGCCACGACACCGTCGAACGGTGCGTAGACGGCGCCGGAGCTGGGGATGACCGCCGCGCCCTTGCCGAGCACACCGCCGGCGAAGACGGGGTCGGAGACCTCGGACAGCGCAACCGCTGTGCCGTCGAGGGGGCTGCGGATCTCGAGGTCGTTGCTTGCGGCCTTGGCCGGAGCTTCCTCTTCCACCGGGTCCTTGAAGCCGAGGATGACGGTGAGGAGGAACGACACCACGATCGCCGCGACCAGGCCGAGGCCGAGGAAGACCATGTTGCCGTTGCCGAAGAGCGCAGGCAGCGCCAGCCCGGAGGGAACGACGAAGGCGGTGGAGAAGACGCCGCCCATGGCGATGATCGCCCCGCCGAGTGCGCCACCGATGACGCCGAAGATGAAGGGGCGCTTGAGGGGCAGGTTGATGCCGTAGATCGCGGGCTCGGTGATGCCGGCGAGGAAGCCGGACAGCGTGGCGGGTGCGGCGAGCGACTTGAGCTTCTTGTCTCGGGTGCGGACCCACACGCCGGCGACGGCCGCGGACTGCGCGAGGACGGCAGCGAACACCGGGCCGATGAGCAGGATCTGACCTGTTGCCTGGAACTCGAGCGTGAACAGCGGCACGAAGCCCCAGTGGAGTCCGAAGATGACGAAGACCTGCCACAGACCACCCATGATCGCGCCGCCGAGCCACGGGACGTTCGCGAAGATCCAGCCGATGCCCTCGCCGAGCCATCCGCTGAGGAGCGCGGAGATCGGGCCGACGACGACGAAGACGAGGGGCACCGCGATCAGAACCACGATCATGGGCGTCAGGAAGCGGCGGACCGAGGAGTGCAGCTTCGCGTAGAGGAACTTCTCCGCGTAGCTCTGCAGCCACACGATGAGGATGATCGGGATGACGCTGGAGACGTAGCTGACCATCGTGAACGGGATCCCGAAGAACGTCAGCCCCTCGGCTCCGACCAGCGGAGTGATCGTCGGATAGACCAGCGCGCCGGCGATCGCGAACGAGGTCCACTCGGAGGCCTTGAAGTAGCGCGCCGCCGTGATCGCGAGCGCCATCGGCAGGAAGTTGATGAACGCGTCGGAGAGCGCGTTGAGGACGAGGTACGTCGACGTGTCCGTGGCGATCCAGCCGAAGGTCGCCGCGGCGGACAGGAATGCCTTCAGCAGACCGGTGCCGGCGAGCGCCCACAGCAGTGGGGTGAACAGCGCCGCGATCATCGAGATGAAGCGGTTGAAGAGGTTCTTCTTCGGCTCGTCGGGATCGACCGTCGCCGTCTGCGTGCCCGCGACGAGGTTCGAGATCTTCCCGAGCTCGGCGTACACCTCCGGGACCTCGTTGCCGATGACAACCTGGTACTGGCCGCCGGCCTCGGCCGTCGTGATGACGCCCGGGATGGCCTTGACCGCGGCCTTGTCGATCTTCGCGTCATCCCTGATCGCGAAGCGCAGTCGGGTCATGCAGTGCACGACCGACTTGACGTTCTCTTCGCCGCCGACGCCCTTGAGCACATCCGCTGCAACTCTTGAGTGATCCATGGGACCGCTCTCCTTCTCCCGCCATCGGCGGCAATTCGGTCTGGAGCCCCTGGCCCGAACCGGCCGATTTTGGGCAACAAAAAAACCTGAACTCGAACACCGCCATTTCGGCGATATGAGTTCAGGTTTTGCCCGCTTGACCGGTAACAATCCAAGGATTCCGCAGGACTTCATTGCCCTGCGGCAGTCACTCTAGCATCGGCTCCACGTCTGTGCCATAGGCAATGTGCTGCGCGAGCCGTTCGATGTGGACCGTCACGTACAGGAGCTCCTCGTCGGTCAGCTCGACCCCCGTCGCCTCCCGGACGTACCCCTTCACCTGCTCGGCGATCGCGAACGAGCGCGGGTAGGTGCGCTTCGTGAAGTCGAAGAACGACGAGTCCGTGGAGCGGAGCATGCTGCGCGACACGAGCCGCTGCAGGAGGAACTGGATGTGCAGCACGAAGCGCGCGTAGTCGTGGCTGTCGACGTCGAGGTCGACGCCGAGGCCCGCCTCGACGGTCACGACCACGTGCTGGACGCGGCGGAAGAGCAGGGCGGAGGTGCCGTCGGGCTCGTCGCGCGTCGAGTTCAGCACGTGCATCGTGAGGAACACGGCCTCCTCCGGCGGGAGCTCCCGCCCGAGGGCCGAGGAGATGACCTTCGCCATGTGCTTCGACGCGGCGAACTCCTGCGGGTGCAGCACGCGCAGCTCCGGCATCGACGTCGCCGGAATGCGGATGCCCCGATCGAGCCGCTCGAGCACGTACTGGATGTGGTCGATGACCGCGAGGGGAAGCCGCTTGCCGAGGTCGCGCCCCAGCATCCGCTCTGCCTCGTCGACCGCGCTCATGACCGCCTCGACCACGGGGTACGGCACGGCGCTCAGCAGCTGCAGGGCCTGGTCGCCCTCGCTGCCCGTCGCGAGTACGAACGTCTTCTCCACCCTCGACGGGTCGATGAGGTCACCCGGCTTCAACTGGAAGCCGAGACCGCGCCCCATCAGCACACGCTCCTGCCCGGCCCCATCGATCTGGATCACAACGTTGTTGTTGATGACCTTCGAGATGCCAGGAGTCGGGGAGCTTTCTGCCTTCGAGGAGCTCCTCCTGCGGGATTCGCCCATGATGGGCATTGTATTGCGCCAGGCTCGACGGCAAGCGCGGGCAGCGAACCGGCTGGGCTGTGCATGCAGGTGGACGCAAGCGCATGCACGTTGATCCAGATGGATGCACGAAACCCCGGCTCCGAGCTGGGCTCGTACCGGGGCTTCATCTTGGTGTTCTCTGCAGAGCGGAGACGAGGGGATTTGAACCCCTGGTCCCCTCAAAGGGGACTCCACCTTAGCAGGGTGGTGCACTCGGCCGGACTATGCGACGTCTCCAAGACTCACCTATCGTAGCGGGTCACGGCGCAACTTCCGAACCGAGCGCGCGATTTCGCAGGACCAACCCCACGGATGGGTCGAATTCGCCCCGTCCTCGCCCGCGACACGGGGTGAAACCGCCCCATTCGGGCAGCGGAGGGGGGCGGGCGGGAGCGCGGGTGCGCGGGTGCGCGGGTGCGCGGCACGGGCGCGGGCTAGCCGAAGAGGGTCGTCGGGTTCGAGCAGGACTCCTGGTCGGCGGCCTGGCCCGCGAAGGTGGGCGCGGGGGTCGCGACGGGGGCGTTCGGGTCGACGGGCGCATCCGTCGCCGCGTCCTCGCCGGTCGTGCCATCGCCGGCGGTCCCGTCGTCGGCGACCGCGCCTTCATCGCCCGGCGCGCCCGCCACGGACAGCGGCTGGTCTGCCGCCAGCAGGTCCCACATGGCCGTCGCATCCGGCTCCAGCGGGATGACCCGCGAGCCGTCGTAGTCGCCCGTCGGCAGCTGCACGAACGAGATCTTCGACAGGTCGACCTTGTTGAGCGCCGAAGCCATGCCCATGAGGGTCGGCACATCCGCGAGCGACTTCGTCATCTTCATGTTCTGCGTCGCCGCGACCCCGAGCCCGTACAGTTTCGTCGGGTTCGCGAGCGTGCCAGCGCTCTTCACCTCGCGGATGAGGGAGGAGAGGAACACCTGCTGGTTCGCGATGCGCTGCAGGTCGCTGCCGCCCACGCCGTGGCGGGTGCGGAGGAACTTCAGCGCATCCTCGCCCTGCAGCGAGTAGTTGCCCGGCTGCAGGTACAAGCCGACGTAGTCGTCGCTGATCTCGTTCGCCACGCACACGTCGACGCCGCCGACGGCGTTCGACATCTCGATGACCCCGAGGAACTGCACCATCGCGGCGTACGGGATGTCGAGGCCGCTCATCGACTCGACGGTCTCGACGACGCAGCCCATGCCGCCCTCGCCGAGGATGCTGTTCATGGGGACCTCGTAGCGCTCCTCCATCTGCACCCCCTCGTCGTTGGTGCACGCCGGCTGGTCGACCATCGTGTCGCGAGGGATGCTGACGACGGAGGCATGTGTGCGGTCCGCCGACACGTGCAGCAGCATGTTCACGTCGTTGAGCACCCCGGAGGCCGCCTCGTCGCCTTCCCCGTACTCGGCGCCCTGACCCGTGCGGTCGTCGCTGCCGACGAGGAGGATGTTGAAGCCGCCCTCGATCTCGTCGAACGCGACGGGGGGCTCATCTCCACCCGGGTCCGGCAGCAGCTGCAGATTGCCGCCGAGGTTCGCCGCCGCGATCCCGCCGATCGCGAGCGTGCTCACGAGCGCCGCGGAGAGCGCGACGAGCAGCCCCTTGCCGAGCGAGCGAGCGGCGGAGGTGACGGGCAGTCGGCCATGCTGGGCGACCCCACCCCGCGCATCCGGGTGCAGGATGCCATCGTCACCGGCACGGTCGAAGCGCTGAGCGCTGCTTCCCCGTCGTCGAGAAGTCGTCACAGGTGCGGGCCTCCCCCGGAGCGTACGTCGAGTTCGTCAGCATAGAGCGCGCGAACATGGATCTCCTGACCCCGCGCAGGACGCCAGCAGACACGGTTGGTCAGGAAGCGTCGATGATCAGAACAGCGACGAGCTCGCGTTGGAGCATGACTCCTCGTCGGCGCGCTGGCCCGCCAGCGTGGGCTGCGGCGCGGCGCTCGTCGGCGGTGTCTCGACCGGCAGACCCGTGGCGGGGTCGACGGGGATACCCGTTGCCGGGTCGATGGGGAAGCCCGTCGTCGGGTCGATCTCCCAGCCCGTGGCCGGGTCGATGGAGACCGTCGCGCTCGGGTCGGCCGGCGTCTCGGTGGCCTCTGGCGCGCCCGCGACCTCCAGCGACTGGTCGGTGCGCAGCAGCTCCCACATCGCGGAGGCGTCCGGTTCGAGTGGCTGCACTCGCGCCGAGTCGTACGCCGCGGTCGGCAGCTGCACGAAGGTGATCTTGTCGAGGGGCACCTGCGAGAGCGCCATCGCCATGCTGACGAGCGTGTTCGGGTCGGTCAGCGAGCTCGACATGGTCATGTTCTGCGTCGCCGCGACGCCCAGGCCGTACAGCTTGACGGGGTTCGTGAGCGTTCCCGCGCTCTTCACCTCGCGGATGAGCGCCGACAGGAACACCTGCTGGTTCGCGATGCGGGTCAGGTCGCTGCCGTCACCCACGCCGTGGCGGGTGCGGAGGAACTTCAGCGCATCCTCGCCCTGGAGCGTGTAGTCGCCCGGCTGCAAGTACAGGCCGACGTAGTCGTCGCTGATCTCGTTCGCCACGCAGACGTCGACGCCGCCGACGGCGTTCGACATCTCGATGACGCCGCGGAACTTCACCATCGCCGCGTACGGGATCTCGATGCCGCTCATCGCCTCGACCGTCGACACGACGCAGTTCATGCCGCCTTCGCCGAGGATGCTGTTCATGGGGACCTCGAAGGACTCCTCCATGGCGACACCCTGGTCGTTGGTGCAGGCAGGCTGGTTCACGATCGTGTCGCGGGGGATGCTGACGACGGAGGCGCTCGAGCGGTCCTCCGCGATGTGCAGCAGCATGTTCACGTCGTTGAGCACGCCGTCCGCGTCGGCTTCGCCTTCGCCGAACTCCGCGCCCTGACCCGTGCGGTCGTCACTGCCGACGAGCAGCACGTTGATGCCGCCCTCGATCTCGGCGAAGCTCGCCGGCTCCTCCGAGCCGGACGGGTCGGCGATGTCGAAGGTCGTGACCTTCGACTGCAGGTTGATCCACGCGAGCGCGCCGACGACCATGACGCTGACGAGCGCGACGCAGAGGGCGATCGTCCCGGTCTTGACGACCGAGTTCGTGGGCGTCGTCACGTGCTGCTTGCCGTGCCGCGCGGAGGTCGACTTCGGGGTCTCCTCCCGCACGCCCTTGCCCGGAACGTAGCCGCGCCGAGCGCGGGATGGTCCGGGATGCGTCACAGGCGGTGTTCCTCACGTCAGGGGATTGGTGGCGGAGGGCGTGGGATTCGAACCCACGAGACATTGCTGCCCACTGGTTTTCAAGACCAGCTCCATCGGCCGCTCGGACAGCCCTCCAGAAGCGCTCAGACAACGATTCAGTATCGTTTTCGAGCTCTCCGCGTGTCCATGGTAACCGAAAGTGAAATATCTGGTTACCCGGACGTTCGACGCAGACTCACGGACGCTGCCGCGAGTACTGACGCGCCGGCTTCCCTGACAGAGCCAGCAAGGACAGGATATCCAGAGCGGTGAACGCGAGGGTAGTGCTGAACCTGATTTCCTCGTCCCCAGCCCACCAGCCGCCGAACTGCAGGCCTATCGAGCCGGCCGCGTACAGCAGCAGCGTGATGCGCGCCCAGTTCACGCCACGCAGCACGAGGATGCCGAGCAGCAGCGTCGAGGAGACGACGATCCCGCCCACGACCATGCTGGCGATCCAGGCCGGCTCCGCGAGGGCCGTCGCGTCCGTCCCGGAGAGCTCGGCATCCGTCAGCACCTCGCGCATGCCGTCCGGCCCGATGAGCGCGAGCACGCCGAAGAAGAGCAGAGCGAGCAGCGCGCGACCGAAGACGACGATCGCGCCGAACGTGATGGTGATGGGGCGCCCATGCCGGCGCACCTCCTCGGCGACCGAGCTCTCGACGGGGCTCGAGGTGCTCATGGCCTCGAAGGCGGCGCGCTTCTGCGTCGAGCGCGCCGAGGGCGCTGGGAGAGTCGGGAGAGTCGGGTCGCGGGGAGCGGATTCGAGGCGATCTGCGGGAGCACCGCTGGCCGAGGGCAGCAGCACGGGCTCGGGGACGGTCAGCGGCGCATCGGAGGCGCTCGGCAGCTGCAGCACCGGCAGGTTGCCGTCGGTGCGGATCGAGTCGCCGCCGCCGTTGCGCGAGTGGTAGCCCGTCGAGAAGTCCTTGAGCACCGCGACGGACGCCCGAGGCGTGCCCTCGAGCACTGTGGCGACGATGTGGTCGCGCTCGATATCGGTGTCGGCGTCGATCTTGTGCGTCACCTGCAGCGTGAAGAGCGAGAAGCCGACAGCACGGTCGAAGGTGCCGGCCGCGAGCCAGTCGACCCTGGTGCCGCCGGGCAGCAGCCAGCCGTCCGGGCACTTCCAGAAGCGCACGTGGTGCCGCTTCGCCGGGTTGCCCGCGACCTCCTGCTGGTACGCGAAGTCCTGCTGCCGGCCGAAGAGGAACAGCGGGCTGACCGGCGCCTCGTGGTAGCTGCGACGGGTGACCGTCGAGGAGATGATGCCGAGGCTCGTGCGCAGCGAGATGTCGTCAGCGCGCGTCCAGCCAGCGGCGCGCATCGCATCGTGCAGCTCGGTCTCGTGGCCGAGCAGCCCCAGGTTGATGGGGTCGCCGAGCAGGCCGTCGCTGGTCCGCGCCCTGCCGATGAAGTAGTCGGGCACGTACACGGTCGTCAGGATGCGGTGGATGCGCGGCAGGACGAGGTACGCGAGCAGGCCCCAGAAGGCGAGCAGCAGGAGGATCCCCCACCAGCCGACCTGGAACGAGTCGTCGGCGACAAGCACCGCGAGCCAGATCGCGGCGAGTCCCGCGAAGACGAAGAAGAACCCGTCGAGCGCTTGGCCGATGGCGGCGAGCGGGCGCCTCCGCGGCACGTCGACGGTCATGCCGTCGCCTAGCTGAGCCTGCTCAGTGCCACGCTGAGGCCGTCGTGCGCGAAGTCCGGCGCGAGCACCGTGCCAGCGTCGATGACCTCCTGCGGGGCGTCGCCCATGGCGATGGCCGTGCCGCCGTTCGACGCCCACTGCAGCATCTCGATGTCGTTGCGCCCGTCACCGGCGACGACGACCCGATTCATCGGGATGCCCAGCTCGCGACGGACCCGTTCGAGCGCCGTCCCCTTGTTGACGCCCTCCGGCGCGATGTCGAGCCACGCGGTCCACCCGACGGAGTAGCTGACCTCGTGCAGGCCGAGACGCTCGATGACCGCCGTGAACTCCTCGATCGAATGGTCCGGGGAGATGACGACAAGTCGTGTCGCCTCGGCGTTGAGGAGCCCCTCGAAGGGAACCTCCTCGCCGCGTGCCTCGAAGCTCCCATCGGGGAAGTGGCCGCTGTACTTGAACACACCCTGCGGGTCCTCGACCGCGAACATCGCGTTCTCCAGCGCTCCCCGCAGGCTGACGAGCACTTCGGTTGGGTCGAACGTCTCGATCCAGCGCGTCGCATACCCGCCCTGCGCGACCGCGTCGCGCTCGAGCGTCATGGCACCGTTCGCGGACACGTGGAACTGCGAGTCGAGACCGAGCCGCTCGGCGATGGGTCGTGTGTCCGCCCAGCTGCGACCGGTGGCGAGCATGACCTCGTGGCCCGCGGCCTGCAGCCGCCGGACCTGCTCGAAGGTCGCGTCCGGGATCGCACCGTCGATGCCGAGGATCGTGCCGTCGATGTCGAGCGCGACGAGCATCCGCCCGCCCGCAGCGCCCTGCTCTGGCAGGTTCGCCGCGCTCACCTGACGGGCTCCATGACCTCGAGGCCGCCGAGGTAGGGGCGCAGCGGCTCGGGGATGACCACCGACCCGTCGGCGCGCTGGTGCGTCTCGAGCAGAGCCACGAGCCATCGCGTCGTCGCGAGCGTTCCGTTGAGGGTCGCAGCCGGCGCGGTCTTGCCCGTGTCGGTGCGATACCTCGTCGACAGGCGACGGGCCTGGTAGGTCGTGCAGTTCGAGGTCGAGGTGAGCTCGCGGTACGCATCCTGCGTCGGAACCCACGCCTCGACGTCGAACTTGCGAGCCGCCGAGGAGCCGAGGTCTCCCGCGGCTGTGTCGATGACGCGGTAGCTCAGGCCGAGCGACTGCAGCACCTCCTCCTGCCAGCCGAGGAGCCGCTCGTGCTCCGCCTCCGCGTCCTCCGGCTTCGCATAGACGAACATCTCGAGCTTGTTGAACTGGTGCACGCGGATGATGCCGCGCGTGTCCTTGCCGTGCGAACCGGCCTCGCGGCGGTAGCAGGTCGACCAGCCGGCGTAGCGCAGCGGCGCCGCCTCGATGTCGATGATCTCGTCGGAGTGGTAGCCCGCGAGCGCCACCTCGCTGGTGCCCGTCAGGTAGAGGTCGTCGTCCTGCAGGTGGTACACCTCATCGGCGTGCTCGCCGAGGAAGCCAGTGCCTCGCATGATCTCGGGCTTCACGAGCGTCGGCGTCGTGAGCATCACGAAGCCGTTGCGGATCGCGACGTCGAGCGCATACGTCATGAGGGCCAGCTCGAGGCGGGCGCCGATGCCGCGGAGGAAGTAGAACCGAGCACCGGAGACCTTCGCCCCCCGCTGCATGTCGATTGCCCCGAGCAGCTCCCCCAGCTCGAGGTGATCGCGCGGCTCGAACTCGAACGCTGGGCGCTCGCCCACCGTCTTGAGCACCTCGAAGTTCTCCTCGCCACCCGCCGGCACGCCCTCGATGACGACGTTCTGGATGCGCCCGACGGCCTCATCCGCGGCCGCGCTCGCCTCGTTCGCCGCCTGGCTCGCCGCCTTGACGCTCGCCGCCAGGTCCTTCACCGAGGCGAGGATCGCCGGCTTCTCCTCCTTGCTGGCCTTCGCGACCAGCTTGGAGGCGGCGTTCTGCTCGGCGCGCAGCCGCTCGAACTCGGAGATCGCCGACCTGCGAGCAGCGTCAGCCTCGAGGGCCGCATCGACCGTCGAGGGGTCGTTGCCGCGCGAGATCTGGGAGCGCTTGAGGAGGTCGGGCTGGTCACGGAGAAGCTGGGCGTCGATCACGGTCCAAGCCTAGTCGTCGAGGGTGCCGCGAGCCCAGGAGCGCGTTCGCCGCAGACACACACCGCCACTGACTTAGGCTCACTGCATGCCGCATACCGCCCGACAGGGTTCAGACAAGCTCGCCGCCATCGTCGTCAACCCAGTGAAGGTCGATACAGAGGCCCTCCGCGCAGCCGCGGCCGAGAGCTCGGAACGGTACGGCTGGCCGGAGCCCCTGTGGTTCGAGACGACCGCGGATGACCCCGGAGCCGGGCAGACGAAGGAAGCCATCGAAGCCGGCGCGACGATGGTCATCGCCGCCGGAGGCGATGGAACCGTTCGACTCGTCGCCGAGACCCTGGCGGGCACCGACGTCGCTCTCGGCGTGGTCCCGGGCGGAACCGGCAACCTCCTCGCGCGCAACATCGGCATCGAGGTCGCGGGAGGCGTGACCGACACGGTGTCCGAGATGGTGCAGAACGCATCCACCCTCCTGCCTGGCGCGAAGCCCTCGACGCTCCCCATGACCACGCTCGCCCGCGCGGTCGAAGTCGCCTTCGGCGGGGTGGATGCGCGCATCGACGTCGGCTGGGCCGCCGTCGAGCGCGAAGACAAGACCCGCGAGCGCATGGCCTTCACCGTCATGGGCGGCGTCGGCGTCGACGCTGGAATGATCGCGAACACCTCGGAGGACCTCAAGAAGAAGGTCGGCTGGGTCGCGTACCTCGGCGGCATCGCCCGCTCCGTCGCCAACGGACCGAACTTCCACCTGCGCCTCCGCGTCGACGGCAAGACGCATGCGCGGTCGCTCCGGGCCGCCACCGTCATGGTCGGCAACTGCGGGCTCATGCCGGGCGGGCTCCACCTGCTGCCCGACGCTGAGATCGACGACGGCAGGCTCGACCTCGCGATCATGCGCCCCAACGGCCTGATCGGCTGGCTGCAGATCTACGGTCGCCTCGTCGTACAGTCCGGCATCATGCGGCGCACCGATGTCGGCAGGCGCATCCTCCTCGAGGGCCGCAAGCACGTGCGCGCCCTCACCTACGCGCAGGTCGAGGAGGTCACCTTCCGCCTCGACTCCGGCCCGGAGGAGTTCGAGGTCGACGGGGATGCGGCGGGGCAGATCACCGCTGCGCGCATCTGGATCGAGCCTGCCAGCCTCACGGTGCGCACCCCGAAGCCCATGCCCGAGAACGAGGGGCTGCGCACCCTCGCGCGTCGCCTCGGCATCACCGGACCGGAGAACAGCCCGAGCCGCCCGTCGCTCTAGGGGCGACACGCCCGAAGCCCGCATCGACGGGGGTCGACCGCGCATTTCGCTGCTCACTTGTCTTGCGGAACGGCCCGTTTCGCTTGACCCCGGCCCTCTCGGGGCAGAGAATGCTACTTATAACTCTGTAGACTCATGAGTAGCGGCATTCCATCATTTGGGGCATGGTCGGTGAACTCCAGCGAAGCGTGGGCAAGAACATCCGTCGAATCCGCCTCTCGCGCGGTATCAGCCAGGAGGCACTCGGCGACGTCGTGGGGTTGCACCGCACCTACATCGGATCCGTCGAGCGCGGCGAGCGCAACATCACGCTGCAGACACTCGAGGGCATGGCGGAGCTCCTCGGCGTGCCACCGATGGAACTCCTCGCCGACGAAGCCGACGCTGGACCGACGGCCCCGCCAGCCGTCTAGCTCCGCGGCTCAGGCTCCGGGTCTGCTCGACGCCAATCCGCTGACTCGCGAACACCTGGAGCGACCGATGAAGCACCCCACCGGCACCACCCCCTGCCCCACCTGGTGCGTCTCGCTGCACCTCGACGGCGAGACGCTGCACTACGGCGAGAGTCTCGCCATCGAGCTCCTGCAGCGACCGACCTCCGCGGAGCTTCGCTTCCGCCCCGAGGTGCCAGCCACCCCGACGACGCTCGAGCTGGTCACGCACCGGGAGGCGGGAGAATCGGAGACCTGGGTGGCGCTCCTGCGCGACGGGGCAGCCGTCCTCGACCTCACCGCGGCCAGCGCCGCACAGCTCGGCAGCACCCTGCAGTCGCTCGCCGAGGACACCAGCGCCTAGTTCGTGTCGACGCCGCCGTCGCTCCCCGCAGCGTTCTCCGCATCCTCGTCCTCGGCGTGCCCACGCCGACGCATCCAGACGACGAAGGCGATCAGGAGCACGACGATGAGCGCCGAGAGCACCGAGATCGTGACGATGGCCGCCTGAGGAACAGACTGCTCGGTCGCCGCCTGAGCTGTCGCGATCACGGCGGCGTGCGCCGTCGCTGGCTCCCAGGAGACGAGCACGGCGGCGAGGGCCGCTGCGACGAGCAAGCACGCGGTGCGCAGCAGACGCCTCGGACGCAGAGTGGTGGTCGACATGGCTGTCTCTCCTCCAGACACGAGAATGCACGCGACCCCAGGCCGGGGCGTGCACCCAAGTCTCTCAGAGGCGACCGCTCAGGACCTTGGACCCTGCGGCGAGGGGCCCGGCGCCGGGGCGGGCGCGAAACGTCGGTGGTCGCCTCTACGGTGTCCGGACAGACCGAGTACGCCACACGCGACGACTCTCCCGGCTGTGCCGGACCGGGAGCGCGATCGTCGCACGCAAGCAGGGAGACCCCACGCATGAGCACGACATCCGGCACGCAGCGATGCCCAGAATGGTGCGTCGCGCTGCACCTCGACGCCGACGAGACCCTGCACTACAGCCTCAGCCGCGAGGTGTCGGTCGTATCGCGGAGGCCGGCCCGCGAATCCCCCGACGAACGACAGCATGCCTTCGCGGTCGACCAGCTCGTGCTCGTGCAGCACCAGGAAGCCCACGAGCGCGTCCCGTGGCTGGCGCTCCTCCTCCACGACGGGCCTGTCCTCGACATCACCGTCGACAGCGCACGACGCCTCGCGACGAGCCTGCTCGAGAGCTGCGGTCCCGAACCCGGCTCGTGCTAGCCGCGCAGAGAGTGCAGCCAGTCGACCGCTTCCCCGAAGTGCTCATCTCCCCACTTGGGGTCGACGACGACCGGCTTCCGGTCGGCACGCGGATACGAGCCGAGGAAGATGACGTGCGGGCTGAACCGGCGAAGCCCGAGCAGCGCATCCGCGACCCTCGCATCGTCGATGTGGCCGTCGAGGTCGAGCACGAAGCGATAGGAGCCGATGCGGTCGGGCAGCGGACGCGAGGTGATCATCGACAGGTTCACGCCGCGGGTCGCGAACTGCTCCAGCATGACCATGAGCGATCCAGGGAACTCCTCAGGCAGCTCCACGATGAGGCTCGTCTTGTCGGCGCCCGTCCTGGCCGGCAGCTCGCGGCTCAGGCTGACGAGCGCGAATCTCGTACGCGCCATCTTGTTGTCCTGGATGTTCTCCGAGAGCACCGAGACGTCGAAGCGGTCCTCGACCCCCCGCGGCGCGATAGCGGCGTCGATGTCGCCTCGCTCGTCGAAGAGCGCATTGACGCTGGCGATGTTCGAGTTCGCGGTGACGTGCTCGTGGCCCGGGACGTGGGCGTGCAGCCACCTGCGGCACTGCCCGTACGCCACCGGGTGCGCCGAGACCGTGCGGACATCCTCGAGACGGGTTCCGGGGCGCACCACGAGGCTGAAGGAGATGGAGACCTCGTACTCCCCCGCGATCCGGAGCCCCGGAATCGTGGCAAGCGCATCCTGTGACGCCGTGACCCCACCCTCGATGCTGTTCTCGATCGCGATCATCGCCGCGACGCTGCGCCCCGTCGTCACGTCGGCGAGCGCCTCGCCGACGTTGCTCACCGGCCGCCAGATCTGCCCTCGGGCCGCCTCGACCTGGCCGAGCGCGGCCTCCGTGAAGGTGCCCGCCGGCCCGAGGTAGGAGTACGTCTCTCGCTCATCTGGCACGGCACTGGCTTCGGTCATGGAGATCAGCCTATGCCGATGCTCGACTTCCTCCCCACGAGACACCTCGCGGTGCCAGACTGTGGACATGCACGATCGCGCTGGCAGCCTCGCCCTTGAATCCGACCTCATCGATCTCGACGCACTCATCGCTGCGTACGCCGAGAAGATCCCCGACCCCGCCGTCTCGACGCAACGCGTCGCGTTCGGCACGAGCGGGCACCGTGGCTCGAGCCTCACCTCGTCCTTCAACGAGACCCACATCCTCGCCATCACGCAGGCCATCGTCGAATACCGCCAGGCGCAGGGCATCACGGGTCCGCTCTTCATCGGCCGCGACACGCACGGGCTCAGCGAGCCGGCCGAGCGCAGCGCCCTCGAGGTGCTCGTCGGCAACGGCGTCACCGTGCTCGCCGACCTCGACGACGAGTGGGTGCCGACCCCGGCCCTGTCCCACGCGATCATCCGCTACAACGCAGACCCGGCCAACACCGAGCAGGCCGACGGCATCGTCGTCACGCCGAGCCACAACCCTCCCCAGGACGGCGGCTTCAAGTACAACCCCCCGCACGGCGGGCCGGCTGACAGCGACGCGACCGGCTGGATCGCGAACCGAGCGAACGAGCTCATCGAAGCGGGCCTCGACGGCGTGAAGCGCGGCACTCCGGATACGAGCAACGTGGGCCGCCACGACTTCAAGGGCGACTATGTGCGCGACCTGAAGAACATCATCGACGTCGACGCCATCAAGCGCGAGGGCGTGCGCATCGGCGCAGACCCCCTCGGCGGCGCCAGCGTGCGCTACTGGCAGGCCATCGCCGACGAGTACGACCTCGACCTCACCGTCGTGAACCCGGACGTGGATGCGCGCTGGCCGTTCATGACGCTCGACTGGGACGGCAAGATCCGCATGGACCCGTCGTCGCAGTCCGCGATGGCCTCCGTGCTCGCGCGCCGCCACGACTACGACATCCTGACCGGGAACGACGCCGACGCGGACCGCCACGGCATCGTCACCCCGGACGCGGGCCTCATGAACCCCAACCACTACCTGGCCGTGGCCATCGACTACCTGTGCGCGCACCGCCCCGAATGGTCGGTGACGGCAGGCATCGGAAAGACGCTCGTATCGAGCACCATGATCGACTTCGTCGCCGCCTCGCTCGGCCGCACGCTCGTCGAGGTGCCCGTCGGATTCAAGTGGTTCGTGCCCGGCCTCATCGACGGCTCCATCGTGTTCGGCGGCGAGGAGTCCGCAGGGGCCTCGTTCCTCCGCAAGGACGGCACCGTCTGGACCACAGACAAGGACGGCATCCTGCTCGCCCTCCTGGCGGCCGAGATCATCGCCGTCACAGGAAAGACCCCCTCGCAGCGCTACGAGGAGCTCGTCGAGGAGTTCGGCCGCCCCGCCTATGAGCGCGTCGATGCCCCGGCCACGCCTGCGCAGAAGGCCGTGCTCGGCAAGCTCGACGGCGACGCGATCTCCGCAGTGGAGGTCGCTGGCGACCCCATCACGGCGCGCCTCAGCCACGCCCCAGGCAACGGTGCTGCGATCGGCGGCGTGAAGGTCACGACCGCGAATGCGTGGTTCGCGGCCCGCCCATCCGGCACCGAGGACGTGTACAAGATCTACGCCGAATCGTTCAAGGGTCCAGAGCACCTGAAGCTCGTGCAGGCGGAGGCCAAGGCGATCGTCGACGCGGCGCTGGGCTCCTAGCCGCGCGTCCCGCCACGAAGAACGCTGCCTGCGTCTCACACCCCCGGTCAAGCTCGGGAGGTGGGAGACGCAGGCAGCGTTCTTCGTTGTGCCGGGTGAGGCGCTACTGGCCTGCGGCGGGGGTCGGGTTGGTCGCGCTGAGGCGTCCGGCCTGACCGACTCCAGCCGAGTACTCGACGCTGACGATGTCTCCCGACGCGTTGAAGCAGGTCACGCCGGTCTCGAACGTGATCTCGCACACGAACTCGCCGAGCACCACGGGTGAGTTGTAGGGCTGCACGACGGCGCCCTCGGTCGGGATGTCCGCCGTGAGGCAGGGGAAGGTGTAGCCGTTCGAGTCGAGACCGACCACGACGCCCGTCGCTCCCGCCTGGCAGGCCTGTTCCGGGACCGGGAAGTCCACCGTGTACTGCTGGCAGGTGACGCCCGTCTCCGGGGTGATCTGGCAGCGGATGTTGCCGGTCTCGCTCGTGAACGTGACCGGGGCGAAGTTGGTGTCGGCAACCGCGGCGGGGCCAGCGGGTGTCGTCGGGTCCTCGGTCGCTGGCTGTTCCGCCGCAGTCTCGCTCGCAGTCGGGTCGCCGCCCGCCACCGGGTCGTCACGGTTCGCGCCGACGACGTTGCCGATCATGATGGCAGACAGGATCAGCAGGATCGAGCCGACCACGGAGAGCGCGATGACGCCGAGACGGCGACGGTTGCGGTTGTCGAGGCCGCGGACCGCCGCGCCCATGCGACCGCCGCCACCCCCATTGCCGCCGCCGAGGGCCGCGCCGACTCGGTCGAACGGGTTGCGCTCGGAGGGCTCGAGGTCGGGTCCGTCGCCGACCGGTCCGGCGGACGTGGGTGCTTGCGACCTCGGCGGGGCTCCCGCGGGCGCGGCAGACGCCTTGGCGGCCCGAGCTGGCCGGCGAGGCGCGCGGGGTCCAGCGGATGCCGGTGTCGACGGCTGCTCGCTCGCGTCGTCTTCGTCGAACCAGCTCGAGAGGAGTTCCTTGGCCGGGTCCTGCTCGCGCTGGCCGTCGTCGGACCGCGGCGGTCGGGCCGTGTCCCGCGCGGGGGACGCCGATGCGGCGCTGGCGGCTGCTCCGCCGACACTCGCAGCCGCGGCGTCGGCGGCTGCCCGCCGATCGCGGTCGTCGACAGGAGCCTGGTCGAACCCAGGGTTCGCGCCCTGTCGCGGCAGGGCGCGAGTCGCCGGTTCGACGTCTGGCGCGTTCCCGACGACGGGTGGCTGAGGCGCCCGGGGCGGTTGTGGGGCCGATGGCGCCGGCGGGGTCTGCGCGGCTGGCGCGGCTGGCGCGGCTGGCGCACCGAAGAGGTCAGCCGCGTCCTGGCGCTCGGACTCTTGGGCCCCTCCGAAGCTCTCCCGGGTTCGAGAGGGCAGCGGAACGATGCCGGTCTGCTCGAAGTCGCGGGAGACGATGGGACGATCCGAGTCGTCGAGGACGCTGCCGTCGCTGCGTTCTCCGGCGAGGAGCTCGTCGAAGGCGCTGCTCGCCGCGGGCGCCGCACGCGGCGGCTCCCCGGGCACGACTGCGGGCCCGCTCGGGAAGACAGGGGCGGCGGATGCACCACGGAAGGGGTCGCCGGTCGCCGGCATCGGCGGTGGGGAGGGGACCACCCTCGGCGTGGGGGCAGCCGGCGGGTCGGCGCGGAAGGACGGGATCTTGGGACTGCTCGCGGGAGCCTGTGGCGCGGCCGTCGTGGCCTCGCTCGGCTCCGCGTTCGCTGCTGCCGTGGCGTCGTCGGCACGCACCGGTGGGCGGCCGAACTGCGGCGCTGCGCTTGTCGGCGCTGCGGCAGCGGGGGCAGCGGGGGCCGCGGGCTCGGCAGGGGCCTCGGGTTCGGCGGGCGCGGCAGGCGCCGAGGCCGCGGGAGCCGGGTCGCCAGTGCCCTCGAGGTCGGAGAACCAGCTCGGGACCTGACCTCGGGCGTCGTCGTCAGTGCGAGAGGAAGCCCCGCTCGGGCCAGCGGCCCGCGTCGGCGTGCTCATGGGGAGCACGTCGAACTCCGTGGTCGGCGGCTCGAATGCGAACGCATCGCGAACCGGACCCGTCGCGCCCGGCGCAGCTGGGGCATCCGCTGCGGCCGGCGTCGATGCGGGCGCCGGCTCTTCGACGGGAGGCTCGACCGCAGGGGGAACGGCTGGCTTCCGCGGAGCCGCGGGGGTCGGAGGAACGAAGGGCTCCGCGGCGACCGGGTTCGGGGCGACGATGTCACGCTCGCCCGTCGCACGCAGGTCGGGGTTGAACCGGCGGCGCGAGCGGAGGTACGACTGCGGCTCTGGGGCAGCCGACTCGGCATCGTCGGCCTCGTCGTCGTCAGCCTCCGGCGCGCTCGGCGACGCGGCCTTCGGCCGGTACCGTGCAAAGAAGTCATCGCCGTCGCTTGACGGTGGGGTCACCTGCTCCGCGTCTTCGCGAGCACGACCCACCACCTCGGAAGGCGGAGTGGGCGCGGAGGCATTCCAGCGGAACCCGCCAGCACCGATATCCGCCGGACGGCGAGGCGCCGCGTTGCTGCCTTCGCCCTCAGTGGCGCGAGGACGCGCGACCGTCAGCTTGGTACCGCACTCGGCGCAGAATCTCTGTCCGACCTGCGCTTCGGCACCACACGTGGGGCACGTTGCCATCTCGACCTCCTGGTCTTGGAGTGCTTCTGCTTTCAAAGCTCTGGCAGAACTCTACCGAGCATCGTCTTCTCAGTAGCCCGGTGCCGCGGGAGCGGCAAGGAATTCCTCGTACGTCGTCGCGCCGGCCGCCTGCATCGCGGCCGAGGTCTCTGTGCCCACGTAGCGGTAGTGCCAGGGCTCGAACTCGTATCCGGTGGTCGCCGTGGCGCCGTCGGGGAAGCGCAGGATGAACCCGAACCGGTGCGCGTTGGCAGCGAGCCACTGCCCCCCGGCGGTCGTCGAGAAGCACTGCTCGAGGACGCAGCCCTCTCCCTGTGAGGAGATGTCGGCGGCGAGCCCCGTCTGGTGCTCGCTGTAACCGGGCCGAGCCGAGGTGAGGTCGGCGGCTTCCTGCCCCAACTCGGCGACGTAGCCGTTGTACAGCTCCGTCTGCAGCCCGTAGTCGCGGTACCCGCTGGTCATGTCGAGAGTGAGGCCGGCTTCGGCGCTGGCCGCCGCGAACATGGTCTGCACGGCGGTTGCCGCCTCCGAGCGGAGCGAGTGGCCGTTGGCGGAGGGGACGCCGATGTCGGACATCGCGACGAGGTCACCCGGCGCGTAGTCGGCTGGTGCGAGCGGAGTCTGCTTGTTGACGAGCACCGTGATGCTGTTGGGGTCCGTGATGTCCAGGGCTGCCGCAGGGGGCTGCGTCTCCGTCGGGGTGGGGTCTGCCGTCGGGGTGGGCTCCGGCGTCGGCGTCGCGGTTGCCGTGGCAGAGGGGGTCGCAGGCGGTGTCGTGGACGCGATCGTCGGCACGTTCGCATCCCCGTTCGATGCCGCGGTGACGGCCCAGTAGATGAAGCCACCGCCGAGCAGGACGACCACGGCGAGCGCCGCGGCGGCGATCTTCCTGTTGCGGCGAACCCGCGCCGAGACTCCCCGCTTGGTGCGCTCCGTCCGCTCAGCGCGCTCCGCACGACGCCCCTGGTCGTCGGGTGCTTGGCCCTGCTGCTCCTCAGTCACCGGTCAACCCTCGCACAGCCTGGCGCACGCGCCCCAGGGGCTGGCCGAGTGGCGCGGATACAGGGCACGGCCTCGCCGCGAGCGGCGCACGGGCCCGACACAGCCGACGTCGAGGTGGCTGTTCGCGGCACGGCGTACCCTCTGGCCATGTCAAACACCGTCCAGCACCAGCAGGAACGCTCGCGCTTCGCCCTCAACGACGGCGACGGCAAGGAACTCGGCTACCTGAGCTACGTCACGACGGCCGATGCGATCGTCATCGACCACACCGTCGTCGACCCCGCCTATCAGGGGCAGGGTCTCGCCGCCGTCCTGACGGATGCGGCGCTCACGACCCTCGGCGAGCAGTCGGCCCTCACGATCGTGCCGCAATGCCCGTACGTCGCCTCGTTCATCCGCAAGAACCCCGAGTTCCAGGCCCTCACCACTCGCTGACCTCGGCGCGTCGTGGCCGCGCGCGCCGCAGCCGCCCCGCATCGGCCGGGCACACAGCAGCGCCCCGCGCCTACGCGCCCACGCCCGCTCCTGCCCAGCCCGCGCTTGCCACGCCTGCTCCTCTACTCCGCAGAAGTCAGCCAGATGCACCCTCCCGCACCGGGCAACCTGCATCTGGCTCACTCTTCCCCTCACCCCACACGCCGCCCAGTATCGGCCGGGCACACAGCAGCGCCCCGCGCCTACGCGCCCACGCCCGCTCCTGCCCAGCCCGCGCTTGCCACGCCTGCTCCTCTACTCCGCAGAAGTCAGCCAGATGCACCCTCCCGCCCCCGGGCAACCTGCATCTGGCTCACTTCTTCGGACAGATTGGCGGGGCAGGGCAGGGTTTAGCGGGGCGGGGTCAGAGGGCCTCGGGGAGGTTCGCGAGCTGCACGACAGCGGGTGCCTCGCCGCGGCGCAGGTACTTCCCGCGCCCAGGGGGCATCCGCTCGGCGTAGACGCGAGGCGCGATCTGGCCCTCGCTTCGGTCGCCGGAGAGCAGCAGCAGCGCCCCACCCGTGTCGCGCGTGCTCTGCAGGAACGGCGCGTACATGGCCCTCGTCGAGCCGGCCACGGGCCTCGTCACGACGATGTGGATGCCGAGGTCCCGGGCCGCGGGCAGGTGCGGCACGAGCGCGCCGAGCGGGTCCGTGCCACCCGCCGCGACGATGTCGTAGTCGTCGACGAGCAGCACGACCCTCGGTGTCTTGCGCAGCTGCTCCGCGGTGCGTCCGGGACGCTCGGCGAGCTCGCTCGCGATGGAAGCGGCCAGTCCGCTGGCCTGAGCGGCCGATCTGGCGTGCGCCGCGAGGTATTCCTCGGGGATGACGCTCGGCACCTTGCCGCGCGGGTCGACGACCGCGATGGCGAGCTCGTCCGGCGTGAACCGGTCGACGAGCCCCTTCGCGATGACGCGCAGCGCCGTCGACTTGCCACTCTTCGCGTCTCCCAGCACGACCAGGTGCTGGTCGGAGTCGAGGAAATCCCAGAGGGCGGTGTCCATCGTGTCCTGCCGGAGCCCCAGGGGCACGGCCGTCGGCTCGTCGGCGGCGTCAGGGAGCGTCGACGGGTCGATGGTGTTCGGCAGGAGCCGGATGGGGGCCGCCGCGGGGCCGCTCCAGGACTCCGCGGCGCGAGCGGCGAGCTCCTCGAGTGCCTCGCCGACCTGGTCCGGGTCGACCGCTTCGAGCGTCGGGAGGGCGAACTGGGCGAGCGTCTTCGCGTCGGTGAGGGCGCGCCCACGGGAGTCGGGCGGCACGGATTTCGCGAGCTTCCGGTCGATGGCGGAGTCGGCGGGGTCGTTGAGGCGCAGCTCGATGCGCGTGCCGAAGAGAGACTGGTGCGCCATGCGCAGCTCGCTCCAGCGACCGAGCGTGACGACGAGGTGGATGCCGTAGCTGGAGGCCTGCAGCATGAGCTTCGTGAAGGGGCCGTCGAGGTGCTCGAAGTCCTGACGGAGCGCACCGTAGCCGTCGACGAGCAGCACGATGTCGGCGGTCGGGAGCTCCGGCAGCTTCCCGGCTGCGTGCATGGCCCGCAGCTGCGCCGTGCTGTCGATGCTGTGGCGCTTGAACAGCTCCTCGCGCATGCGGAGCATGGCGGTGAGCTCCTCGACGAGGCGCACGAGGCGAGAGTCGTCGCCCCGAGCGGCGACGCCGCCGACGTGCGGGAACGCTTCGAGCCTGCGGAGCCCACCACCCGTGAGGTCCATGCCGTAGATGCCGACGGCCCCCGGCGACCCGCTCAGCGCGAGGGATGCGGCGATCGTGCGGAGCCCGGTGCTGCGCCCCGATTGCGGCCCGCCGATGATGGCGATGTGGCCGCCGGACTTGGTGAGGTCGAGCACCCAGGGTTCCTGGCGCTGGTTCGCGGGCTCGTCCTCCACGCCGACGACGATGCGCAGCGGATGCCCGCCGCTCGGGTCGGCGAGGGAGGCCGCACCGGCGACCGTCGCCTCGTCGGCGGGCCCAGAACCGGCGGCGAAGGCCTCGCCAAGCGAGATGCGCTCCGCGAGCGGCGGGAGCCAGACCGGCCTGACCTTCTGCGGCCGGTCGAGCTGTGCGACGAGGTCGTCGATGAGGGTGCGCCTCGTCTCCGGCGCACGCAGCACGAGCGGCGCATCCGGGTCTCCCCCGCTCTCTATGCCGTTGTAGGCGGGGACCTCGACGATGCGCGGACGCTCGTCGTCGGAGGCAGGGCGCGCCTCGGCGACCTCGTCGACCGGCCCGGACACGTAGCCGGCGTGGAAGCGCTGGTAGACGCTCGTGTCGACCTTCAGGTAGCCGTAGCCGGGAATGGGCGGCAGGTGGAACGCGTCGTTGGAGCCGAGGACCACCTGGGACTCCGCCTCGCTGAAGGTGCGCAGGCCGAGGCGGTAGGAGAGGTAGGTGTCGAGTCCCCGCAGCTTCCCGCCCTCGATGCGCTGGCTCGAGAGCAGGAGGTGGACGCCGATCGAGCGGCCGATGCGACCGATCTGCAGGAAGAGGTCGATGAAGTCGGGTTCGGCGGTGAGGAGCTCGCCGAACTCGTCGATGACGACGAACAGGTGCGGCATGGGCGCCAGCTCAGGACGGGTGCGGCGCAGCTCCCGGTAGTGGGAGATCGAGGGCGATGAGTCGGCGCTCTTGAGGAGCTGCTGGCGGCGCACGACCTCACCCTGCAGGGAGGCCCTGGCGCGGACCGTGAGCTGCGGGTCGTCTGCGAGGTTGTCGATGAGGCCGGCCAGGTGCGGCAGGCCTTCGAACGGGGCGAAGGCGGCGCCGCCCTTGTAGTCGACGAGGATCATCGCGAGGTCTTCAGGCGGGTGGGAGACGGCGAGCGAAAGGATGAGGGTGCGCAGCATCTCGGACTTGCCGGACCCGGTGGCTCCGATGCAGATGCCGTGCGGGCCCATGCCCTGCTGCGCGCTCTCCTTGAGGTCGAGGTGCACGGGTCGCCCTTGATCGTTGACGCCGAACGCGACGCGGAGGAACTCCGCTGGCTGCCGTGGCGCCCAGACGCGGTCGAGGGAGACGGGCCTGTCGAGGGGCACGCCCAGGATCTCGGCGATGTCGGCGGCTGGGCCCTCGTCGTCGCGAGCGCCGGCCGCCGCGAAGGTGCGTTTCGCGGCCAGGGTTCTGGCGAGGCCGTCGAAGGCGGTGGCGGTGAGCTCGTCGGCGTCGAACCGCACCGTCCGCTGTCCGCTGCCGCCGGCATCGTGGGTGAGGCGCGCGGCCCCGTCCGCGTCGAGCTCGATGCGGACATCGACGTCGTCGGGCTCGTCGAGGCGATCGTCGATGAGGTGGACGACGGTGACGCCGATCTCGCTCGGCGTGTAGCTGCGGTCGGGCAGCTGCAGCGGTCGGGCGGGCTCGCCGTGGCGGTCGTCGATGACGACGAGGCTGGTCAGCGCGGTGGCCTTGCCGCCCCGGCGCCTCGCGGCGGCCGCCGTCTGCGTGCGGTCGAGGAGCTCGCTGCCGAGCACTGCGGCGAGCTGCCGCAGCTCTGGGGCGACGCGTCGCGCGGGCACGGGCCCGTCGAAGAGCCGCGGGTTCTGCGCGTGCGGCAGCAGGTCGAAGCCCCGCCAGTCGTCGCCGCGATCTGGGGCGAAGGCTGCGGCGAGCTGCACGTCGTCGGGCAGCTGGTGGCTTGCGAGCTGGGCGACGAGGCCGCGAGCGAGGGGCACGGTCCGCTCCCGCGGCCCGATGACGGCGACGACGGATGCGCCGCGAAGGTCCGCGATGGCGGGCATGCCGGGGATCTCGCTGTGCGTCTCGGCGAGCAGCTGCGCTTCGCGGAGCAGGATGGGGTCGGCGGGCTCGGTGGGCGAATCCTCGGCGGCCACCGCGAGCTGGAACCACGGCACGGTCGCCGTTCCCACGCGCGCCTGCAGGTGGTCGGCGTCGCCTCTTCGGCGGTCCCAGAGGCGGGCGGGGTCGTGCACGAGGGAGGCGAGCCCGCTGCGGTCGGGGTGCACGAGCCTCGCGGCCCGCACCGCATCCGTCGCCTCGTCGCGCAGCTCGCTGCGCTGCCGTTCGAGGTAGTCGAGGTAGCGCTTGCGGCGGAGGCGGAGCGCGCGCCCGGCCCGGCCCCGCGCGGAGACGGCGAAGCCGACACCGGAGACGATCGCGACGACGAACACGATGCCCGCGATGAAGAGGAACAGGGGCTGCCCGTTGCGCATGACGACCATCATCGTCACGGAGGTGAGGGCGCCGACGACCGGCAGGAGGAACTGGAACGGCGTCGCGCTCGCCTCGTCGCTGAGCGTGGGCGGCGAGGCGAGCTGCCTCGCCTCGGGCCTGGGCGCGGGGAAGACCGTTCGTGTGGGGCGGTGGGCGTCGCGGATGCTCACGGTCGCGCTCCTGGTCGGTCGGCGTGGGGTGCTGGCGGGAACACCTGGGCGTGTGCGGGGGCCTGTGAGGGCGCCGACGGCGGGACCTGAGGCGGAGCCTGATCTGGGGCCTGAGCCGGGGCCGGGACGCGAGGCGGAGCTTGGGGCGGGGCCTGGGGCGAGACCCGAGGCGGAGCCTGAGGCGTGGGGGAAGGCGCAGGAACAAGCACAGGCTGCGCGGAGATGCCCGCGGCGGCGTCGATGACCCTGGCGCCGAGGCGCAGCATCCGCACGCCGTCCAGACCGCGCGCCGCGCCCGCTCGCAGCGCCCGGTCGTGCCGCACGAGCACCGCGGGGAACGGCAGCATGCTGACGAGCTTCTCGGTCGCGAGTCCGGCCCTCCGATGCACGTCGACGGCGACGAGCACGACGCGCGTGCGCTCGCCGATGGCGGCTGCGATGTCCAGGGCGTGCTGGATGCTCGCCCGCTCGGCGGTCGTCACGAGGCAGAGCACATGCGAATGCTCGGCGAGGTCGCGGATGCGCGCGAGCGGGGAGGTGCCCCAGTCGGTGACGGTGAGGTCGTACCGGTCGCTCGAGGCGCGGTGCAGCCGCCACCACGCCTCGACGTCCGCCGGCCACTCGGTCGGTGCGAGCTCGAGGGCCTCGACGCTCGTACCCTCGAGACCGCGCTCCGGTCGTGGGCTGGGACCCTGCGCGCTGACGAAGCGGACGCGATCGCTTCTCGCGGACGACAGGAAGCGCGCGAGCTCGACGGCGACGGTCGTGCATCCCGAGCCCGGAACCAGCGAGGCGACGCCGACACGTCGCCGGAGGGCGAGGGGCACGGCGGCCCGCTCGCGCAGGTCCTGCAGCTCGGCCGCGCCGCGAGCCGTGAGCGCCTGCCGGAACCCGTCGAGGCGACTCAACGGAAGGCCTCGAGGAGGTCGGCGAAGACGCCGAACGAGCCGAGCGCGAGGGGCACGACCGTGAGCACGACAAGCAGTTCGAGGATGTCGGCCCACCTCCTCAGCTTCGCTGCGACGACCTCGCTCGGCTCCCACGCCGCGACGGCCACGGCGGCGAGCGCAGCGACGCCCGTGATGAGCGCCTTCCCCTCGTCGCTGACGAGCGGCGTCGAGAGCAGCCACAGGGCGGTCGGCACCGCGGCCGCCAGCAGGAGGGCGATGCGCGGCGGCGCGAGCGGGAACGTCCGCATGCGCAGCAGCGCGATGACGGCGAGGGACGCGGCGAGTCCCTGCCGCCACGGGTCCTGCGAGAGCAGCAGCTCGGAGAGCGAGAGGAGCGCGACGAGCGATACCGCGATGACCGTCCAGGTGAGCTGCGCGAACGACTCCGCGATCGCCGCCCGGACATCCGACGTCGTGGCACGCGCGCCGCGCATGATGCGGTCGTCGTAGGCGGTGAGCCCGCTCAGCGAGAGCGCCGCGCCGGGGAGGAGACCGAGCACGGCGATGCTCAGCACGGAGGCGATGACGGCCACGCCGCCGCGGTCGAAGCCCGCCAGGTCGACGAAGAACAGCCCGGCGCTGAGCAGCAGCCCGACCCCAGCCCCGTACCGCGCGGAGGTCCGCTGGAAGCCGACACCCCAGACGAGGCCGAGCACGAACCATGCCGCCATCGCCGCGACGAGCACGACGATCGGCAGCGCGTCCCAGCCGGCCTCGCGGCCACTCGCCGCGCCGATCTCCGCCGCAAGACCGAAGGCGGCGGGCACGGCCAGGCCGAGCGCGAGGCTCGCGACGCCAGATACCGCGGCCCGCTGTCCAGACCGCGCGAGACCCGTGCCGGCGGCGGCGAGCAGCGCGACCGCGGCGAGCATCCACTCGGCGGGCAGCGCGAACGCGCTCATGACCCAGAGACCGGCTCCAGCGGCGGCGAGACCGGCGGCCACCGCGAGCACGGCACGTGCGTGCGCCTGCGTCCAGGCGTCCCGCCTCGCGGCGCCGGCCTCCGTGATGGCGTCCGTGATGTCGATGACCTCCGGCGCCTGCGGGGCATCATCCACCGTCGTGACCCGCAAGAGCGCTCCCGGCCGCACGCCCTGCTCCTCGAGGGTCGCGTCGAAGTCGAGGGATGCACCCGTCAACGTCGTCAGCGTCAGCACGGCGCCCCCGCTCGGGGTCTCCTCGAGGAGCTCGAGCACGTGCGGCAGGAGCACCCCGATGGGCTCGCTGTTCGGGAGTGCGAGCTCAGCCTTGCGCTCGCTGCCGATGACGGTGAGTCGCGTGTACGACACTCAGTGCTCCTCAGGGGTCGTGCGACGGGTGGTCATCCGGAAGCCGCTCACTCGACGACCGTCAGCGTCTGCGGGTCGATCGTGATGCCGCTCGTCGGGTTCGTGTAGTAGCCCGTCGCGGGGTCGATGTACCAGCCGATCCTCGTGTCGATGAGCTTGCCCTCCGGGTCGGTGGCATAGCCGGTCACGGGATCGACGACGAACCCCGTCCGAGGGTCCGTGTACTCGCCCGTCGCCTGGTCGAGGAGGAAGCCCGTGGCCTCATCCTTCACGACCGTGCCTCCGGGCAGCACCGGGTTCGCGGCAGCTGCGGCCTGGAACGCGGAGATCGCCTCCTGCTGCTTGCGGTCCTCGAGGAGGTTCACGACGAAGCTCGTGCCGAGGCACGCGCAGCAGATGACGGCCCCGAGGATGACCGAGCCGAGCAGTCGCCCCACGTTGGTGTTGACGGACCGCCGCGTCGCCTGCGGTCCGTGCGCGAGCGCGCCCAGCATCCGCTCGCGGTGGGCGCGGGTCGTGTCGATGAGGGTGCGGTCGGTGTCGCTCATGCCGCCACCCCCGATCCTGCGATGCTCGCACCGGGGCGTCCGAGACGCACGCGCCGCGACCCGAGGGCGAGCACGGTGCCGAAGGGAACCGTGACGGCGGTCTCCGGCTGGAGCCGCCTCGGGTCGCCGCCGGCGAAGGTCCACGTGCCGCCGACGCTGCCGAGATCGGTGACCAGCACGCCGTCGAAGTTCGGCTCGAGGCGCACGTGCGTCGGCGCGAGACTCCGCGAGAAGTCGGGGACCGCGACGGGCCGCTGCCCCCTCGAGGTGACCTGCGGCGCACGCCCCACGATGATGACGCCGCGGACGACGTGACGCGAGCCGTCGTCGAAGTGCAGCTCGAGGTCTGGGCTCGAGAAGCGCTGGGGAACTCGCGTGGGTGGTGCGAGCTCGATGGGAGCCGGCACCAGCTCGAGCGGGTCGAGACCCCTGCGGATGTCGACCGTCAGCCGCGCGCCTGCAAGCGGCCGAGCTGGCATCCCCGTCGAGCGCGCGACGGTGCGCAGGCCGAGCAGCGCGTGGCCAGGGCTCGTGCCGAGGGCCGACCGCAGCCACCACCAGAGGCCCAGCAGCACCAGCGCTGCGGATGCCCCGACAAGCGCGGCGAACGCGCCGCTGATCCGCGCGGCAAGGAGCGACAGGCCAGCCACGACGACGAGTCCGAGCGCGACATCGACCACGACCGACCAGGCGCGCTGGCGGGTCGCCGCTGGGAGATCGGCCTGTTTCCACACGAGTGGCAAGGCTAGTCGGACGAACCTGACCCTGGGAGGGGAGAACTCCCCACGAAAAAGTTGGACGAAGGCGGGGCGATCATGCTGAACTGACGTCTCCGGAGGACAACGCGCGCCGACCGCGGTGCTGGAGAGGATGCCATGAAGTTCGCAATGGAAGACCAGACGCTGGTCACGCTCGGGAACAAGTCGCAGACCGAATCGGACGACCTCGGCGAGCTCGTCAAGCAGCTCTTCGACGCCGCAGAGCCACTCGCGTCCACCTTCAACGGACCGGCGAAGGCCAGCTTCAACAACTTCAAGGCCAAGACAGACGACATCTCGAACGCCCTCAACTCGGCGCTCGCCGGCATCGTCACGTCGATCAGCGGCCAGAACAAGGCATTCGTCGCGGCCGCCGATGACGGAGCGGCAACCCACGAGGCGTCGTCGAACTCGACCGACTTCAGCTCCGAATCCTTCCTGTCGCGCATCCGCCCGCAGGCCTAGCCTTCCCGAGAACCGGAGAACACGCATGTTCACGAACCAGATGGATCGCAACGACTACAACATCGGCTCCTCCGAGGCGACGCAGGCGAACTTCGAGCAGGTCGCCGCGCGCCTCGAGTCGGCGCTCGACCGCCGCGACGCCGACGTCAAGCAGGCCATGGCCGACTACCAGGCAGACGGCGTCTCCGAGGAGTACGCGCACCTCGAGCAGCAGTGGAACTCAGCCGGCCAGCAGGTGCGCGACGTGATCGCCGCCATCCGCAACTCGCTCGTCGAGAACGACGACGTCGCACGCCGCGCCCTGTCGGCTGCACGCGCCTCGATCCCAAGCTAGGCCGCGCCCCCCGGACTCGGCCGAGGTACCGCTCGGCAGACCACGGGACGCCCGCAACCAAGACGGCGGCACGCTTCACGCGTGCCGCCGTCTTCTTTCGTCTCGGGTCGCTGCGTTCAGTCTCGAGTCGTTCCGCGGCGCGCAGTCTCGAGCCGGCCAGCGTCGAACAGCGGGCGGCTACCGGTTGTCGTTGGCGGTGCCCGGATTGCGGCTCGGGTCGATGCCGAGACGCTCCTCGGCGCGTTCGACATCGGCGAAGCGCTGCTCCTCGACAACGAGGAGCACCTTCTTCGGCACCGACTTCAGCCAGATGCGTCCGCCATTGCCCAGCTCCCAGTAGGGGTCTCCCTGCTGCTGGCCGGTTGGGGCCCCGAGCTGCGAGTGCACCGCGTCGCGAAGGGCGCTCGCCGCTTGGGAGAGCGCCGCCGAGTCGTCGCTCTTGTCGCTCACGGCGATCGTGACCTGCGAGATCGCCTCGTCCGCGACCAGCGAGCGCACGGTCGGGAGGCTCACGGGGTAGCCGGAACGGTGCTGGACGCCGCTCGACGTCTCCAGCTTCGGCTGCCAACCGAGTTCTTCAGCCAGCGCCGCGTAGCCGTCCCGCCCAAGCGGCCACTCGACCGCGTCGAAGGCCGCGCAGACCGCACGCACCTGTTCGTCTGTCGCGCGCGAAAGTGCATCCATGGGCTGATCCTATCGAGGCAGGCCGAGGTTCAACTCGGCCGGGTTGAGGCCGAGCCGCTGGACGGAGATGCTGCCACCCGGGCTGGCCTTGACGAGCTGGTAGTCGACCCTGACCGAGCCGTCGGCCAGGCCCGCGGCGAGGGCCGGATTGTCGCGCAGGTACGCGGCGAGGTTGGCGTCGTTGCGGAACACATCGTTGAAGTACAGCGTGGATCCCTGAGCCGCGCGGCTGCCGCTCGGCAGCACGGTGCCGTCGGCCAGCGTCGTGCCGTCTGGGAGGATCCGGCCCGTCGTGCTGAGGCGCGCGCTGCCGCCCTTCGCCTCGGCGACGATGAGCGTCTGCGTTCCGTCCTCGCCGACGCGCAGACCGATCTGGTCGAACGTCCCGGGGCCAGCCCCGTCGACGGGGACCACCACTGCTCCGCCCTGCGCGGCGATCGCGTCGCGTGCCGCCTGGTCGCCCATCTGCTCGGATGCGTCCACCTGCGCCACGAAGGCCTCACGCTCGGCGCGGGCCGCGACCTCGAGGTCGGCGATCCGCTGCGACGCAGCGGCGTGCTCCTCCGGCGGCAGGTCCAGCTCGTCGAGCTGGTCGTTGAGCTCGTCGATGGTCGCCGTGATGTTGTCCTTGTTGAGCGCCCCGCCGTCGACATCGACGGTGAGATCGAGGTCGTTCAGCGCCGCGACCTGCTCGTTGCGGGTCTCGAGCGCCTCGTGCCGGATCGCCTGCTGCTCGGAGCGTGCACTGTGGTGCTCGTCGAAGGCCGCCGAGCGGTCGACGCCGACGTCCGTCGGAGTGCGGTGCGCGGAGTGCGGGTCGATGCTCGAGGGCTCCACGCCGGGCGTATTGACCGGAGCGCCCGTCCGCGGGGACTCGCCGCCGGGCACATCGCCGCGAGGCACATCGCCGCCGGGCGCAGCCGAACCCGGCCCATCCGGCGCCTGCGCAGGCGGTGGGTCGAAGGTGGGCGCGGTCGGCGACCCCGGGCCGGTGCCCGGGAGGGTTCCGGTGCCAGGCACGGCACCCGTTCCCGGCACGGTTCCAGTACCAGGCACGGCACCTGTTCCCGGCACGGTTCCAGTACCAGGCACGGCGCCAGCCCCCGGGACGGTTCCCGTGCCAGGCACGGCACCCGTTCCCGGAAGGGTTGTCGAGCCGGGCGCCTCGAGGCCGAACGCGTTCGACACGGGAGGGACCCCACCCGTGGGAGCGAGCGCGTCCACGACCCCGGTCGCCCCGACGTACGGCGTGATGCGCAGGCCATCCGGTGAGAACCGGATGCCCCTCGTCGCGAGACCGACGGCAAGCGAGCCGCCGGGGATGGCGAAGTCGGCGGCGAAGGCACCGGCACGCGTCACGATCGACCCGACCCGGCCCGCCGTCGAGACGCCCTTGGCGATGTTCGCCCCTGGGATGAAGAACGTGCCGATGTTCGCGAGCGTCTCGGTGCCCGTCGCGACGGCGTCCTCCTCCCAGGCGTGGAAGCCGTTCTCTCCTGCCAGCGCCGCCTGGTGATCCCAGCCGATGAGGCTCCCCCAGCCGGTCGCGGCGACGTTCACGCGATCGTCGAACCACTGATCGGCCTCCGATCCCGGAGCGACGAGCTTCACGGCCCAAGTCGTCGGCGACAGCACGACGGCCGTCGAGAGGGCGAAGTTGCCGAGCCCTCCCCAGGCCGCGCCCGCCTTGTCCCAGCCCCACTCGCCGGAGACGGGGTCGCGGCCGATGAGCGACGCCGCGCCCGTCCACGTGCCGTGCCAGAAGTTGCCTGCGCCGTGCGCGACCGACTCGGAGCAGTTGCGGTCCTCGTCGGCCGGGTAGCCCCAGGGCAGCTCCGTCGACGCCATGATCGCCTCGGCGGTGATCGCCTCGTCTTCCGTGACGTAGCTGCCCGTGCTGAGGGTCTCGAGTCCGGCCGCGCAGGTCGTCGCGGCGGCGGAGACGGTCTCGATGATCGCGGCGTACTCGGCGAGCAGCTCCTCGTTCTTGTCCCGTGCGGGGCCGTGCTCGGTCCACGAGATGTGCTCGGTCTTGTCGCCCAGCTTCGTGATGTCGGTCGTGGCCCACTCCCACGACAGCCCGTGCGCATCCCACACCGTGACGTTGTAGCCCCGGAGCGCCTCCTGCCGGAAGGCGGCGGCTCGATCCTCGAGGTCCTTGAGCGTCGTTTTGACGCCCTCGAGCTCCTCAGCGTAGGTGCGCAGGTAGCCGGCCGCACTCGAGAAGCTCGTCTCGACGTCGGAGGCCGCGTTGGTCGCCGGCGAGATCGCCGCGTACACGGACTCCTGCTCCGGAGCCTGGTACGAGGCGCCGATGCCTGCCCAGGTCGTGCTGATCGTCGACACCTTCTCGACGAGGCCGGTCCCCATGCCCTCGAGCGAGGTCGCCGAGCCCTCGATGACCGACGTGTCGAGGTCCGCGCTCTTGCAGACGAACGCAGACGGGTCGATGAGGCCGTCTCCGGTGCAGACTTCGATCGTCATGCGTCCCCCTGGTATCCGTGCTGCTCGAAGAAGCTGAAGTCGCCGTTCGAGCCGTCGGCGATGGCCCCCTGGAACTCGAGCGCCATCTGCTCCTGCCCGTTGTTGTAGGCGTAGACGGCATTGGCGACACCAGCGACGCTCGCGTTCACGGTGTTGCCGACAGCGGTGACGTTCGACTGCTGCTCCGTGAGCAGCCCGGCGAGGGCCTCGGAGACTCCGACGGTGATACCGCCGCCCCACGCGACCCCGGCCATGACGCCGTTCATGCCGGCCTCCGTGATCACGGTCGCGAGCTCACCCTGTGTGGCCTGCACGCTCGTGAGCACGCCCTGCACGCCGGTTGGATCGATCTTCCAGTCGGACACGTCACACCCTCTCTGTCACTGAGCCGCCGATGGCCGAGGCGAGCCGCTCGGCGAGCTCACGCCCCTGCTGTGCCGCGCCCCTCGGCACGGTCACCTCCGTCCAGAGCCCGAACGCGGCGGGCGGATGCGCCAGCGCCGCGGCCGCGCTCGTCGCGTCCACGATCGGCTGGCTCTCGAAGAGCGTGAGCAGCGACGCGCCGTCACCGTCGACGGCGTGGCGGACCGCGCCTCCCTCGAACGAGATGAGCTGCCCTTCCGGGTGCGTCTCCGCGATGGCGCGCGCGACGGCCTCGTCGCTCGGCGCGACCTCACTCAACAGGACCAGTTCGATCGGCATGCTCAGCTCCTCCCGACCTTGGTGTCGCCCGTGGCGAACTCCAGTGCGAGTGCGGATGCGAGGCGCTCCTGGTCGAGGTCGGAGGCGAACGCGCGCAGCTGGTGCCACAGCGGGTCGCCGCCGGAGAGGCGGACGACGAGCGCGGGAGCCCTGCGGAGGCCCACGGTCGTGACGTCATGTCGCTCGGCGAGCGCCTCGACGTCGACCGCGAGGTCGCGGACGGCGCGGGCGCCGAGAAGGACAGCCAATGGCTGCTCTGGCCTGCGCACGCCAGGGAGCCGCCCGGAGGAGCCAGCTCGCTCTTCGACCTCACCGCAGGACAGGAGCGCGACGTTCACGCGTGCCCGCTCCGCCAGCGCCTGGAGGGTGTCGCGGACCCGCGGATGCGCGGCGAGCGCACCTCCGGGCACATTGGCGAGCGGGGAGAGCTCCACGTCGCGGATCGGCACGGTGCCCCGCACGTGCTCGAGCAGGCCGGTCTTGGTCCGGGACGCTGCGAGACTCACTGCGGAGCCGTCATCACCGGAGGCGTAGTGCCGCTCGGTGACGGGCATCTGCCGCCGCATCGACTCGGTGACGGCAGCATGCGACCATCGCCCGGCGAGCGGTTCGACCACACCCCACCGTTCGAGCCCGGACCCGCCGAGACCCGCGACGAGCTGGTCGGCGACACCGCCGATCAGGGTGCGCTCGTCGGCGCGGTCTCGCACGTACACGTCGAAGACGAACGAGGGGTCGGTGCGCTCGCGAAGGCGAGAGAGCGTCGGGTGCGCTTCTGGCACTCGGTCGGCCCTTGGCGCCCAGAAGTCGCCGAAGCTGGAGATGCGTGTTCCCCGGAAGGCGTCGAACATCGCGCCCTCGAAGGAGACGGCCCAGTACCCGCCTGCGGCCTGGAACGCATCCGCGACGAAGGTGGACACGTGCGCGTGATCGGTGGTGACGAGAATGGGGCGCAGTCGTGCTGCGTGGGCGTCCATGAGGAAGCGCTGCAGCGGCCTGGAGAGCGTCACGCGCTCTGCCGACGCCCAGTAGACCGTGTAGCCGCCGCCGGCTCCGTCAGCACCTCGCTCGTCGGAGAGCGGATCGATGAACGCGGTCACGCGGTCACCTCCTGGCAGGCTCTGGCTTTGCTGAGCTGGCACGGCACGTGGGGCTGGTGCGGCACTTGGGAACCTCCGGGGCACTCGGACGAATCGCCAGATTATCTGGAGAACGGCGACACCCGAAGGGCAGTTCTCCCCTGCCGAGAGATCACCGCACGCGAGCACTGCGACCGCTGTTCGGCTCCCGCGTACGGCGCGGCTTCCTCCACAGACTCCGGACCGGGTTTGTTACTCGAGATTCCTCCTGCTACTGTCCAAACTGCTACTTAAAAATAGCCACCCACGGCGGCGGACAAGAAGGAATCCATCATGGCGAACACTGACCTCGAGCGCGACATCATCGCGGCGATCGTTGCCCGGCTCGGCTTGGAGATCGAGATGGCTGACGTTGACGTCAACGCTCCGATCTTCGCCGCCCTGGCCGAGGGAACCGAGTTCGAGGAGAGTTCCCTGAACCTGGATTCCATCGACATCCTCGAGGTCGTCCTCGCCCTCGGCAGCGCGTTCGACGTGGAGCTGCCGGACGACCAGCCTGAGATCTTCGGCTCCGTGCGGGCCATCGCCGCCTACATCCGCGAACCGCGTCCCCTCGACGCGACCACGTCCTAGCCTGCCTCGCCCGACGACTGGTCCATCAGTGCGCATCCTCATCACCGGCGTCGGTCTGCTCAGCCCGATCGGCAACAGCTTCACGGAATTCAGCGACTCGCTTCGGAACGGCCACTCGGGCTTCGCGCCGATCACGGCCTTCGACACCACAGAGTTCCCCTACGACCGAGGCGCGATCATCAGCGAGCTGCCCGACGCGTTCGGGGCGTTCGTCGCGAACCGACCGGGGTGGGAGACGGCCCAGCACTACGGAGCATTCTGCGCGAGCCGCGCCCTCGCAGACGCCGGCCTGTCCGCCGAAGATCTCGACCCGTTCCGCACCGCGGTGGTCGTCGCCTCGTCGAACGCGGGCGTCGAGACCAACCAGGCATACGCGGAGCAGTCGCTGGCGGGAACTCTCGAGACGGGGGCCACCATCGTGCGGACGCCAGGAACCGTCGCGGCGTCGATACGATCCGAGTTCGGGCTCCGCGGCCCTCAGGCATCCGTGTCGACGGCCTGTGCCGCAGGAAGCAACTCCGTCGGACTCGCCTGCGACCTCATCACCGCCGGGCACGCCGACCTGGCGCTCGCCGGCGGCGCCGAACCGTTCTCGATGCTCTCCTACTCCGGTTTCACGCTGCTCAAGTCGTTGACGCACGACGCGCTCCGGCCGTTCGATGAGCTCCGGGACGGCACCGGGCTCGGCGAGGCCGCCTGCATGTTCGCGCTCGAGTCCGAGGCGTCGGCCCTCGCACGAGGCGCGAGGGTCTACGGCGAGGTCGCAGGGTACGGTCTCTCGGACGACGCGCACCACGCGACGGCTCCAGACCCGAGCGGACGAGGAGCGGAGCTCGCGATCCGGCAGTGCCTCGACCAGGCGGGCCTGCTCCCCGCGGATATCGACTACGTCAACGCGCACGGCACAGGGACGCGGTACAACGACGTCATGGAGCTGACCGCGCTGCGCAGCGTCTTCGGCGACGTGCTCCGTGCCATCCCCGTGAGCTCGACGAAGCCGCTGCACGGCCACACGCTCAGCTGCGCGGGAAGCATCGAGCTGCTCGCCTGCCTCGCCGCGATCGCAGGCGGCTTCGTGCCAGGGAACCTCGGCCTCCGAGAGACCCTGCGCGGTTTCGAGGACCTCAAGCTGCCGACGCGCACCCTCGAGCACCACGGCGTGGACGTCGCCATCTCCACCTCGTTCGGCTTCGGCGGCAACAACACCTGCATCGCCGTGCGCGGCTTCCGGCCGCCGGCATGATGGCCCACGATCAGCCGGTGGAGTCCGCAGTCTCGACCTCCGCCATCCCGACCTCCGCCATCCCGGCCTCCACGACCCCGGCCGCCCCGCATCCCGTCGTCGCACCTGCGCAGCTCGTCTTCGGCCACCTCGGCATCGAGATCGAGCCGCTGGCAGTCTGCGCCATGGCGTCCGCGTTCCGCTACGTCCGGCCCATCGCCGACGGTCGAGACGAGTTCGGTGGGCTGGAGGCCGCCTTCGACCTGTTCGAGGCTGCGGGCTTCAACTGCGAGCAGTTCCGCACCGCGGACAGCGCGCAGCTCCTCGAAGCCGCGCGACGCGAGTACGCGCTGACGGAGCGACGCTGGCGAGCGGCGCCGATGTACGCCATTCACCCTGAGACGGATCCGACGACGGGTTCGAAGGTTCTCCTCCCCGTCGCGCTCAGCGAGTTCGACTCCGCGTCGGTCCGCGTCACCTCGATCTACGCCGACCGCCCGCTCAGCTACCGCGAGCTGAGCAGCGCGTCCCTGACGTCCTGGGGATACGCCGCGCCGGTCCCCTCGCTCAGAGCCATCATCGCGCCGAGCCGATTCTCGTTCGCGCGGCGGGCCGCGCGGTCCCTCGGCCTCGCGCTCCAGCGCATGCGGGTCGCGGAGGACGGCCTGCCGATGCTGTCGGACTGGCTTGCCTCGCACCCCAGCCGCGGCGACGTCGCCGCCTACCGCCACCGACTCCGCGCCGTCTCCTGCGGCGACAGCACCTATGGGCGCACGCGCCTCGTCGCCGCCCTCGACACCTACGGCGGTGCCAACGCGCACGACGCCACGAGGCTGGGCTTCCTGCGGTCCGCCGAACTGCACCGGGCTTTCCTCGACGGCGACGACACCGCGCTCACCGCGATCGTCGCGGTCGAACGAGCTGCACTCGAGACGGTCCGCGTCTGGCGGGAAGCGGAGCCCGAGTCGTGAACCTCACCGCGCGTACGACCTGGCCCGAGACCTACCGACGCGGGTCGCACTGCTTCTCCACGATGCTCTCGAACGTCTTCGAGGGCACCGGGTTCGACCTCGACGAGGGGCTCTGCTTCGTCATCGGCGGCGGCTTCGGATTCCTCTTCCACCGCGAGGAGAGCACCTACTACGTCAACGCCCGCATGCACGACCTCGAGCACTTCTTCGCGCGGCGCACCGGCTCGCGCATCGAGTTCATCTCGCATCCGGACGCGGACGCGATGACCGATCGCGCACGGGAATGGTCGGAGCAGGGGCTCCTGCCCTACCTCTACTGCGAGGCGCGCGAGCTCCCGAGCTTCTCCGGGGTCCTCCCCTGGGACGAGGTCCATGCGTTCGGCGAGCACGCGCTTCCCGTCAGGGCCGTCCTGCCGAACGGCGACCTGATCTGCAACGACTACCTCTGGTCGACACCGGTCGAGGTGTCCGCCGCGAGCGCGGCGGCCGCTGCCTCGATGCCGAGCGATGGGTCCCTGCTCATGGCGGCGCCGGCGAGGAAGTTCGCCGTCGGGCGAATCGTTCCGCCGAGGCTCGTCCCCGACCTCGACGAGGTGCTGATCGTCTCCCTCGCGGAGAGCGCCGAGCTGTTCCTCAACCCCGCGAACAACACGCAAGGCGAACGTGCCCTGAAGGCATTCGAACGCGAGCTGTCCTCGATGCCCGACGTGCTCACGACTCCACAGATGCGGGGGGAGCTGCTGTCGATCTCGACCATGCTCGAGAAGATCGGAACCGGCGGTGGAGCCGGTCGACACCTCTTCTCTCGGGGGCTGCGTGCAAGCGCGCGGCACCTCGTTCACGACGACCTCGACGCGGTCGCCGACCGGTACGCGAGCCTCGGACGAGGGTGGCGTGCGTTCGCGAGGGCACTCCGCGCCCATGCCGGGGCCGAGGACCCGAGAGACGGCTGGGGTGACCTCGTCTCTCGGATGCGCGAACTGCGCCGCGCGGAGCTCGAGGCCGTCTCCCGGCTCTCATCGCTCGCCGACTCACTCCTCCGAGGCACCTCGTGATCGCGGTCAGCTGGCTGGACAGAGCCGAGACGCGGCGCGCAGCCTCACCGCCCGAGGGCTGGCGGCTGCGCCGGGCCGCGGGGCGCGCACTCCTGACCGAGACCCTCGCGGACTTCGGCGTGCACGATGCGAGGGTGACCCGCCGGCCTCCCGAGAAGCCCCGGCTCGAGACGAGCGGGCTCCATTTCTCGACGTCGCACTCGGGCGAGCTGTCCGTATGCGCGGTCGCCCGCGAGCCCATCGGCATCGACCTCGAAGTCCTCGGCTCACCCAGAGCGCACCGGCTGACCCATGAACTGCCCTCGCTGCCCTCGGGGTTCTTCACCCCCGCGGAACGCCGAGAGCTCGCGACGTCACCGGCCCGGCTGCTCGAGATCTTCGTCCTCAAGGAGTCCTGGGGCAAGCGTGCAGGACTCGGACTCGGCATCGGGTTCGGCGCATTCGACGAAGCCGCACTGCGCGCGTCTCACCCGGACATCGAATTCACGCGCCTCACCATCCCTGGTGCCGTCTGCATCCTGGCCCGCCCCGTGGGCAGCGAGATCACGGTCCTCCGGCGCACACCGACCGCGGTTCAGCTCGCTGCCGCGGCAGCCATCGATCAAAAGGAACGAGCCGCATGATCAGACTGGCACTGCACGACGTCGTCCACTACCGGCGCGAGGCAACGGGCGTCGTGAGCCAGGTGGCCATCGGCATCGCGCTGTTCGTCATCGCGCTCTCGTTCGTCGGCTCCATCGCCCAGAACGCCGACCGGCTCGTCTTCGGGAGCGTCGGAGCGACGTGGCTCGTCGAGCCGAGCGCCGACAGCGGCGGCGCCCTCAGCTTCGACGCCGCGGCGGCGGAGCGCTTCTCGTCCGCGAGCGGCGCGGAATCCGTGCGGCCCCGGCTGCAGCTCACCGCGAACATCTCGAACCCGAACGGCTCGAGTGCACGCCCCGAGAGCGCATCGGTGAGCCTCATCGGAGCCGACCTCTCCGCGGAACCGCAGCTGGCGGAGAACCTCGGACTCCCCGCGCAGCGCATCGGCGCGCAGCACATCGAACTCCATGAGAAGACCGCGAGCCGCCTCGGGGTCACCGCGGGAGACGAGGTCCGCGTCTCGGTTGCCGGCGAGGAGATCACCTACACCGTCGACGACGTCGTCACCCCGGACACCCCGAGCTTCGTCTTGGAGAGCTGGGCGATCGTCGACCGCGACAGCCTCGCCGAGCGTGTGCACGGCGCCCCGGACAGCGTCAACGCGATCCTCGTCGATGCCGCTGACGACGAGTCGGCGCGATCCGGCGTCACAACCGCCGCCGCCGGGCTGGAGACCCCGACCACGGTGTCCTCCTGGTCGGAGACGAGCTGGTCGGCCCTCATGCTCGGCCCGAAGATCTGGGGCATCCTCCTGGTGTCGGTCTTCACGTTCACCTACGTCGTCATCTGCATCGGCCTCACCTCGCTCATCTACTCGGCCATGCTCTCCCGCGTCGGCGATCTCGCAGTGCTGAAAGCCGTCGGAACGCGCGGCGGGACGCTTCGGCGGATGTACCTCGCGGAGGTGGTCGCCCAGTTCATCGTCGGATACGCCATCGGCGCCCTCCTCGCCACCGCCACGGTCGCCGTCGTGAACCTCCTGGAGGTCTCCTCCACCGACTCGGCCTTCGCATTCGCCGTGGGGTCGACGAAGCTCCACCTCGACCCAAGCTGGTGGGCATTCGCCGCCCCCTTCGCCATCGGCCTCACGTTGACCGTGGCAGTGCTCTGGTTCCCGATCCACGGGGTGTCGAAGCAGCCCGCGCTCACCTTGCTGGAGCTCCGATGAGCGGCCACAGCGTGAACGAGACCCGGTTCTTCATCCGCTTCAGCGAGACCGACATGGCTGGCGTCTTCCACCACAGCAACCTGTTCACCTGGTTCGAGGTGGGACGCTTCGCACTCATCGACGAGCTCACCCGCGGCGGGAGCCTGCTCGAACTCGAGGGGGACACGCTCTTCGTCCCCGTCACCAAGACGCGAGTCTCGTTCCTCGGCCTCGGACGCTTCGGCGACGAGCTCCGCCTCGAGACCTTCCTGAAGCCGCAGGCGACCACGAAGCTCGTCTTCTACTACCGCCTGACCCAGGTGCATGACGGCAGCCCCGTGGCGATCGGCATGACCGAGCACGTCGTGCTCCGCGGCAACAACCGGTTCCTCTTCAGATGGCCGGAGTCGACGAGGCACCGCATGGACGGCTTCTTCGCGGAGCACCCGCACGCAGTCACCGACGGAAAGGAATTCGATGCCAGGCTCTGAATGCATCGTCGTCGGCAGCGGCATGGCCGGCCTCGTCGCGGCGGCCCGCCTCACGGCGCACGGTCACCACGTCACCGTCCTCGAGCAGCGCGAACAGGCCGGCGGCTACTTCGGGGGGTTCCGGAACGACGCAGGCGACCACTTCGACCTCGCCGTCTCGCACCTGCTCGGCGGCCACCCCGGAGGGGCCCTCCACACCCTGCTCCACGAGCTCGACATCGAGCACGCCGTGCACCTCGAACCCGTCGACATCGCCGACGTCATGGTCATCGGCGATCGACGCATCACCCTGCCGACCGGTCTCGACCGGCTCCAGACGAGCCTCGGAGTCCAGTTCCCGGAGTCCACGGACGACCTGGCGGCGTTCTTCGGCTTCATGCGCCAGTTCCTCGGCGACGACGGCGGCTCCGAGGACAAGGGCCGGTTCATGATGCGGAACTACCGGCGGGGTTTCGAGGAGTTCTGCACGGCCACCGTCGCCGACCCGCTGCTGCGCACGGCGCTTGCCATGCGCATCCAGTGCGACGAGTCGTCGCTCATGATCATGGCCGGGTTCTTCACCGAGTGCTACGCGAAGGGGATGGTCTCCCTCCGAGGAGGCATGCGCACGCTCGTCGACGCCCTGGTCGGGTACATCACCGAGTCGGGCGGCGAGGTGCTCCTCGGCGCGGAGGTCACCGCCATCCTCGCCGCCGACGGAATCGCGCATGGCGTGCGGCTCGCGGACGGCTCGACGAGAGCAGGAGACGTCGTCCTCTACAACGGCGACGTCTTCGCGCTCGAGACGATGCTGGCCGAGCACGGAGGCACGGGCATCGCCGTCGAGGGGCGACGACGTGGGCACTCCTCGCTGAGCCTGTTCCTCACGCTCGAGGGCGCCGACCTCTCACGGTTCGCCGGCGCCGCCCGCCACTACCTCACGGACACCGACGACGTGTTCGAGACCTATCGGGTGCTCGAGACCGGCAGGCTGCCGCACCACCCGGTGATCAAGCTGCACTTCCCGAGCCGGATCGACCCCTCCCTGGCGGCACCGGGCCGAGACCTCCTGCGCGTGGAGGTCGACATGTACCACGACGACGACGCCCACGACGAGGCCTTCTACGCCGATTACGCGCGGGGTATCGAAGCTCTCGTCGCGAGGCGCCTGGTGCCAGAGCTGCGCGAGCACTGCGTCTACCGCAGGGTCGCGACCCCGCTCGACTACCTGCGCTGGTTCGGGCACCGAGGCGGATCGGCGACGGGCTGGGCCCACGACGTCGACAACTACCTGGTGCGCCGGATCAGCCAGCGCACCGGCCTGCAGAACACCTTCATCACCGGCCAGTGGGGCGAGCACGGATCGGGCCTCCCGCAGCTGATCGCATCCGCAGCGAGGTCCATCTCCCTGGCAGAGAACTGGCTGAGAAAGCGAGCACAGCAATGACAACACCCACGCTCATCACGGGCCTCGGGGCGATATCGCCGCTCGGCCTGCGCCTCGAGGACCACGCGGCGTCCGCCGGCGCACTCGACCGATTCGGCTGGGCCTTCGCAGACATCGACGAAGCCGAGCGCCTCGCGTCCCGCTCGACGACGCAGCTCGGACACGAGACCCGGCCGTTTCCGGAGGGCTTCAGCATCAAGGACTACGTGAAGCCCGTTGGACTCCGCCGCAAGAAGCGCTTCAGCCAGATCGCCATGGCGGCCGCCACCGACGCCTTCACCTCGGCCCACCTCGGCGAACGGCCAGCCGACCTCGAGCGAGTCGGCGTGGTCACCGGCACCGAGTACGGGCCGCAGCGAGTCGTCAGCGAGTACCTCGACGGTCTCCTCGGCGGCGGGCTCCAGCAGGCGAGTCCCGGGCTCTTCACGCAGACCGTCTACAACGTGGCCAACGGCCAGGCGAGCCTCGCCCTCGGCCTCAAGGGGGCCAACTCGACCCTCGTCGGAGGGTCAGCGCTTGCCTACGCCGATCTGCTGCTCGCCTCCGGCAAGGCGGATGCGCTGCTCGCCATCTCCCTCGACGAGACCAACCAGATCATGACCGAGTACTTCGACCGCGTCTTCGAGCACCCCAGAGGGGTCGCCTTCACCTTCGCCACGGGGGAAGCGGCAGCCGTCGTCGTCCTGGAGTCGGCCCGGTCGGCCGAGGGACGCGGTGCGACGCCGCTCGCGACGCTCCTGAGCACAGCCTCGGCTTCGGCGGCAGGCGCAGGCGTCAGCTACCTGGACTGGCAGCCAGACGACACGACCATCGAGCATTCGATGCGACAGGCGCTCGAACGCGCGAACCTCACCATCGACGAGGTCGACACGGTCGTCGGCACCGCGAACGGCCTCGAGGGCCTCACGCGAAGCGAGCTCTCCGCCATCCGCGCCATCGGCCACCGCGGCAGCGTGCTGCTGCCGCGACTCGCGACCGGCGAGTGCTTCGGCGGTAACGAGGCCCTCGCCCACGTCATCGGCCTGCAGGCATCCGCGCCCGGCTCGAGAATCCTCACGACCGTGGCGACCGTCAACGGCGGCGTCACCTCGACGATCACCCGGAAGGCGGCAGCATGAACGCCCATCGTCACCTCGAAGGCACGACCCGCGTCTGCGTCACCGGGGCGACCCGCGGCATAGGCCTCGCCATCGCGGAGCGCTTCCTGCACAGCGGGGCTCGCGTCGCCGTGAACTACCGCAGCACTCGGAACGAGACCATGTCGGTGCTCGAGCGCCTCGAGCACCGCTATCCAGGCCAGGTGCTGCCGGTCAAGGCGGATGTCTCCTCCTTCGCCGAGGTGAAGGCCATGTTCGCCGAGATCAAGACCGCGTGGGGTGGGCTCGACGTGCAGGTCAACAACGCCGGCCACGCGAAGGACGGATACGCGCTCATGATGAGCGAGGAGTCCTGGCGATCGGTGGTCGACACCGACCTGTCCGGGACCTTCTCCTGCTCGAGGCAGGCAGCCTGGCTGATGGCCGCCGCCAAGCGCGGGACCATCGTGAACATCGCCTCCGTGAGCGCCCTCACGAGCCCCATCGGGCAGGCCAACTACGCGGCCGCGAAAGCCGGCGTCATCGCCCTCACCAAGACCCTCGCGAAGGAACTCGCGACGTTCGGGATCCGGGTGAACGCAGTCGCCCCCGGCTTCATCGACACCGACATGCTCGACTCCCTTCCGCAGCCGACGCGCGACGACTACCTGAAGCTCATCCCGCAGGCGCGCTTCGGGCGGGCGGAGGAGATCGCAGACGTCGTCCAGTTCCTCGCGGGGCCGAGCGCCTCGTACATCAACGGGCACTGCCTGGTCGCCGATGGCGGGCTCACCGCATGAATGGCATGAGTGGCATGAGTGGCGCCGCGACCACGCGCGACCTCATGGCGAGGCTCCCCCACCGGTACCCGTTCCTCCTGCTCGACAGGATCGAGGAGCTCGATCCCGGAACCTCGGTTCGCGCGATCAAGAACGTCACGGTCAACGAGCCGCACTTCGCGGGCCACTTCCCCGGGAACCCGATCATGCCAGGAGTCCTGATCCTCGAGGCGATGGCGCAGGCAGGGGGTCAGCTCTTCGACATCGGTGATCGGCTCTGCGTCCTCGCCCGAATCGACACCGTCCGCTTCCGGAACGCCGTGGTCCCCGGCGACCGACTCATCCTCGACGCCCGGGCGATCGCGACCCTCGCGTCCATGGGGAAGGTCGAGGCCACCGCGACCGTCGACGACCGCATCGTCGCGAGCGCCGACATCACCTACAGCTTCCTCGAAGGGCGTACCGCATGATCACGACGCATGACCTGACCAAGACGTACGGCGAGGGCACGAGCGAGGTGCGCGCGAACCGCGGCATCTCCCTCGAGATCGCGGCCGGTGAGTTCGTCGTGCTCGCGGGCCCCTCCGGATCGGGCAAGACCACCCTGCTCAACCTCATCGGAGGACTCGACACGGCGACCTCGGGCTCGGTCACGGTCAACGGCGCTGAGCTGACCCGCCTCTCGCCTCGCGAGCTCTCCGACTTCCGCCGCGATCAGATCGGCTACGTGTTCCAGAAGTCGAACCTCGTCGGCTCCCTGTCGGTCTACGAGAACGCGGTCCTGCAGCTCCGAGTCCAGGGGCGGCTCACGCGAGGAGCCGCGGCCAGGACCCGGGAGCTCCTGACCGCCGTCGGCCTCGGCGACAAGCTCACGGCGCTTCCTCGGCAGCTGTCGGGAGGCCAGCAGCAACGCGCGGCGATCATCCGAGCCGTCACGAGCGGAACCGCGGTCGTCGTCGCCGACGAGCCGACGGCGAGCCTCGACGGGCCCAACGCTGACGGGGTCCTCGACCTCCTGCGCCTGCTCAACGAGCAGGACGGCACGACGATCGTCGTCTCGTCCCACGACGACCGAGTCCTGGCAGCGGGGGGACGCATCGTGCACCTCGTCGACGGGCGGCTCGCGGCGTGAAGATCCTCGCCATCCACTCCAGCCCACGGCCGAGGAACCTCAGCCACACGGCGGTGATGCTCGAAGCCTCCCGCGCATACCTCGCCGAGCGGCGCCCTGCCTGGCGGTACGAGGAGACCACGCTGTGGAACCTGGACATCACGACGTGCGACGGCAACGGCCGCTGCTTCCGTCGAGATGGCTGCACGTTCGTCGACGACGCGGAGACCCTGATCGACGCGATGCTCGCCGCGGACGGCGTCATCCTCGCGAGCCCGAACTACTGCGCGAACGTCAACTCGACGATGATGCGCTTCATCGAGCGGACGACGCGCCTGAGCCACCGGCAGCTCCTCGCGGGCAAGGGGGCGCTGGCGATGTCGACATCCGCGAGTCCGTTCGATGCCCCGTACGCGGCCGAGTACCTCAGGCGAGTGCTCGGGAGCTACGGTGCCAGCGTCGTCGACGTCTGCAACATCGGCAGCCCCATGATCGTGTTCGACTACGGCGAGACTGCGGCGGGCGAGGCCATGCGGGCATCCATCGACGCCTTCATCTCGGCCGTCGAATCGCCGAGCGAGCACGTGCCAGAAGAGACCTTCGGCGTCGACATCCGGAGATCGCTTCGGGAGCACCCGGACGTGGTGAAGCGACTCTTCCGCAGCGACGAGAGGTACTTCGCGGAGCAGGACCGAACGATGAAGGAGAGTCCGACAGATGACGCGAGCCACTGACCCCGAACCCACCGAGCACCCCGAACCCACCGAGCACCCCGGATCGGCCGCGAGGCGCGAGACGCCAGGGCAGGGCGCGAGCCTCGACCTGCGCTACAAGCTCCACATGGCGGTGTCCATGATCCGCGCGAACCCCCGCAACGCCCGGACGTTCGCGAGCGTCTCCGTCGCGACCTTCGGACTGCTGCTCTCGTTCGCGGCGATCACCGCGATGGGCACCATGATGACGCAGTCGGCCAGCGACATCATCAGCGGCGACGTCTCCGCATTCGCAGACGGGTACGAGTACTCGATGCTCAACCCGGAGTCCGACGTCGTCACCTACATCGCGGACGCCGAATCCACGGTGCAGCGCGTCGCGGGAGCCGAAGGCGTCGAGCAGGTGCGGCCGCGCCTCACGGCCGGCGCGAGCATGACGGCCGAGGCACAGGATGCCGGGGTGGTCCTCGTGGGCTCGGACGTCGCCGCGGAAGGCTACGAGATCGTCGCAGGGCAGGCGCCCGCAGGCGCAGCGCAGGTCTGCATCAACATCGCCCAGCGGGACGAGCTCGGCATCGACGTCGGCACGAGCGTGCGCCTCTCGGTCGCCGGCGCGCCCGTCGATGCCGGTCCCGTCACCGCCGACGTCGTCTGCGTGTACGACAACAGCCGCTTCGGGCTCTTCCGCTCCAGCTCCGTGGTCATGGACATCGCGGGCATGCAGCAGATCCTGGACCGGCCAGACGCCATCACGCAGATGCTCATCACCCTCACCCCGGGCGTCGACCCCGCGACAGCGGCGGCGTCCCTCGGCGCTGACGCTCCTGGGCTGCAGTTCCTCACGTCGAAGCAGACGGCCGGCCTGATCTTCACCGTCCTCGCCGCGCAGCAGGCGATCATGTGGGCGCTCGTGATCGTCGCGGCGCTCATCTGCGCGGTCCTCATCGGCAACGTCGTCGGGTTCTCCCTGCGTCGCGACCGGCGCGAACTCGCGACGATGCGGACGATGGGCTTCAGCGCGAGGGACATCGAGACGGTGTACGCCATGCAGGTCCTGCTCATCGGGCTCGGGATGGTGATCATCGGCACTGTCGCGGCCATCGTCGCCGTCGCGATCGCAGGCGCCGTCGGCATCCCGATCGGGGAGGGGCAGCAGCTGTTCGGGGGCGACACGCTCCGACCCTCACTGAAGGCCTCGGACGTCCTGCTCACCGGAGCACTCATGATCGCCGCGCAGCAGGCGGCGAACGCGCTCGCCGCCCGGAAGCTGCTCTCCCGCTCACCGGTGCAGATGGCGGAAGCCGCATGAGGAACACGGGTGCTCGCTCCCCGTTCCGGAAGGGCGCGTTCGCCCCGGTCGCCGAGGAGGTGACCGCCTTCGATCTGGCGGTGACCGGATCCATCCCCACCGACCTCGACGGCCGGTACCTCCGCAACGGGCCCAATCCGATCGGCGTCGAGCACGCGAGGTTCCACTACTTCCTCGGCGCCGGCATGATCCACGGCGTGCGCCTCAGGGACGGCCGCGCCGAGTGGTACCGCAACCGCTGGGTCCGGCAGAGCCCCGTCACGCGAACGCTCGGCGAACCCCGACGCGCGTACTCGGTGCTCGGCGGCGTCGACACCGCCTCGAACATCAACGTCGTCGGGCACGCTGGCAGGATCCTGTCCCTCGGCGAAGGCGGGACGCTCCCGTTCGAGCTCGACGCGAGCCTCGAGACGGTGGGCCCGTACGACTTCGACGGCACGCTGCGGGCCGGCCTGTCCGCGCATCCCAAGACGGACCCGGAAACCGGTGACCTCCATACGGTCGGCTACTTCTCCGGGTCGCCCTCCGTCGAGTACTGCGTCGTGTCCGCGCGCGGTCAGCTGGTCCGCTCGCAGTCGATCGAGCTGCCCACGGCCACGATGATGCACGACTTCGCGCTCACGAGCGAGCACGTGATCCTCTTCGACCTGCCCGCCAAGTTCAGCGCGCTGGCCGCCGCCGCCGGAGACCCCTTCCCGTTCAGATGGAGCTCGGCGGCGAAGGCGCGCCTCGGCGTCCTGTCCCGAGGCGACGAGCGCGCAGACGTGACGTGGTTCGACCTCGACCCCGTCTGGATCTACCACACGGTCAACGCCTTCGAGGCGGACAACGTCATCACCCTCGACGCCATCACGCACCCCTCCATGTTCGCCACGCGTCGCGGTTCCATCGAAGGCCACGGCACCCCGTCGCTGGAGCGATTCACGCTCGACCTCACCCGCGGAACCGTGGTCCGGCGTCGACTCGACGACACCCCGCAGGAGTTCCCGCGCATCGACGACCGCCGCTCCGGCCGCCGGAACCGCTTCGCCTACACGTCAAGCGCCGGCGAGCTCGTCGCGACCTGGCGGACCGGGCCGAGAGAGCTCGACGACGTCCCAGACTCGCAGTTCGACAACGTGCTGTTCAAGCACGACCTGGACCGCGGCTCCGCGCAGGCGCGGCGGCTCGGCACGGATGCGGCAGTCGGCGAGGCGATCTTCGTCGCGCGAGCCGGGAGTACCGAGGAGGACGACGGCTACCTGCTCTGCTACGTCCACAACCCGCAGCGGAACGCCAGCGACCTCCTGATCCTGAGCGCTCAGGACTTCGGCGGCGACGAGCTCGCGCGCATCCACCTCCCCGCGCGGATCCCGCTGGGGCTGCACGGCAGCTGGATCCCCGCCCACGACGACGGCCCGCAGGCGGGGCCGGACCGCCGCGAGCATCACACGGCCATGGCGCGAAGCACGAAGGAGAACTGGTGTCGGTAGAGGTCGAGAGACTCAGCAAGACGTACGGCGAGCTCGTCGCAGTGGACGAGCTGTCGCTCTCCGTCCCCTGAGGCTCGGTCTTCGCCTTCCTCGGGGAGAACGGCGCAGGCAAGTCCACGACCATCGGCTGCATCACGACGACGCTCACGCCCACCTCGGGCACGATCACCGTCAACGGCTTCGACGTGCAGACGGAAGCGCAGCGGGTGAAGCGCACCATCGGAGCCGTCTTCCAGTCGTCCCTGCTCGACCCGCTCCTGACCGTGCGGGAGAACCTCGAGATCCGGGCGGGCTTCTACGGGCTCAGCAAGCAGGAGACCAGAATCCGCACGGCCGAGCTCGCAGGCCTCGTCGGCATCGAGCCCATCCTGGACCGACGGTACGGCCCGCTCTCCGGCGGGCAGCGGCGCAGGGCGGACATCGCGCGGGCACTCATGCACCGACCGACCGTGCTGTTCCTCGACGAACCCACGGCCGGACTCGACCCGCAGTCGCGAGAGCTCATCTGGTCGACGATCCACGACATCCGCCGAGACCAGGGCACCACCATCTTCCTCACCACCCACTACATGGAGGAGACGGAGAACGCCGACGAGGTGTGCGTCATCGACAAGGGGCGGATCGTCGCCGCCGGCACACCGGCTCAGCTTCGCGCCCGGTTCAGCTCGAGCGTGCTGACGCTCCGCCTCGACGACCCCGCGGAAGCCCTCCGCCTCTGCGCGGCCTCCGGCATCGACGTGCGCCGAGAGGGCGACGACCTCCGGGTCACCGTCTCGTCGTCGACGGAGGCGCTCGACCTCCTGCGTCGCCTCCGAGTCCGCGACTTCGAGTTCCGACACGGCACCATGGACGACGTCTTCCTCGCCCTCCTCAAGGGGGTCGCCGCATGAGCAGCATCTGGCTCCTCACGGGACGCAACCTCCGTCTGTTCTTCCGCGACCGGATCGGCGTCTTCTTCTCGCTGCTGTCCGCGATCATCCTGATCGCGCTCTACGCGCTCTTCCTCGGCGGACTGCAGGTCGACACCCTCCGCACCTCGTTCCCGCAGGCCGCCGACGCCGACGTGCGCTGGTTCGTCGACTCGTGGGTCTTCGCGGGCATCACGATGATCACCACCCTCACGACCGCCATCGCCGGCCTCGGCGTCTTCGTCGACGACAACGTCACCGGTCGCTTCCGGGACTTCATGGTGTCGCCCCTCCGACGCTCCCAGGTGGTGCTGGGCTACCTCATCGCGGGATTCATCATCTCCGTGATCATGACCACGGTCATCATCGTGATCGGCCAGCTCTACCTGCTCACGCAGGGGCACCCGCCCCTGACACCGGGCAACCTCGGGACGACCTTCGCCTTCGTCCTCCTCTCGAGCGCGACCTTCTCAGGGCTCGGCGCCTTCATCGTCACCTTCCTGAAGACGGCCGGCGCCTTCACCGCGGTGTCCACCGTCATCGGGTCGCTCATCGGGTTCTTCTCCGGCGCGTACGTGCCAGCCGGCACGCTGCCGGCCGGAGTCGTCACGATGATCAACACGCTGCCGTTCGCCCAGGCCGCCATGCTCATCCGGCGTCCGTACACCGAACAGGCAGCCAGCGCCCTGGCCGGCGGCGACCAAGCCGCGCTCGACGGGCTCCGGGACTTCTACGGGATGACCGCGAGCATCGGCACGCTCGAGCTGACCGCGAGCATCGCGAGCCTCGCCCTCGCCGCCGTCTTCGCGCTCTTCCTGGGCCTCGGCGTGTGGCGCCTCTCCGCGAAGATCCGATGACCACCAGGATCAGGCCCTTCGACGCCGCGACGGACGCGGAGCGGGTCGCCCGCTTCATCAACGACCACGGGACCGGGCCCGTCGTGACGGGACTGCCGCTGGACGGCGCATCGCTGCTCGCGAGCATCCAGGAGACCGGGGTGCGCCTCCTCCTCGTGGCGGAGAGCCGAGGCAAGATCGTCGGCACCCTCGGCTACGCGCGCATGTCCGGACGCCGGGTGGCGCCAGAAGGCCACCTCTTCGCCGTCATGTTCGTCGTCGAGCGCACCCTGCGAGGCGGCTTCCTCGTCGGCGAGCTGTTCACCGAGTCCTTTCGACGTTTCCCCTCGCTCGGCCTGCGCACACTGCGGCTCGAGGTCGACCCCGCCAACCAGCGAGCGTTCCCGCTCTACGTGCGCGTCGGCTTCCGCAACGTCTCCTCCCCGACGCCGGACGAAGACGGCTACCTGGAACTCGTGAACCACCTCCCGGGGATCTCATCGGCCCTCGTCCCCGGCGAGGCCGGCCTCGTGGGCCCGAGCGCGCCGGGATCCGAGACACGATCGCTGCGGGAGGCTCGGGCGGAGTCGCTCACCGGCGGTGTCCGCATCGACGGCGCCGGGCGCACCCTCGTCGACTACAGGCTGCGCATCGGCACGAGCCGGATCGAGGCGGTCGTGGACGGCCAGACGGGCGAGCTCGTCTCGGGGAGCGTCGACGGCGACCCAGCCGAGACTCCGGATGCGGAACTCGCCCCTCCCTCCCGAGCAGCGCATCCGCCGCTGCGCCACGAGCTCGGCGGGTTCAGCGCCGAGCTGGACGCCGAGACGGGCATCCTGACCGTTCGGCACAGGGGCCGGCTCGGCCCGCTGCTCGTCGACGCCTTCCCCGTCTGCGGCGACACCCCGGCAGGCGTGCGGCGGCCAGCGGTCACGAGGGTGTGCGTCAGCCAGCACGGCGGCACCTGGACCACCACCTCGGAGCACCTCACCCGCGTCGTCAGCTTCCGACGCGGGGGCATCGAGCTCAACGTCACGCAGAGCTGCGGCCACCTCCTCACCGCCTCCCCCTGGAGCGGGTTCCGCGACGCCGAGCTGACGGTCACGGCACGCGGCCGCGACGAGCGCTCGGCCCACGTGGTGCGCGGGATCTGGCCTCCCGAGGCCACCGACTTCGAACCCGCCGTCGGCGCTGCCCACACGTACGAAGCGCTCGGGATGCGAGCGAGCTGGCGTGAGAGGCACAGCGGAATCGGCATCGACGTGACCGGGCTCGCCTCGGGCGCCTGGCGAGTCGAAGGACCGCACCTGGCCCGAATCAGCAGCACCGGCACCGGCACCGGCACCGGCACCGGCACCGGCACCATCGCCTACCGCATCGAGTTCCGCGACGGACAGCAGACACGGATGCCCATAACCACGCAGACGCCACCGCTTCCGCTTCCGCTTCCGCTTCCACTTCCACCCCGAGGGCTGCCGACGCGAGCCGCACACGAGGCCGGCGTCCTCACTCCCGCGGGCGGCCTCGACGTGTCCGCCGCGACGGGCCTCCACGCCTGGCGGCACCGCGGCATCCACGTGCTGGACTCCTCCCAGCCACGCAGCCGCTCCATCGGCCCCCTCAACCGCCTGCCAGCAGCAGCCTGGGTCGCAAGCCTCCGCGATCGTACGACGCCAGACCACGGCGTCGAATGGGCGTCGCATGACGCCAGCTTCACCCTCGACGGCTCGAGTGCAGACGGACGACGCTGGGGCGTGCAGCCGAACGCCGACTTCTCAGCGATCGACATCTCCCTGAGCGATCCGACTCGAGCACCCGGCACCGACGAGCTCGCAGTCTTCGTCTTCGTACCGGCGACCGCCCAGCACATCGACCTCGGCGACGGGCCGGACGCGAAGCGCCTGAGCATCGCGGGGACGCCCTGGCGCACCTGGACGCGGGCGTTCCGGTTCCCGACCCCCGCCGGCGACGTTCTGGTCGAGCCCAGAGATGGCGACCACACGGAGGTGCTCCTCCGGGCCGGGCCGGGCGGCGTGCTCGCGACATGCCTCGCACGCCCGGCAGGCGAGGACCGCCTGGCCCGCTGGCGGCTCACCATCCTCTGACGCGGCACGCGCCACGGACTACGGAACCCGGTGCGTCCACTCCCGCGAAGCGAACTTCGACTGCGCCAGCTCGCGCGCACGCGCCAGCTCGTCCTCGGTGAGCTCACCCGGCGTGCCGCCGTAGTGCTCCACGAACGTCTGCTTGAAATGGTCGATGATCGCCGAACGCTCAAGTCCCGTCTGCGAGCGCAGCGGGCTCACCCGCTTGTTCGCGGACTGCGTGCCCTTGTCGCTCAGCTTCTCCCGGCCGATGCGCAGCACCTCCGTCATGCGGTCGCCGTCGATGTCGTAGCTGAGCGTCGCGTGGTGCAGCACCGCACCCGAGCCGAGCCGCTTCTGCGCCGCCCCGCCGATCTTCCCCGACGGGCTCGCGATGTCGTTGAGCGGCTCGTACCTCGCGTTGATGCCCAGGCCGTGCAACGCATCCAGCACCCACGAGTCGAGGAACGCGTACGACTCCGCGAACGACATGCCATGCACCAGATCGCTCGGCACGTACAGCGAGTACGTCACCACCGAACCGGCCTCCATGAACATGGCCCCGCCGCCCGTGATGCGCCGCACCAGCTGCACCCCGTACTTGTCGAGGTTCTTCTGGTCGACCTCGTTCTTCACCGACTGGAACGAGCCGAGGACGACTGCCGTCTCATCCCACTCCCACAGCCGCAGCGTCGCCGGTCGACGGCCGGCGCCGACCTCCTCCGTCAGCACCTGGTCGAGGGCGACGTGCTCGCGGGGCGACAGCGGCCCCGGATGCAGGATCTGCCAGTCGTACGCGCGCCAGTCCCTGGCGCCGAGAACGGCACGGCGCACGACGACGCCGACCGCCTCCGGCGTGACGCCGAGCAGTGTCGCGTCCTCCCGCAGGCCGTCCCGAACCGCCGCCGAGATGTCCTCCGCCGACGAATCGGCGGCGAGCCCCCGCAGTGCGCTGTTGATGTCGTCGAGCGCCTCATCGGGCTCGAGGAAGAAATCGCCGGCGAGGTGCGGATCGACGATGCGACCGCCCTCCACCTCGAGGTCGACTGTGACGAGCTTCCCGCCAGGAACCTTGTACTCACCGTGCATGAGAGCACTCTACGGCGCTCCGCTCACACCCGACCAACGCCTGCCCCCTCCCGCCACCGCCATCGCCGTCGCCATCGCCTCCGCCGTCGCCACCGCGCCACCCCCGTCGCCACCGCGCCACCCCGAATAGGTCAGTCTCACCCCATCGCAGCCCCGAGAAC
>NZ_PSYC01000076.1:0-612 GCF_002931515.1 Pseudoclavibacter sp. RFBG4 | reverse complement strand
ACGACAAGACGGAAGAAGCGCGAGTCCAGTGAACACCGCATCCCTCACCCGAACCGGCATCCTCATCGGCGCGGTCCTCGCGCTCACCTGGATCATCCTGGGGTTCTGGGCGTTCTTCTTCGTCGTCATCGCGATGCTGATCGGCGGACTGGTCGGTCGGATCCTCGACGGCAAGCTCAACGCCAGTGCACTCGTTGACGTCCTCCGCGGACGGAACACGTCCTCATGAGCATCGCCGCGACGGCTCCGGGCGGCGCGGCGCAGCGAGGCACGACACGAGTCACCGCGAAGGCGCTGAACAGGCTCGTGTCAGCTGTCGCCGGTGACGCGCTCGGGGTCGACGCTGGCAGCGTCAGCGTCGACCTCGACGACCACAACGGCAAGCTCGCACTGCGACTCAGCACCCCCATCCGCGTGCCCTCGCTGGCTCGCATCCGCGAGCAGCCGAGCTCCATCTCCCGCAGCGGAGGCCCGCTCCTCGAGCGAGTCGAGGCTGCGAAGACCACCATCCGTGACCGCGTGCAAAGCCTCACGGGCTCCCACGTGGACCAGGTCACCGTGCGGGTCACCGGGCTCGACATCAAACCAGAGGAGCGAGTCAGATGAGCAGCC